>JBAPOM010000255.1:0-32894 GCA_049279635.1 Candidatus Acidiferrales bacterium
GTTCGACCGCGCGCCGCACCGGGATCGTTTGTTCGCGTGACGTTTTCATTTGCGCACCTCGACCGAGCGCTCGTGCGCGGCGAGACCTTCCGCGCGCGCGAATTCCTCGACCACAGGCGCTAGGCGCTGCACGCCAGCGCGGGAAACTTCCTGCACGCCGATGCACTTCACGAAATCGGTGACGGAAAGCCCGCCGCGCGTGCGCGCGACGCCGCCCGTTGGCAGCACGTGATTCGTCCCGCTCGCGTAATCGCCGAAAGATTGCGCGCTCCAATCGCCGAGAAAAACGCTGCCTGCGGAATCGATACGCTCGAGCAGGCCGTCTTCGCCGCCGGGAAGGCTCAAGTGCTCGGGCGCGAAACGATTCACGAATCGCGCGGCCGCCGCGATATTGGGAGCGACGAACGCGCCGCCATTTTTTTCGAGCGAGCGGCGTGCGAGATTTGCCTTCGGCAGCGCCGCAAGCTGCAGCTCGATTTCGCGGGCGACTTCGCGAGCCAGGCGCGACGACGTGGTAACGAACAGCGAAATCGCGTCGGGATCGTGCTCCGCCTGCGCGATCAGGTCCGCAGCGATAAATTTGGCGTTGCCGCGCGTGGCGAAGACGAGCGCTTCGGTGGGGCCGGCGAGCATGTCGATCGCGCAGTCGTTGCTGACGATGCGTTTCGCGGTGGTGACGAAGCGGTTGCCGGGGCCGAAGATTTTGTCGACGCGCGGAATCGAGCGCGTGCCGTAAGCGAGCGCTGCAATCGCTTGCGCGCCACCCACGCGCGCGACGGCGTCAATGCCGAGCGCCTTCGCGGCAGCCAGCAGCGCGGGCCCGGGCTGCGGGCTTACGACGACGATCCGGCGCACGCCGGCCTCCTGCGCTGGAATTACCGTCATCAGCAGCGTCGAGACGAGCGAAAATCGCCCGCCCGGGAGATAGCATCCGACCGAATCGATTGCGCGCACGCGCTGGCCGGCTCGCACGCCGGGCTCAACTTCGATCATCCATTCCTGCGGCTTTTGCCGTTGCGCGACGGCGCGAATGTTTCGTGCGGCGTGCTCGATCGCATCGAGAAAAGCTTTCGATATGCTTTTGCGCGCGCTGGCCAATTCCGCGGGCGAAACCCACACGGTGCGCGGCGTGAGCGCCACGCGGTCGAAGCGCTTCGTCCACGAGAAAAGCGCCGCATCGCCGCGGCGGCGCACATCCGCGACGATACGCGAAGCGATGCGCTCGGCGTCGCGGCTGCTCGCGTGGCGCGACGCCAGCACTTTTTCCTCGGCTGCGTGGGTGAGCGGCAAAACGCGCATCAGTACACGACCTTATTCAGCGGATACTCGACGATTCCCTCCGCGCCCGCCGATTTCAGCTTGGGAATGAGCTGCCGCACGGTTTTTTCCTCGATGATCGTGTTGATCGCGAGCCAGTCCGAATCGCTCAACTGCGAAATCGTCGGATTGCGCAGCGCCGGCAGCTCGGCGACGACCTTGTCGAGGTCGGCGCGCCGCACATTCAGCATCAATCCGACGCGCGTGTACGCCTTGATCGCGCCATCGAGCAGCAGAACGATATTTTCGATCTTCTCGCGCTTCCACGGATCGGCCCACGCGCCGCGATTCGCGATGAACCAGGTGGCGGACTCGAGCAGCGTATCGACCACGCGCAGGTGATTCGCGCGCAGCGACGAGCCGGTTTCCGTCACTTCGACGATCGCATCCGCCAGCTGCGGCACTTTCACTTCCGTGGCGCCCCAGGAGAATTCCACGCGCGCCTTCACTCCGTGGCGCGCAAGATACCGCTCCGTCATTTTCACCGCCTCGGTGGCGATCACTTTTCCTTCGAGGTCGCGCACGCTCTGGATATTCGAATCTTCGGCGACGGCCAGCACCCAGCGGACGCGGCCGAGACTCGTCTTCGAATAGACCAGCTCGGCGACTTCCTGGATATCCGCGCCCGTTTCGAGAATCCAGTCTTTTCCGGTGAGGCCGGCGTCCATCGCGCCGTTTTCGACGTAGCGCGCCATTTCCTGCGCGCGGACCATCATGCATTCGATTTCGGGATCGTCGATGCCGGGATAGTAGCTGCGGGAATTCACGGAAATACGCCAGCCTGCTTTCGCGAAGAGCTCGACCGTCGAATCCTGCAGGCTGCCTTTCGGAATGCCAAGTTTGAGGCGGCTCATCCTTTGCTCCCTTTGCCGTAGAGTTCTTCGGGCGACATCACGCGCTCGGCGACGACCTTTGCCTCGCCGTCGCGGCCGATCTCGCGGAAAAAGCAGCTGCGATAGCCTTCGTGGCACACCGCGCCGCCTTCAAGTTCCGCGCGCACCAGCAGCGCGTCACGATCGCAATCGACGCGCAGTTCGCGCAGCAATAGTTTTTGTCCGCTCGTCTCGCCTTTGAGCCACAGTTTCTTGCGCGACCGGCTGTAGAAGGTGACGAAGCCGGTTTTTTGCGTAAGATCGAAGGCTTCGCGGTTCATGAAGCCGAGCATCAGGACCTCGCCATTCACATGGTCCTGGACGATCGCCGGGATCAGCCCATTTTCCTTTTCGAAATCGAGTTCCATTTCGCCTATCTCCGATTTTTTCTTGTGAATATTCAATGTGCCCGAAAAAACAAAAAGCCCGCCGGCGCTTGCCGCGCCAGCGGGCTGATGAGTGCAGCTATTGCCGTTCGAGCTAGCCACACCGCCGCGGGCACGGGTTCACGTGATGATGGTGGTGACTATGATGCGCCCGCAGCAGTTTCATGACGCTCTCGAAATTATGATACCCGGATGACTTTGTCAAGCGCAGAGTCGGGGAAGGGGCCGCGCAGGAATCCATGCACGCGTCACACATAGTGCATGGCGAAAAGCGCGAGGATCGGACGGCAGCAGCCCCACAAACGAGAAAATAACCGCGAGGAAAAATTCGAGCGACAGCAGAAAAAGAAGTTACCTCGTCGCCTATCTGAGCAAATCTTCGAGTTGGACCTTGGTGTCGGTTTTCGCGTCGCGATATTTGATGATGACCGGCGTGTAGAGCGAGAGATTCCAATCCTTGCCGCGGCCGTGGGAAATGGCGCGCGAGCCGGCGACCACCACTGCGTCTTCCGGAATCACCAGCGGCTCGTTGCCGCTCGCGCTGTGGACCGCGCCGGTAACGACGTCATACACCGGGGTCGAACGGTTGAGGATCGTGCCGGTGCCGAGGACCGCGCGGCGCTTCACGACGGTGCCTTCGTAGACGCCGCAGTTTCCGCCGATCAGAGCTTCGTCCTCGACGATTACCGGCAGCGCGCCCACCGGCTCGAGGACGCCTCCAATTTGCGACGCCGCCGAGATGTGGCACTTCTTGCCAATCTGCGCGCAGCTGCCGACCAGCGAGTGCGAATCGATCATCGTTCCTTCGTCGACGTACGCGCCGACGTTAATGAACATCGGCGGCATGCACGTGACGCCTTTCGCGATGTAGCAGCCGTCGCGAATGCTCGAACCGCCCGGAACGATTCGTACGCCGGAGGAAGCGCTGAGATTTTTCACCGGGTATGTGGATTTATCGAAAAATGGTTGGCGCGCCGCGTCGATCGACATATCCATGATCGTGCCCATCCGGAATCCGAGCAGGATGCCCTTTTTCACCCAGGCGTTCACGAACCATCCGGTCGCGGTCGCGGGATTCGGCTGGGCCGCGCGGATTTCGCCGGAATTCAGCGCGACTTTGAAGCGTTGAAACAGCCGCCGCTGCTCATCGGTGTAGCTCGCCGGATTTTCGTCGAAGAGGCGCTCGATCTCGCCCCTCATCTCAGCGGGCGGCATAAACCTTCTGCACCAGGCCCACCGCTTCGAGCGCGCCGCGAATCTTTTCGAGATTCTCGGGCTTCGGCGGCACCATCGGCAGCCGGAAATGCGGATCGAGCAGGCCCATCAGTCCCATCGCCGCCTTCACGGGCCCCGGATTCGTCTCGATGAAATTCGCTTCCAGCAGCCGGAAATACTTGCGGTGAATTTCGCGCGCGCCCACGAAATCGCCGGCCAGGCAAAGCTGCGTGATGCGCGTCATCTCCGCCGGAATTTCATTGGACGCCACGGAAATCAGGCCGCGCCCGCCGAGCGACATCAGCGGAATCGTGATGCCGTCGTCACCCGAAAGCACCACGAAATCGTCCGGGACGATATCGAGCACCACCGCCATCTGCGAGATGTTTCCCGACGCTTCCTTCACGCCGACGATGTTGTCGATTTCGGCGAGCCGCCGCATTGTGGCGGGCTCGATGTTCACGCCGGTGCGCCCCGGAATATTGTAGAGAATGATCGGCAGCGAAATCGCCGCGGCGATGGCCTTGAAGTGCTGGTAGAGCCCTTCCTGCGTCGGCTTGTTGTAGTACGGGCTGACGGAGAGAATTCCATCTGCGCCCATCGCCTCGTACTCGCGCGCGCGCTCGATCACCTCGGCGGTGTTGTAGCCGCCGGCGCCCGCCACGACGCGGATTTTTCCGCGCCGCGCCTCTTCGATCGCGATTTCGACCACGCGCCACAGCTCGGCTTTCCCGAGCGTGGGGCTTTCGCCCGTGGTGCCGCAAGGAACGAGAAAATTGATCCCCGCGTCGACCTGCCGCCGCGCCAGCCGCCGCACGGCCTCTTCATCGAGCGACAAATCCTTCCGAAACGGAGTGACCAGTGCCGTACCGCATCCTGTGAACAACATTGCGTGCCTCCTTGCCTTGCAAGCGATCGCTAATTGCGGGCCGCTGTTTCGATGCGCAGCCCCGGAAAAACCTGATGCGAGGTTTCCGCCGTTCCGGCGCCGAGATTTCTCATCCTCGCCACTGCAACCGATTTTCGCGCGATCCGAGGTGCATGGGCGCGAAATCGGTCTGCTCGTCTTCGGAATGACAGGTGCTTGGCGTGGCCGATGAAATTTGCCGAGCCATGAGACATGTCCTAGCCCAATCTGCCGCGCTTAAGGCCGCGGCGCTACATTTAAACCCTAAGCGTTCATGATGTTCGCGAGAATGATCGCGATGCAGCCGCCAAACTGACAGCAAAGACTGCCGGGCCAAAGAACCCGGCGCCACGTTTAAACCTTAGTCCACTTCGTTAACGATGTCGCGAAAATCGAAGAAACCTTTTTTGCCGGCGATCCAGCGGGCGGCGCGTAGGGCGCCGCGGGCGAATCCTTCGCGGCTGCGGGCTGTGTGCGTCAACGTGATTGTATCGGCGGCCGAATCGAAGCCGATCTCGTGCGTTCCGGGAACCGCGCCCGCGCGGCTGCTGCTCGTATTGATTGGACGGTCGTAGCTGCTCTTCTTCATTTGTTCGACGAGCGCGAGTAGCGTCCCCGAAAAAGCATCTTTCTTTGTGGCGTGATGAATCTCCCACGCCCACGCGCCGTATTCGGGCTGGCGCGCCATCAGCCGCGCCGCCTCCGCCACGATCTGCGAAAAAATATTCACGCCCACCGAAAAATTCGCGCTCCAGACGAGCCCCGTCCCGCCGCGTTCGACCGCTGCTCGCGCCCGTTCGATATCGGCGAGCCAGCCCGTCGTTCCGATGACCGCGTTCACGCCGAGCCGCGCCAGCCGCTCGATATTTTCGATGGCGGTCGACGGCGTCGAAAATTCCACTGCCGCGTCGATGCCGCGAAAATTCTCTTTCGTCATGCCTTCGCAGTTCGCGTTGTTGTCGATATCGAGCCGCAGCTTCACGTCGAATCCATACTCCGGCGCGAGTTGTTCGATCAGGCGCCCCATTTTGCCGTAGCCGACGATCGCGAGATTCATGCCTGGAGCCTCCGCACCACGTCCGCGTACATTCCGACCGCTTCCGAAAGCTCGCTTTTCGCGATTCGCTCGTCCGCCGTGTGCGCCACGAGAATGCTGCCCGGCCCGAGCAACAGCGGCTCGCCCCAGCTTTTGCCGAATACCGGCACATCCGTGGTGAACGACACGACCGTCGTCGGCAAGCTGTCCACCGTCTGAAACCGGATCGGCGAAATGCACAGCACTTCCTTCAACTCCGCCCGCGTGCCGACGGCGCGCGTGAAAGCATCGCGAATCGGCGCCGCATCGCCCACCAGCCGCACCAGGATTTCCGCTTTCGCCGCGTCCGCAATCACATTGGGCGCGCGGCCTCCCGAAATCGTGCCGATATTCATCGTGCAGCGGCCGAGCAGCGGATCCTCGGGCAGCGGGACGCGCCGGATCGCTTCGAGCGCGTCGAGCAGTTTGTCGATCGCCGATTCGCCCAGCTCCGGATACGCCGAGTGCGCCATTTTGCCGCGAGCGATCAACTCGAAACGCAGCGTGCCTTTTGACGCCAGCGCCAGCTTATTCTCTGTCGGCTCGCCATTCACGAGATAACGCGAGCCTCGCGGCGATTTTGCGGCCACGGCCGCGCCCGCGCTGTTCCGCTCTTCGCCGACGACAAACAGCAAGCCGAAATTCGACCGGCCCTCGCCGAGCAGTTTTTCCGCCGCGCCGGTCATGGAAGCGATGATGCCCTTCGCGTCGCACGTGCCCCGCCCCCAGATGAATTCTCCATCGTCGCGCGACGCGAAAAACGGCGGCACCGTATCCATGTGCGTCGAGAGCGTCACCAGCGGCTTGCCCCAGCAGGCCAGCACGTTGAAGCGGCCCGGCTCGACCTCCATCCGCTCGACTCGCCCGCCCGTGCGCTCAGCGATCTTCGCGAGATAGTTTTCGAGGAACGCGCCGGCAGCGCCTTCGTTTCCCGTGATTGATTCAATGTCCACCAGCGCGCGCGTCAGCTCGAAAACGTTCATTTCATCCGGCTCGGTCCTGGGTCAATTTAGTCGAAAATTTTGCTGCGAGGGATTGGAACGAAAAGAGAAGGAAGGATACGCGAGAGGCGCTGCTCGTGTGTCTTCGCTCCTCGATAGCGCTCCATTCGCCGCGGCGAATGACAGTGGACGAGCCTTTCAGCCCATCCCCCAACCGTCGCAGCCGCAGTCAGCCCGACGATTTCGGCGGAGTCTACTGCCAGCCCATTTCGCGCGAGCCTCCGAAGCTGCTCGGAAACTCGGCCGCGCTACTCATGGCCTCCGCACCTCTACCAAGAACGCTTCGAGTCTAGCGGCGCCCTCCGGGCAAGTCAAGGCCGCCTGAGGCCTAGATCGCGTGATTGTGTTGGGTGTAATCATTTTCAGCGATGACTGCGGAAATGAATTTTGCGTTCCGCGCCCGACTAATTATGGGTGCTGAGGGATTCGGCGGGGATGAAGCTATCGGTCTGGCGCGCCGCTGCGGGATTCACCGGTGGCATCGACGCGCGATCCACGCGATTGTAGAGCGTGTCGCGCTCGACGGGCACGCGCCCGGCCGCGCGGATCAGCCGCTCGAGTTCGGCGCGGGTCATGTGCTCGGGCGTGGTCGCGCCGGCATCGTGGTAGATTTTTTCCTCGACGACCGTGCCGTCGATATCGTCCGCGCCGAATTGCAGCGCGATCTGCGCGATTCGCGGCGTCAGCATGATCCAATACGCCTTGATGTGATCGAAATTGTCGAGCATCAGGCGCGACACCGCCATCGTTTTCAGCGCGTCCATGCCGGTCGGCTTGGGGACGTGCGCGAGGCCGGTATTCGCGGGGTGAAATTCGAGCGGGATGAAGGTCTGAAAGCCGTGCGTCTTGTCCTGCGTTTCGCGGAGGCGCATCAGGTGGTCGACGCGCTCTTCGAGCGTTTCGACGTGGCCGAAGAGCATGGTCGCGTTCGACCGCAGGCCGATTTCGTGCGCGGTGCGCGCGATCGAGAGCCACATCGTCCCTGAAACCTTGTGGTCGCAGATGATGCGCCGCACGCGCGGATGAAAAATTTCGGCGCCGCCGCCGGGGAGCGAGTCGACGCCCGCTTCCTTCATTTTCAGCAGCGTGTCTTTGATCGACAGCTTCGCGAGGCGCGCGTAGTAGTGCACCTCCACCATCGTGAACGCCTTCAGGTGCACCTGCGGGAAACGCTGCTTCAGGCCGCGGATCAGGTCGAGGTAAAACTCGAACGGCAGGTCGGGATGCAGGCCGCCGACGATGTGAAATTCCGTCGCGCCCTCGGCCACGCCCTGCGCGCCGCGCGCGAAGGTTTCTTCGAGCGAAAACGCGTAGGCGCCCGGTGAGTCCGGCGCGCGGCCGAACGCGCACAGCTTGCAATGCGCCACGCAGACGTTCGTCGGATTGATGTGCCGGTTGACGTTGAAGTAGCAGATGTCGCCGTGCCGCTGCTCGCGCACGTGGTTCGCGAGCCAGCCCACCGCCAGCAGGTCGTGCGACTGAAAGAGCGCGAGCCCGTCGTCGGCGTTTAGCCGCTGGCCCGCGAGGACCTTTTGCGCGATGGGTTCGAGCCGCGCGTCCGTGATGTGAAGTTCAGCACTCATTGCTATTGTGGGCCGATCCTGCCGCAAGCCTCGTCATTCTGAGGCCCATACTCTGGGCCGAAGAATCTCTCTTCGGCTTCATTATGGCCGCCGCGTCACTACTACAGCAGCGCCCCAGAAGAGCAGGAACAACAAACTAATATAGCCATTCACGGCGAAAAACGCAGCATTCATTTTGCTGAGATCGTTGGGCTTGACGAGCGAATGCTCGTAGGCCAGCAGCGTCGCCACGACCGCGATTCCCGCCCACGCGGGCCACGCGAGATGAAAGCTCCAGGCGAGCCACGCGAGCAGCGCCACCATCACGACGTGCATCGCGCGCGCGAAGACGAGAGCCTTCGCGATGCCGAGCTTTTTCGGAATCGAGTGCAGCCCGGCCGCGCGGTCGAATTCCACGTCCTGGCACGCGTAGAGCACGTCGAATCCGCCGACCCACAGCGTGACCGCCGCGCACAGTATCAGCATGCGCGCGTCGAGCGAGCCGCGAATCGCAATCCACGCCGCCGCTGGCGAAATCCCGAGGCAGAATCCGAGAACGAAGTGCGACCACGAGGTGAATCGCTTCGTATACGAATAGAAAAAGAGGATCGCCAGCGCGACGGGTGAAAGCTCGAGCGCCAGCCGATTCAACTGCCACGCCGCGATCACCAGCACCGCCGACGCCAGCGCCGTAAACGCCCACGCGAAGCCGAGCGAAAGCTCGCCGGCCGGAAGCGCGCGCTTGGCCGTGCGGGGATTGCGGCGATCGTATTCGACGTCGGCGATGCGGTTCATCGTCATCGCGGCCGCCCGCGCGCCCACCATCGCGACGACGATCCACAGAATCTGCCGCCACGTCGGCCGCCCGCCGCCCGCGCGCGCCGCCAGCAGCGCGCCCACCATCGCGAACGGCAGCGCAAACACTGAGTGCTCGAATTTGATCATCTCGAGCACGGTCCGAATTCGTCCCTTGGTCATAGCTCGATTAGCCACGGAGGCACAGAGTCACCGAGAAAGATGTAGGCAGAGAGGCTCCGCCTGCATCCTTGCATCCTTGCTTCTCTCTGTGCCTCGGTGCCTCTGTGGCAAATTCCTCACGGTTTGCCCTTCCACCGATACTGCTCGTCCTGCGGCAATCCCATCTGCGCGAGGACGCGATAGGCAAACTGCTCCACGATATCGGCAATTGTCTTCGGCTCGTAGTAAAACGCGGGCATCGCCGGCATTACCGTGGCACCCGCGTCGTGGACGCGCAGCATATTTTCAAGATGGATGCGATTGAGCGGCGTCTCGCGCAGGCAAAGGACGAGCGGCCGGCGCTCTTTCAGGCATACGTCCGCGGCGCGCGTCAAGAGGTCGCCCGCCGTGCCCGCCGCGATCGACCCGAGCGCGCCCGCCGAGCACGGGACCACGGCCATCGCGTCCACGCGCGCGCTGCCGGAGGCGATGCTTGCGCCGATATCTTTGTTCGGCAGGTACTCGAATTTCTTCGCGGCGGTTCCGGTCAGCAGCGCCGGCAGTTTTTTCGCATCCGACGCAACGATGCTCAGCTCGGTCGAAAGCAGGCGCAGCCCCGCGTCGCTCGCCACCACGAAAACGCGCTCCACGCGCCGGTCGGCGTCGAGCAGACGCAGGAGCGCCTGCGCGTAGGCCGCGCCGCTCGCGCCCGTCACTCCGACCGTGATGATTCGGCCCTCGGTTGTCGCCATGGGAGCCAATCGAAACTTCGAGTCTAGGCGGGCGATTTCGGCAAAGTCAAGACGCTGCGGGGGGCTCCGCGGGTTTCATGGTGCTATGATCTCGGCCAGAAGGAAATCGAGGTGGCGCGTGAGAATCTTCGCGGGGTTGCTCGGGTTCTTCGTTCTGATCGCTGCGGCGATGGGGCATACGTACACGCCAAAATCCGGCTATGTTCCTGACGCAAAGACCGCCATAGCGATAGCACAGGCCGTGTTAATTCCCGTCTACGGCGAAAAGCAAATCGCGTCGGAGCAGCCCCTTCACGCAAGTCTCAAGAACAACGTATGGACGGTTGAGGGAACACTGAACTGCCCGACGGCAAAGGCGGTACAACCACACGCTGCAACGGAGGAACCGCCCTCGTCAGGATCTCAAAGATCGACGGACGCATTCTGAGGATGATCCACTACCAGTAGGGCGCTGCAGCGCGCACGGGCATGGTGGGGAAACGAGTGTCGTTGTGATAGGTTTCCCTGGGGCGCGCCTTTCGCTGCGAACGAATTCCTTTCGGAGGCTCTGGCATGATGCTCGCGAAAATCAATATCTCGGCCCGCTCTCTGAGCGCGATTGCCTTCGGAGTCGCTCTGCTCTTGAACCTCGTGGGCGCTCGCTCATCGAAGGCCCAGGTCGCCGCGTCGAATGAGCAGCTCACCGCAGCGCAGTTGCTCGATCTGCAGAAGCGCTTTCAAGACGCTACGGTTGCGTGCGACGCCCCAACTCTCGCAAAGCTGATGGCCGACGACGTGGTATTTGTGCATGGCAACGCGCTCGTGCAAAACAAGGCGGAGTTTCTGGAGGCTGCCCGCGCGCGCCGATTCCGGATTAGCAGTTTCGAAATCAGCAACCCGAAAGTCGTCTTCTTTGAAGGCGGGGCAATTGTTTCGGGCGTTGAGGACATCGTGCTCGCGCCGCGCGCGGCTGCAGAGCAGCCCGTAAAAGTCCAGATGCGCGTCTCGGGTGTATGGGTGGCAAGGCCTGGCGGATGGCAGTTGATTCTGCAGCAGAGCACGCCCCTTCAGCCGCCACCAACGCCGTCGAATGCGCCGTCCCGCTGACCGCCTCTGCAAAGGGACCGGTTTCGCGTGCCTCTATACCCCATCTCGTCAAGGCTCGTCCAGATAAGCCACATAGCTTGCCTCCGAGAGGATGAGGATCAGGATTCGAGGCGGGTGCGCGGCTGGGTTGGCGCGCCGGGTGGGGTCACTCTACCACGAATGGCTGCGTTCTAGCTGCTCGCCTCTGGCTCTCTATGCACGTCGACGAAATCGGCCTCGGCCCCAAGAATCTCCTCGATGATCTGAAGCATTGGATCGTCATCCGCAATCTTGCCTTTGCCCCTGATTCGATCCCAAATCGACCTCTTCCTGAGAACGATGATTCGCCATTCACCGCAATCCTGATTTGTGCCGTTGGCGGAGTTGCCGCCCACACCGAGGAAGTAAGAATCGTTTCCTTGTTTGGCGCGCAGGTACCAGCCCCAGTCTTCTTGGCCAGGCTCCGAGGCATGAATACCCTTCTCGGTCAACTTCGATCGGAGCCAGGCGGCCAGATCTTCGCCAAAGCAGCAAGGATTGATGAAGTGCTCATGAACTTGCGAGAGGTTGAAGCGGCCGGTCGTGAACAGAAGATGGTGCGCGTTCATTTCGGCTCCCCTTCAGGCGAACGCGGAGACAAGCGCTGCGGCGAGCGTTGCTTCTTCATCGGGAAAAACGGTGCGGAGATCGAGGATCAGGCGTCGCTCGGCGACGCGCGTGATCACGGGCGCGCCGCCGCGCGCGGGCTTGCGCAGGCGCTCTTCGAGCAGCGCGGCGGAATGGATGCGGCTCGCGAGCGCGATCAGATGCGTCGGCAGCTTCTGGTCCGGCGTCGAGCCGCCGCCGATCACGGAAAATCCCGCGCGCACGTGAATTTCGGCGTCGGCGGGCAGCGACTCGCGCAGGATGTCGGCGAAAGCTACGGCGCGCTGGCCGATTTCGCTCGCGCTCGAGCGAATCATCCCGATCGCCGGAATTTCGTCAAGCGCGCTGCGATGGTACGCCTTGAGCGTGGTCTCGAGCGCGGCAATCGTCAGCTTATCGACGCGCAGCGCGCGAAACAGCGGATTGTGCCGGATGCGCTCGACCATCTTCTGCTTCCCGGCAATGATTCCGGCCTGCGGCCCGCCGAGCAACTTGTCGCCGCTGAACGAAATCAGTGCGACGCCCGCGCGTCCGCTTTCGCGCGCCAGCGGCTCGGCCACGCCACTCGCGCTCAAATCCGTGACGCATCCCGATCCGAGATCCTCGAACACGGGAACTTTCTTGCGTTTGCCGAGCGCCACGAGCTCTTCGAGCGAAGGCCGCTCGGTGAATCCGCTGATGCGGAAATTCGACGGGTGGACGCGCAGCAGCAGCTTCGTGCGCTCGTTGATCGCGCGCTCGTAATCGCGGATGCGCGTGCGATTCGTGGTGCCCACCTCGCGCAGGACCGCGCCGCTTTCGGACATGATCTCCGGAATCCTGAATCCGTCGCCGATTTCGATCAGCTCGCCGCGCGAGACGATCACTTCCGCGCCCTTCGCGAGCGTGTTCAGAATCAGAAAGACGGCCGCGGCGTTGTTGTTGACCACAATCGCCGCCTCGGCCCCCGCCAGTTCCGCCAGCAGCTTGGCCGTGTGAACATCGCGCTTCCCGCGCGCGCCCTTCTCGATGTCGTATTCGAGATTCGAGTAACGCGTGGCCGTTTCCGCGATCTGCGCGATGGCCATCGCGGCGAGCGGCGCACGCCCCAGGTTCGTGTGCAGGATTACGCCGGTCGCGTTGATCACGCGCCGCAGCGACGGCGCAAGCAGCGCCTCGACATCCGCCGCCACGCGCGCCTCGATCGCTTCGATCCGCAGAGCCGCCTCGGCGCTTCCCGAGCCGTTCGCGCCAGATTTCAGCTTGGCGCGCAGGTCCGCGAGCACGTTCCGCCCTGCCCGCGTCACCACGCCGCGCCCTGCCCGCTCGGCCAGCGCTACGAGTTGCGCACGGCCGAGCAGTTCATCGACAGACGGAATTTCGCGCAGCAGCGAATTCACGTCTTTCGCTTTGCCCTTTGCCGCTTTCGCGCCGGAATCCATTGCCCGCCTCATCGCCGCCTATTTGAACACGCAGCCATCCGCGCGGCAACCTTCGCCCAAGCGATCAATGTGTTCGCTCCCTGCGGTGCCGCCACGGACAAATCGTGTTGAACGAGCGCACCACGAAATATTTTCCGCCCGCTGTTTCCTCGGGCAATTCGCCTCGCACGCACAGTGCCGTCTGCATCCCGGCATCCCGCGCCGCATCCAACTCCCGCGCCACATCGGAAACAAACAAAATTTTGCGCGCGGGCAGGGCGAGCGCTTCGGCAATCCGGAGATAGCTCTGAGGATCGTCCTTCGCGCCGACGCTCGTATCGAAATGCGCTTCGATTAAATGCGTGAGATCGCAGCCGGCGACTGTCGAGAAAAGCAGCTTCTGCGCGAGCACGCTGCCGGAAGAAAAAATCGCGATCCTTTTCCCGAGCCTCGTCCAGCGAATCATCGCAGCGAGCGCATCGGGAAAAATCTCGCCGTGGAGTTCGCCTTTCGCGTAGCCCTCCCGCCAGATTTTCCCTTGCAGTGATTTCAGCGGCGAGCATTTGCTGTCGCGATCCATCAGCCAGCCGACATAGGCCGTCGCGGAATTCAGTTCACTCTCCGGCGAGCTGACCACGGAAGAGGGCCACGGCGGCGGCCCGAGATTCGCCGCCGCGTCAGCCTGATGCTGCGCCCGCAATCCGGCGACGTCCTCGCGCACGTCCGAATCGTCCCAATGGGCGCGAAGAAATTCGGGCGCTCGTTCGCGGGCATGGGGAAACAGTGTCTTGTAGACGAAGTCCACCGGCGTGGTGGTGCCTTCGATATCGAGCAAGATCGCGCGAATCGAGCCTTCGTCGAGCGCAGCCGCCGCCAACGCTAGCTCACCGAAGAAATCGGGCGAATGTATGTGGGGCCGAAGCAGACGGGATCGTAGCCGCGATCGACGCCGCTTTGCGTGTAGTGCGGCGTCCAGCCGGCCGGATCCTGGAACAGGCGAATCGCGCGAATGCGGCGCTCGGAGCAAAGATCGAACCAGTGCAGCGTGCCCTGCGGCACGCGAATCAGATCGCCCGCCTCCACCTCGATCGCGATCACGGGCCCTTGCTTCGGGTGAATGTGAAACACGCCGCGCCCGGCGATGATGTAGCGGATCTCGTCTTCATCGTGCCAGTGCTCGGTATTGAATCGCGCGAGCATCGCATCGAGCCCCGGCGTCGCTGAATTCACGTCGATCACGTCCGCAGTGACGTAGCCTCCCTGCGCTTTCAGCCGCTCGATCTGCGGCGCGTACGCGGCGAGAATCTCTTCGGCTGGCGCCGACTGCGCCACCGGCTCGCCCGCTTCCCAGCGCTCGTAGTCGATTCCCATCGTCGCGAGATACTTTGCGATTTCCGCCGGCTCGGCGATCGATCGCTTCTCGGTTGGAATTCGCACAAGAGCCATTGTCGGCCTCCTTCACTGCTCGGCGCGTCTAGCAGCCTGCCGCGCGCGTGCGGCCCACCACTTCCATCAAGAACTCGAAAATCTCGACGTGGCGCTTCGCCTCCGCCAAATCCTGTCCCCACGTGTAAAGCCCGTGCCGCCGCAAAAGCACGCCGTGAATCGCAGGATGCTTTCGCAGCGTCTCCGCAAGCTCTTCGGCGAGCGCCGGCATATCCTGCGAATTTTTAAGGACGGGCACCCACTCGCGGTGTTCGTGGCTGCGAATGCCGCTCAATCCCTTGAGCATCTCGAAGCCTTCGAGCGTCAGACCGCTTTCCGCTGCGAAAGCCTCGGAAACTATACTGCTCCAGACCGAATGGGTGTGCAAGACGGCGCCCGCCCCGCGCGCCCGTACGATCGCCACATGCAGATGGGCCTCCGCCGAAGGCCGGCCCTGCCCGCGAACCACCTGCGCGCGCTCGTCGATTTCGAGGAATTGCACGGCGGCGAGCAAGCTTTTGTCCAAGCCGGTCGAGGTGATCGCGAGGCGCATCGGCTTCGCGCTTACCACCGCGCTGAAATTTCCGCTGGTGCCGAGCGCCCAGCCGCGCGCGTAAAAATTCCGGCCGGCCTTCGCAAGCTCCGCCGCGAGCTTGCGAAATCGCGCATCGCCGCGATGTCCACGGCGCGGCGCCGCCGCTTTTCGCCGAATCCGCCGTGCCGAGCTCTTCATATGCGCGGATTATCGCACCGCATCGCGGCTCAAGAAAGCTCGGCAAATCGGCGCGGCTACGCGAAGACGGGAAGCGTGCATCACGCGCGTCGTGGTAACCTCTCACTCCGGAAGCATTCTTGGGAGGATGCCGATGGCGGGCAAGATCAAGCTTCGCGTGAATGAGCGGATGCACGAAGTCGACGCGGCGCCGGATACGCCGCTGCTGTATGTCCTCGCGGGCGATTTGCAGCTGCAAGGGCCGCGCTTCGGCTGCGGGCTCGCGCAGTGCGGCTCGTGCTCCGTGCTGCTCGACGGCGCCGAGATTCGCTCGTGCGTCACTCCGGTGTCCGTGGTTGCCGGCAAATCAATCACCACGCTCGAAGGCCTGCCCGCGTGGTACGCCAAGCAGCACAAGCTTCACAAAGCGCCGGCGCTCCATCCGGTGCAGCAAGCCATGATTGACGAGCAGGCCGTGCAGTGCGGCTACTGCTTCAGCGGCATGATCGTCCAGGCCGCCGAGCTGCTCTCGAAAACGCCGCAGCCCACCGACGCCGAAATTCGCACCGCGATGAACGGTCATCTCTGCCGCTGCGGCAGCTACCCGCGCGTGATCAAAGCGATCCAGCGCGCGTCTCAGGTGATGGCGGCCGAAATCGACGGCGCCTCGGGAAACGAAGTCGCGCGGGAAATCGATGCGGCGGAGGTGGCGCGATGAGCAAACTCGCTTCGGCCGCGAAACCCGGCGCGCGAATTCCGCGGCGCGAATTTCTGAAGGCGGGCGGCGCGCTCGTGATCGGTTTTAGCAGCGCCGGCCTCATCAGCGACGCTATTTTCGCGCAGGGACCCGCCATCGCGCGCGGCCCCGATCCCAAGCAGATCGACACATGGCTCGCGATTCACGGCGACAACACGGCGACGATCTACATCGGCTACGTCGAGCTCGGCCAGGGCTCGACCACTTCGCTGCTGCAAATTTCCGCCGAAGAGCTCGACCTCGATATGAGCCAGGTCAGCACCGTGCGCCTCGACACCGATCTCACGCCCAATCAGGGCGGAACGTATTCGAGTTCGTCGATCGCGCGCGGCTCCCCGGCGATTCGCACCGCTGCGGCCGAGGCTCGTCAAGCGCTGCTCGAGATGGCGTCGAAGAAGCTCGACGCGCCCGTCGAGAGCATGACGGTCGCGAAGGGCGTAGTGTCCACAAGATTCAGCGGGAAAACCGTCACATACGGCGAACTCATCGGCGACAAGCACTTCGATCTGGCGTTCACGGGGAAAGCGCCGCTGAAACCTGTGGCGGATTACAAACTCGTCGGCGCGCACCCGCCGCGCAACGACATTCCCGGCAAGGTGAGCGGCGCGTACGTCTACCTGCAGCACGTGCGGCTGCCCGGCATGTTGCACGGGCGCGTGGTGCGGCCGCGCGGCCAGGGCGCGTACGGCGCGGGCGCGAAAGTGGCGACCCTCGACGAAAATTCTCTCGCGCACATCCCCGGCGCGCGCGTGGTGCGCAAAGGCGATTTCGTCGGCGTGGTCGCCGAGCGGGAATGGGACGCGGTGCGCGCGGCCCGCGATCTGAAAATCACATGGGACATGCCCGCCACGCTGCCCGGCAGCGACGGCGTTTACGCGGCGATGCGCGCGGACAAAACGACAGACCACGTGGTGCTCGAGCGCGGCGACATATCACCCGCGTTCGCCGCAGCCCCGCACGTCGCGTCGTATACCTACCACGGTGCATATCAGGCCCACGCGCCCTTTGGCCCCAATGGCGCGCTCGCGGACGTCACGCCCGATTCCGCGCTCGTCATCTGCTCGACGCAGGACGTCTACGGCACGCGCAACACGCTCGCCCCAATCCTCGGCCTGCCGCCGCAAAAAGTGCGCGTGCAGTATTACGAAGGCTCGGGCACCTACGGCCACAGCTGCTACGACGACGTGGCGCAGGCTGCCGCGATTCTTTCGCAGCTTGCGGGAAAGCCCGTGCGCCTGCAGTTCATGCGCTGGGACGAGCACGGCTGGGACCTCTACGGCCCCGCCCACTTGGGCGAAGTGCGCGCGGCGGCGGACGCGAACGGGAAAATCGTCGCGTACCAATACGACGGCTGGCATCACAACTGGAGCGCGGTCGAAACATCGCAGCAGCTCGCGCTCGGTACGCCCGCGTCGGAATGGCGCCTCGGCGCGGCGCAGCAGGTGAATCCCGGCTGCTGCGGCGCGATGTACGAGATTCCGAATCTGCGCCTCGTCAATCATCAAGTGCCGGGCCTCGGCTATCTGAAAGGCGCGTGGCTGCGCTCGCCGCTCGATCTCGCGTTTGCGTTTGCGTCCGAGCAGACTCTCGACGAACTCGCGCGCCAGGCCGGCATCGATGCCTACGAATTCCGCCGCCGCAATATCAAGGACGATCGCTGGCTCGGAGTGCTCGATGCGGCAGCGAAAGCGGCGAACTGGCAGCCTGCGCCGCCCGCCGCAAACGCCTCGAAAGAGAAAATCATGCGCGGACGCGGCATCGGCCTCGGCACGCATCTCACTTCCTACGGCGGCGCCGTCGCCGAAATCGAAGTGAATCGCGAAACCGGCAAGGTCTCCGTGAAACATATGTACGGCGCGATCGATGCAGGCCTCGCCGTGAATCCCGCGTTCATCGAGAATCAGATTAGCGGCCAACTGGTCCAGGCCACGAGCCGCATGCTGCTCGAAGAGGTGAAGTTCGACAAAACGAACGTCACCAGCCTCGATTGGAGCAGCTACCCGATCCTGCGCTTCGAGGAATGCCCCGAGGTCACGGCCGTGTGCGTGCAACGCCTCGATCAGCGCTCCACCGGCGCGGGCGAAGAGGTGATGGCCGCAGCCGCCGGCGCCATCGGCAACGCGTTCTTCGACGCCACCGGCGTGCACATTTTGGAATTTCCGCTGACGCCCGCGCGCGTCGTCGCCGCGCTCACGCGGGCGTAAGCAGTCGCGCGTCGCCTCAACCAACCCTGTCATCCCGAGCCGACCGCACTTCGGTCGGCGAGGGATCTGTTCTTGTTCGTGGTGTGAGCCTTATGCGGTCTATTCGAGATTCTTAAGGAGTTCCTGCGTGGAAAACGGGCGCGAGGATTTCAGGCTCACGCTGAAGAGGCTGCGGGGGTCGCGGCTGCTGTCGTAAGACAGCGAATATTCGGCGCCGCCGAAAAGCTTGCGCGCGAAAGCGTCTAGATCAGGGCGCGCAGCCGCGAAGGTTTCGGCGCGGTTCGAGGCGAGCAGCCGATCATTCACGAAGATTTCGATTTCCTGGCCGTTGAAGCGCAGCTTCCCGCCGAGGCGCGGTTCTTCTTCGAGGCGCCGGCATGCTACGAGAGCGGCGCGCGCGGCCTGTTGCAGCGCAAAAGAATTGTCGCCCTCGACCGCCGTCTTGCGGTTGTAACGCACGCCGAGCCGCCCGCTGGCGTTGTCCACCGCGTAATCCGTCTCGTGCCCGATCACGACCACGCCCGGCCCACTCGGCACGTGCCGGTAGTCGGCGACGTCGAGCAGCATCTCGTTGAACGCGCCGCCCGTGATCCATGAATGAAATATCGGAATCAGCGGCTCGAGATCGAGGCCCGGCGCATCCGCGAGGAAAAGCTTCACGTTGACGTGCTGGAGCACCACCTGCTGCTGCGCGCTCGCCGCCATTACACGGCCACCGTGGTTCCCAGCCGGTTGTAGCAGGCGTGCGCGGCGTCGATGAAGAGCTGCGATTCGTCGAGCAGGTAGCGCGTCGCGTCCGGCGTGCGCAGCTGCGTGCCGTCGTTGCGGACCTTGTCGTACTCGGCGAAAAGGTACTGCGCGAATTTACCACCCGCGAACGGATCGAAGAATTTCTGCGTGTCGTAATAGCGCGCGCGGAATTCGGAAACGATTTCGTCCGGATTGTCCGAGACGGTCGAATAGCCGATCTTCACGAGCGCCTTCGCCGCGTCGAGCATCGAGCGGTACGCGCGATCGCCCGCCTGTTGCGTCTCGCCCTTTTCGAACAGCACTTGCGCCTCGAAAAGCTCGCGCTCCGCCGCCGCAAGATCGAATTCCACCGACGACACCACCTCGCCCGCGCATTCGCCCTTGCCGATATCTTCGATCGAGTACACCCGGGGATCGCCCCAATCGCTAAAGAACGAGCGGTCGTTCGCGGGCGGCTTTGCGAGATCCTCAAGCAGCGATTTAAGCTCCACCTTGCCCGTACGCTTCACGAAATCCTTGAACGTTTCGCCGCTCGTGCGGTTGGCTACGTATTTTTCGGTCAGCCGCGTCACCACCTGCGGAATATTTTTCGACGGGATCGCCGCTACCGGCAGGCCATACGAGCCCGCGTTATGTTCCCACTCGCCGCCGAGGACCACCTGGAAGTGCGGCACCGCGTAGCCGCCGACCTTGCGGCTTACGCCATAGAATCCGAGATCGGCGATGTGGTGCTGTCCACAGCTATTGAAGCAGCCGCTCACTTTGATGTGCAAATTCTGCACGGCCTCATCGAGCTCGAAGCTTTTCTCGGCGAGACGCTTGCGCAGTTCCGCGGTAAGCCCGCGCGACGAAGAAATTCCGAGCTTGCAAGTATCGGTGCCGGGGCAAGACACGATGTCGACGATCGTTCCGGCGCCAGGCGTCCCCAGCTCCGCGGCCTCGAGCGCTTCGTGGAGCGCTGCCAGATCGGCGTGGCTCACCCAGCGAATCGCGAAATTCTGCTCGACGGTCGTCCGAATCGTTTCCTTCGTGAAATTTCGGACGATGTCCGCGAGCGAGCGCAGCTGCGTCGCGGTGATGTCGCCGAGCGGCAGCCCGACCGTCACCGTCACGTAGCCCTTCTGCTTTTGCGGCCGCGTGTTCGTTTTCAGCCAGCGCTTGAACGCCTCGGAATTCGTCGCGGGCCATTCGCCGCCGGGCCGCAGCGGCTCTTCCTTCGCGCGCAATTCCTCGGCAATGTATTCGGTCCAGCGCGGATCGTGCGGCAGAATCTTGCGTTCTTCGAGCACCAGTTCGCGGAATTTCTCGATCCCGAGGTCCTGCACCAAGAACTTGATCCGCGCCCGGGCGCGATTCTTCTTTTCGCCGAGCCGCGCGAAGACGCGAGCGATCGCCTGCGTGAGCGGCAGAATTTCCTCGGGCGGGACGAACGGATCGAAAAGCTTCGCCATGTAGGGAACGGCGCCCAAGCCGCCGCCGACGTACATCTCGAAGCCGATTTTTTCCACGCCGTTTTCGGTGCGTTTCTTGGCGATGTAGCCCACGTCGTGCAGGCTGGTGAGGCCGCAGGCGTGCTGCTCGCAGCCGCCGAACGCCGGCTTGAATTTGCGCCCGAAATTCTGGGCGTCGGGATGCCCGAGCAGAAACCGCGCGAGCGCCCGTGCATAGGGCGTCACGTCAAACGCTTCATCGGCGCACACGCCGGTGTAAGGGCACGCGGTCACGTTGCGGACGGAATTTCCGCAGGCCTCGCGCGTGGTGATCTTCACGGCAGCCAGGCGCCGCATCAGGCTCGGCGTATCCTCGATATGCACGTAGTGCAGCTGAAAATCCTGGCGCGTGGTGACGTGCGCGATGCCGTCCGAATATTCCTCGGCCAGGTCCGCCATCGTTTCAAGCTGTTCGGCGTTCAAGCCGCCGCCCGGAATCTTGATGCGCTGCATGCCGGGCGCGTCCCACATCGTGTTCGGGCCCTTGGTGAGCTCGCCCGACGGGTATTTCATCTCCTGCACTTTTTGGCCGTCGTGGCGCTGCCCGTTGTCGTAGCGCTGGCCGTACGTGCCGCGCCGCAGCCGCGTCTCCGCGAAAAGCCGCTCGTCGAGCTTGCCTTGTTTGCGCAGCGCGATTTCGGATTCGAAGATGTCGAGTTCGCGCGCCAGCGCTTCCGGCATTTTCCCTTCCAGCCGCGCGGCCCAGAGTGAATTCGAGACTTTCATTTCGCCAGTGCCTTTTCGTGCCCGAATTTCGTCGTCTAATGACAAAAAACCCGCCAACCTGTGCGATCGGCGGGTTCGGATGATGGCTAATCTGTTATACGACTAGCGTTATCCGCCACACGCCGACGGCGTCGTACAACAGCAACAACAAGCTTGGGCGACGCACGCCGCGTGGACGTAATAACGCATGCCACAACGCTACTCATCCCCGCCCGGAATGTCAATACGCAAGGCGCCTGGGCAACGTAGCAAGCTAGAGTCTTTCGAGCGGAATCCCGTGCGTCTTCGAGAAGCTCACCTTGTCCCAATATCCGCGCTGAAAGGCGATCTTGCCGTTGCGAACGCGGAAGAATTCGCAGCCGCGAAGCCCTTTCGGATCGCGCCACTCGAGGATCGCCCACTCGCCATCCTGAAACAGATTTTCCGGAATGCAGACCATCTTCGCGGCCGCGAACCCCTTCGCAAACATCTCGCGAATGGCGGCGCGCCCGTTCACGGGGCTCTCCGCCACCTGATGGTTGACGGCGTCCTCTTCGTAAAGCGACGCGAGCGCGTCCACATCCGTCCGGTTGAACGCCTCGACCCACGCGCGCACCACGTCCCTCGGTTCCATCCGCATACCCTATCGCATCTCGCGAGCCCTGCAAACTGCGAATGATTGGGCGCGGCGCGTACAGGTGTAAACTGGCGCCGCGAAATCGAGGCGTAATCGAAACAGGAGGATCGCGATGTCGATCGGGACTACATCACTGTCGTTCGTATGGGCAACGCTGGGTGCGTTGATTATGGCGCCGCTTTTGGCTGTCTCGGCGGGCGCGCCGGGAGCACCCGATGCCGCGGCATCGCGGAAATTCGCGGCGATGAGCGACGAGTTCATGAAGGAATCGCTCGTGCTCGCGCCGACCACCGCCTCGATGGCCGGCTATCACACCTACGTCGACCCGAAAACCGGCAAGACGGTCGCGCTCGATGCCGAGCTCGACGACATGAGCCTCGAATCCATGGCGAAGCAGCGCGCCTTTTACGCGCACTGGCGCGAGCGCTTCCGCACCGAGACGCCGCCCGCGTCGCTCTCGCCGCAGGATGCGGCCGAATGGCAGCTGATCGACGATCAGATCGGCCTCAGCCTCCTCGAATTCGACAAGATCCAGAACTACCGCCACAATCCGACGGTGCCGGTCGAGTTGATCGGCAACGCGCTCTTCCTGCCGCTCACGCAGAACTACGCGCCGCTCAGCGTCCGCGTCGGCCACGTCCTTTCGCGCGTCGAGCAGATTCCGCGCCTGCTCGATCAGGTGAAGGCGTATCTCAGCGACGCCGACCCGATCTTCGTCAAAACCGCCATCAGCGAAAATAAAGGCAATATCGACATGATCCAGAACACGATCGCGGCGGAAACTCCGTACGGCTCGCCGCTAGAGGCCGAATACAAGCGCGTGGCGCCGCCCGCGATCGCCGCGCTGCAGGACTTCTCGAAATGGCTCGCGGACGATCTCGGCAAGCAGCCGTCCACGCGCTCCTGGCGCCTCGGCAAGGATCTCTACGACCAGAAATTCCGCCTCGTGATGGAAACCGACGTCACGCCCGACCAGCTTCTCGCCGACGCCGAGCAGGAAATGAAAGCCGTCCGCACCGAAATGCTGCAGCTTGCGCTGCCTTTGCACGCGCAGATGTTTCCCGGCCACGGCGACCATTCCGACCTCGCTGGCCGCGACCGCGAAAACAGAATCATCAGCGAAGTACTCGACAAAATTTCCGTGGAGCATCCCCGCCGCGGCGAGCTGCAGCAGGATATCGAGGCAGACCTCGTCGGCATCAAGCAGTTCATCCGCGACAAGAAAATCGTCTCGCTTCCCTCGCGCGACAACCTGCAAGTAATTCCCACGCCGCCCTTCATGCGCGGCATCTATTCCGTGGCGGGATTCCACAGCGCGCCGCCGCTCGACCCGCAGTCCGAAGCCGAATACTGGGTCACGCCGATCGATCCCAAGATGCCCGAAGCCCAGGCCGAATCGAAGCTCCGCGAATACAACAACTACACGCTCGAATGGCTCTCGCTCCACGAGGCGATGCCCGGCCATTACGTCCAGTTCGAGCACTTGAACGACATTCAGCCCGAATCGCGCCGCCTCGTCCTCTCGCTTTTCGGGAACGGCGCCTACATCGAGGGCTGGGCCGAATATGGCGCGCAGGTGATGATGGACGAAGGCTTCCTCAACAACGATCCGAAGTTCCGCATGATGATGCGCAAGATTCGCCTGCGCCTGCTCTCGAACACCATTCTCGACGTCCGCATGCAGACCATGGGCATGACCGACGAGCAGGCCATGGACCTCATGGCCAACGACGCGTTTCAGACGCAGGCCGAAGCGGAGGGAAAACTTCTGCGCGCGAAGCTCAGCTCAACGCAGCTCCCGACCTATTACGTCGGCCTGCGCGAATGGCTTGCCTTCCGCAAGCGCTATCAGGCGGCCGCGGGAAAAAATTTCGACATGCTGAAATTCCACGACCTGGTCCTCGACCAGGGCCCGCTCCCGGTGCCGGTCGTCGAAAAGCTCGTCATGCCGACGGCCGCGCGTCCGTAGCGCCGGCTTGTCCTGAGGTTGAGCCGAAGGGCGTCCCGCCAGCTCATTTTCTCGGTTGCCAAAGCCTCGCGGGGGCGGTTTCGTTTTACTCTTGTGCGTTTACACAATCTTAACGACAGTTGTGGTCTTCTATCGGACCATAATCGTGGCTGCCTTTAGCCTAGAGAGCCTCCCAGGATCATGCCGCATCGTCTCGTCCAATTCGCGCCGCGGATTCTCTGCGCGCTGCTCGTGTGTTTGGCAGCTCCGCGAACGGTGCCCGCGCAAGTCGCCGCCGCGGTACAAAACCAAGACCCGGTCAACGCGCCTGCCGCACAAAACTCGCAAACGGATCAGCCGAGCGCGCCACAAAGCGCTCCGATGCCGCCCGATTCGAGTTCCGATTCCGACTCGAATGATCCGCTGACGCTTTTCCCGCACTCTGAGACGAGCCGCTACTGGATCTCGGGTCAGGCGAACATCGTCCTGCAGTGGCACGGCGCGTTCCCGGCGAAATATAGCGGGCCAAACAGCCTGCGGGACGTTGGTGAGAACGCGACCTCGAAGGTCTACACGCTGTATCTCGGATACGAGCTCACGCCGACCACCGAGGTCTTCCTCGACATCGAGAGCGCGGGCGGCCACGGAATCAGCAACGCGCTCGGTCTCGCTGGCATCACGAATCTCGACGTGGTCCGTAATACGACGCTCTCCCAGGATCCTTACGTCGCGCGCCTGATGCTGCGCCAGATCATCCCACTCTCCGACGATCGCGTGGAGACCGAGCGCGACGAACTCCATCTCGCCACATCCCTGCCCGCGCGGCGCATCGAATTCCGCGTCGGGAAATTCGATCTCGCTGATTTCATCGACTTGAATACCTGGGGCCAGGACAGCCACCTTCAGTTCCTGAATTGGACGGTCGACAACAACGGCGCGTGGGATTACGCCGCCAACACGCGCGGCTACACCGACGGTGTCCTCCTCGAATATGACGACCACTGGTGGACCGCGCGATTCGCCGAAGCGCTCATGCCGAAAACCGCGAACGGGATCTATCTCGACGCCGATATCGCTCGCGCGCGCGCTGAAAACCTCGAGTTCGAGGCGCGCGGCAACCTCATCGCGCACCGCGCGGGCGTCGTGCGGCTGCTCGCCTACCTCAATCACGCTAATATGGGCAATTACGAGGAGGCCAACGCGGATTATCTCGATCACGCGACGCCCACGCCGGACATCACCTTCACCCGCCGCCAGGGACGCCGCAAATACGGTTTCGGCCTCAATTTCGAGCAGGCCATCAATTCGCAGGCGGGCGTTTTCGGCCGCCTCGGATGGAGCGACGGCCGCAACGAGTCATTCGCCTACACCGAGGACGATCGTTCGATCGAACTCGGCGCCTTTACGATGGGCAAGGCGTGGCACCGCAAGAACGATCGCGCCGGCGCCGTCTTCGTCGCGAACGGTATCGTCGCCGCCCACCAGCAGTATCTCGCGCTGGGCGGCCTCGGTTTCCTGCTCGGCGACGGCGGCCTGACCTACGGCCCCGAAAAAATCTTCGAAGGCTTCTACACCGCGCACCTCTGGCGCGGCTTCTTCGCGTCCTTCGATCTGCAGCACATCAATAATCCCGGCTACAACCAGGCGCGCGGCCCCGTCACCGTCCCCGGCGTCCGCTTCCACGTCGACTTTTGACGATCCGACGAGGATCGTCACCCTGAGGCGGATGCCTTTGGCTTCGATCGGCCGAAGGGTGCATCGATCCATGCCACTTTACTTCGATGGCTTAGTCGGCGCACCCGGTGTCCCTGGTTTCGCGCCGGGCGGCGGAGGTGGCGGGAAGAGCGGCTGCTTCATAAGATCCATCACGTCGGGCGGCAGCTTGTCGGCGCTTGCGAGCAGCGCGGCGATCTGCCACATCTGATCGTCTTTCAGGACGTTCGCGAAGCTCGGCATGGCGGTCATGCGAATCCCGTTCTTGATCTTCCAGTAGGTGACGCCCACAGGATCGTCCGTCACGTAGCCATCCGACGTGAAAAGTTGCGGCGGCGACGGATACATCTTCGGCTCCGGAAAATTCCGCACGTCGCCGGGTAAACCGTGGCATCCGCCGCAATGCCGGCGATAGTCCTGCGCGCCTGCGAGGATATCGGCTGGAGTGAACGTCGAAAGATCGCGCTTGGGCGCCTCGCGGTGGATTCGCGCTTCCAGCGCGCCGCCGGCAATCAGCGGCTCAAAGGGGAACGGATGATCGGTCACCGCAACCGGCGCAAATCCGCCGAAGAGGTAAACAGCGGCGCACAGCGGCACCAGAATGACTCCGATAATGAGACCCCCAAGAAATTTCCCCACGTGTGATCCTCCTCTTAAGCCAACTGTACGCAGGTGTGGATATCATATTGAGTCGATTGGTTGCCACCGAATTTTTCCTCGTGTGGCGCCCAAAGAAGGTTCGCGACGCATTTTTTCGCGAAATTTTCGCGCAGTATTCAAATCATGTCGACGCGCCGACAGGATTTTCCTTGCGCGAAAAATCTTCTGCGAGCAGAATGGGCGCGCATGAATTCATCCTCGCGCGATCTCACCCCCTCTGCGACACAAGCAGCACTCTCATAACCGCCGCGAATTCAAGGTCATCCGGGTATCGATCATGCCTGCGTTATACTGAGGGCTTATCGATAGCCCTATTGACATACGATCAGGCCATCGATATAGTTGCGTGGGAATTCGGTGTGATGGACAAAGCCACAGTCAAAGTTTCACCAAAATTTCAAGTCGTGATCCCCAAAGCTCTCCGCGAAGAGCTCAAGATCGAGCCGGGACAGGAATTGCTGATTTTCGCACTCGACGGCGCGCTTCGCCTCGTGCCTCGCCGCTCGATCAAAGAGCTGCGTGGCATCGCCAAGGGGATGAGATGGAAAGACGAGCTTCGTGAGCACTCGGAGCGGTTCTGAAACCTATCTGGTCGATTCCTCCGGGTGGCTCGAGTATCTGACCGAAGACTCGAAGGCCTCCGCCTTCGGAAGTTATCTCGAAGGCGACGCTTCGGTCATCGTGCCGTCGCTCGTCCTCTACGAGGTCTACCGGCACCTCGCGAAGCAGCGCGGCCGCGCGATTGCGGACCGCTTCGTCGCGCAGGCGCTTCACCGCCGCGTCGTCCCGCTCGACGAGACTATCGCTCTCGCCGCCGCCAACGCCAGCCTCGATCATCGCCTCTCGGCCACCGACGCGATCGTCTACGCGACCGCCCGCGTCTGCCAGGCCCAGCTCGTCACCGCCAACACCCACTTCCGCGGCCTCCCCGGCATCATCATCCCGTAGCCGATGAAACGACGTGTGTAGCTCACCCGTTCTCCGAGGTGAGGCGTCGCCGCCACGATCGCAAAGGACCGCTGCGCGAAATCCCTCGCGCGCGATGGCAACGACGGTTTTGTAACGACGGGTCGCCGGTTTTGCGACCCAGCACACCGGTGGAAGCGAGGGCCTTCAGGCCCTCGAAAAGCCTAAAAGCGGCTTCAGCCGCGGGTTCTTATGGCTGAGATCATGGAGGGTCAGCGTCAGAATGACGGTGCGGAGTCAACTTCCGGATAACAAACTCCTGCGCGACACCAGAAATGGAACTCTCGGCCATCCGGACCAGGCCGTTTTCGACCGCCAATCCCGCCGCACTGCGATTGTTCGTCGGGTAGTAGAGGGTTGAAATTCCGCCCGCAGCCATACTTCCGATCACATAGGAGTAGTTTGGTTGGATATGTCCGTTGTCGCCGGGGCAGATGAAAGGAGTGCTGAGCGCGTGGAGAAGCCGCGATCGTTTGCTGCCGGTGCCCTTGTAGAAATAGCGCGGGTCCTGCTTGAAAAGCGATGGCAGGATCGCATCCCCGAGGAACGTGCCGGTCACGACGTTGGCGTAGAACGCGCCATAGCGTTCGCCGTACGCACCCCATCCTTGACCCCACTGCGGATACGAATCTCCTGCTTGCTGAAAGGCCGCTATAAAGATAATCCCGGCGAAAGTCACCGGATCGACCGACGACCTCCAGGCCAGCTCGAACTTCTGCTTCCGCGACAGGGCCACGGGATCGGGCACGTAGGTGACGTAGAAGTTGGGGATCACGCCGAGCACGCGCTGCTTCTCCTCTTGCTTGACCTGCGCTTCCGCTACTTCCTCTGGGGGCCTCACACGAATTTCCGTGACCACGGTGGCCAGGGCCAGTTCGATTTGCGGGACAAAGTAGGTTTCACCCGAATGCAGCACTCCGGAGGACGTTTGCGTCTCGAATCCCTCTCCGCTAACCGTGATGTGGAACGGCCCCGGCGCGACATCGGCAAAGAAAAATTGCCCCTCGTCCCCGGTTAACACCTCCTGGCTCGGAGACTGATCGCCGCGCGTCAGCTTTACCCGGGCTCCCTCGACTGGAACTTGCGTTTGATTCTGATAGAGAACGGTTCCGCAGATGCTCCCTGGAGTTGCTGCGCCGGTCTGCTGCCCTCCCGCCGCGGTTCCGTTTGCGGGCGGAGCTGTGGATTGTGCGGCCTGAGCCTGGACCCGCGGCGGAAAACCAAACAGCGTGATGCAGAGCGCGAGCCACAGCAAGCCGAAAGCACCGAGCGGCAGAATTCGAGTCGCGCCCTTCGATCTTGGCCGTGACTTCGCGGAATTCGCGGCCACTGCGTTAACGCCTTCCGACCATCCGTCTGCTAGGCCTTTCGATTGCCCACACAATCTCTCACCCTCAGTCCCTGGTTTGATCGCCCGGACAATGACTCACCCCCGAGCGTAAACAAGATTGGATGCTTTACCTGGAAAGAACGACGCTTGCCCAGCCTCAGAATCCGCCTGGCAACCCCAGGATCTTTAGCATGTCGCAGCTTTAGTCTACCGCGAACAAACGGAGGGGCCATGACATAAGCCTCTTCAGGTGTTCCAAGTCTAAGCCTCCAAAGTTCCCACCGGTGCTGCCTGTCGTCGCCAACGGCAAAACAGAGCCTGCGCCTCTCTGTCGTTTTTGATAGACTCCTCCGTGCCGCGCTTGGGGGAAGGAACATTATTGGGCGTGGGGGGGCCGGGACTCAAAAAATGGCCGCACCTCAAGCTGCGCCCGAACTCATCCAGTACCTTCAGCTGAAGTTAGCCGCGCTCGGACAAGCGCCCGGCACAAGTTCCGCTGAAGCCCCCTTTCTGCAAGTCGCCCAGCCGCTGCTTCGCAACTACTACCAGAAGGAACGCCTGCTCGGAAAATATCTCTGCCCCGCCGACGCGCGCATTCAGTCCTTCCTCGACGATTATCTGCGCGGCTGCGCTCCGACCGGCGTCGCGCGCCTTCCGGCCACCACGTTCGTTCTCGACCGGGCCGGCCTCGCCCGGACGCTTTCTCTGCCGCCGGACTCGAGCAGTTTCACCTCGCCCTACCTAAGTTCGTATCGGGTGCGCCAGGGCGTGCTCCACAATCCTGCAAGCGACCGCCGCACCACGCGCGGCGTATTCCACATCACCGAAGGAGGCTTCCCGATTCCCGCGGATAAGCAGGCGGTGCCGAAGCAGGCATTCGCGGCGCTGCTCGCCGCAGCCCTTCGCCCGCCCGCCGATGTCCTGACGCTTCCTTTCACCGCGCACCATGCGTCGCCCGCGCGCCTCTTCGTTTCACTGCTGCTGCGCCCGCTGGTCTGCCCGGCCACGGGAACCGAGTCGGCTAAGATGATGGAGACGCGCTTCTTCGCGCCCGGCAGCCTCGTCAGCAATCTCGATTTCGTCGAATCGATCTTCGGCAATGGCGGCGATCCGCATCTGCCCGAAAACGACGCCGCTCTCGACGTCGCCCACTGGACCGGCCACACCGGCTGCGTGATTCTCGCGCCTCATCTTGTCGGCATGAAAAAAGCCGCGCTCGGCCTGCCTTATTTCGATCAGGCCACCGAGCGCCAGCGCCGCGACGGCATGTGCTGGCGCAATCCGGAAGATCTCTACAACGAAGGCTCGGCCTTCAAAATCTGCGCCCGCGATCATCGCGGCGTGATGGTCACCATCCTCGCGGACAATTATTACGGCTACTGCAAAAAGGAAGTGAAAACGCAGATCAGCTTTGCCGCCAATCTCTTCGGGCTCGCCGAGGAAGAGCACGCCGGCGGCGCAATCGCTTTCGCCACGTACGTTCTCGGCCAGGACTTCTATGCCGACCGCACCGTCAGTTTGAAAAAAGTTACCTTCGAGCAGGCCATGCATCTCATCGGCCCGCTCGTCGATCGCCGCCCGGAAGGCTACGCGGTCGATCGCCGCTATCCGGACATCTACTACGTCCCCGAAGATTCAGCCTTCCTCGTGCGCGAAGGCTTTGTCCGGTGGCGGCACAATGGCCAGGCGCATCAACTCACGATTCGCCCGTCTGCCACCTACGTGCTGCCTTCGGGTTTCCGCATCCGCCTGGAAAAGCAGCTTGCAGGCAATGCCTGGAGGCTCGTTGGCTCGCGTCCGAAAGGCGCGTTGTGCCATAAGCCGTCGACCGTCTCCGGCGGCGGCAAATCGGAAATCTCGAAATCGATCGCGCACGCTCTACTGAAGGGCCCGGTCTACGTGGGCGACTACCAGAAGGACATGGACCTCATCGACGACATCCTCGAGCGCGATTTTTCCACGGTCTACAAGAATCGCCCGCCCGACCAGCGCTCGCGCCGCCTGATCCTCAGCTCCGAGCGTTCGCACGGCTCCGTCATCCAGCTCTTCACGCCCTCGCCCGAATACACCGAAAAGCACAACGAGTGGTTGCGCCGCCTCCCGCAAACCACCCGCCAGCTCCTCTTCACCGTGAAGCGCTACTACCGCCCTGAATGGGGTGCCAACTGGCGCGAGCACTTCACCGTTGATCGCATCAACGGCTATCTGGGCCACGAACTCAAGCTCGACGGAGAAACGCTCGTCAGCAATTATCTGCGCGTCGGCTACGATCGCGACGGCTCCTGGCGCATCTACAAGCTGCGCCCCGATTTTTACCCCGCGGAAAAAGTGCAGGTCGAGGACGACATCACCGCCTCAGTCGTTCTGCCCGCCGCCAGCCTCAGCGATCTCGACCCCGAATCGAAGCAGCAAAGCGTCAAGCTCGTCCAGAACTGCGAAACGCTGCTCTTCCAGCGCCCCGACGATGCCATCCGCCCCGGCGTCGATTGGCAGGCGGAAGCGGACATGGCCGGCCCTGGCGTTTTCATGTCGAATTATGAGCCGCTCGCGCCGCCGCAGGCCCGTGCGCTGGTCGATCACGTCGTCGAGTTCGACCGCTACACCGGCCCAATGAAGCGCCTGCTCGAGGAATTCGTCGCAGATGCGGAATCTCACTGGTCCACAGGTGATCCAGGCTTGCCCGCCGCAGCCAAGGAGGGCTTGCCCGCCGCTGAGGCGGGCTACGTCGTCGCGTCTTCGCACCCGCGCATGGTCAACGGCAAGCCGTCGCTGAATCCGCGTTACCTTCAGCGGCGCCCCGATCTTGCCGCGCCGCGCGAAACCTATCTCGCCGAAATCGCCACGCGCCTCGAACGCGAGATTCCCGCCGCGCGCCCGGTTCACTTTCCGGTCAGCGCCGTCTTGGCCGGCCGCCGCAACACGCTGCCCGACCCGGCCATCGGCCTCCCGCCGCTCGCCGTCTACGCCCCGATCCACTATCAGGAGCTGCCCGAGCTCTTCATGGAGCTGATCTCGAGCCTCACAGGCAAATCGCCCGCCACCACCGGCTTCGGCAGCGAAGGCGCGCTCACCAAGGGCCCGTTCAACGCGCTCTGGCCCGTCGTCGATCTCAATAACGCGCTCGTTTCCGCCATTCTCACCGGCGACAACGGCTTCACCACCTCGGCCGGTTTCATCGGCCCGCACTTCCGCGTCGATCACGACGTCAGCGCGCTCGTCCCCGAAATCTGGTGCCGCATGCGCGTCGCCGAACGCGATCCGCGCTCGATGATCGCCGCCGGCTATCTCGAAAAGATCGACGATTTCGCGCTCGACGGCCGCACCGTGCAGGCCAGCCGCCTCGGCTATCGCATCAGCATGGCCTTCGTCGACCACTTCCTCGGCCGCATTTTCGAGACGCCCGACGCCGTCTTCCCGCTCGAGCTGCTGCGCCCCGAGCTCCAGGATTTGCAGATGTTCGCGGCGGGTGTGGACGCAATCGTCGAAACGCAGCGCCGCGTCGCGCTCAATTATTTCGAGGATGGTAGCGTCGAGGCAGCCTGCCCGCCGCTGCGCGCGCTGCTGGAAATCATGGCGCACGGCTCGTACAACGGCAAAGGTGCGGATGATCCGGAAATTCGCGCGATGTTCACGCGCGAGGCGCTGGTCGCGAGCGATTGGTACAACGAGCGCCTGCGCGTGAAGCAGCAGTGTGATATCGCGCTCTGGCAGCGCCACGTCCACGCGCTCGAGGAATATCGCGTAGCCGAACAGGAATTCCCGCCCCAGGACGACATCGACTTCGAGTCGCGCTCAGCCCTCGCGCGCGCCCAGCTCGCCCGCGTCACCTCGCCCGCCTACCTCGACGAGCTAGTCGGCACCATCGGCGCCGACCCCTTCCACCGCCAGATGCCCGCCTAATCCCGTTCGGGCGGCAACAGATGCAGAGGATCGAAGCTGCCGATTTCGACATACGGGGCGCGCCAGACGAATTCTCCTGAATGATCGACGTAGCCGATGTGGTCCTCATCCTCGACCAAACAGATGCCACCGACAAATCGGCCTGCGCTCAGGAATCTCGGCGGGATTTGAAACGCGCCGGAGTGGTCTATGAAACCTGATTCGCACGCCTCCGCAACGGATTTGTGCGCCTCGCCCGTTCCGACGGACACGGCGGCAAGCCCTTCCGAGAAGGGATCGGCCCACCGGTAGGAGATGGGAATCGCCATCTCGCCGGACGCATGCACAAAGCCTCTCCGTTTCCCAATTTCCACACCCCCAAGTCCTTCAGAAAACTCTGACGCCATGTCGAATCGCGGCGCAATCGCAAATTCTCCCGCTGGATTGATGTAGCCCCATTTTCCGCCGCGGGCCACCCTCGCGAGCCCCTCGCGAAAAGAGCCGGCCGCTCCTCGCTGGCATTCGAACTGACACTCAATCACGGTCGAGCCGCCCGCGGAAATG
>JBAPOM010000256.1:0-3460 GCA_049279635.1 Candidatus Acidiferrales bacterium
AAGCTATACTCACCCGCTCGCGGGCGTCGCGGCATACGCAAGCCGCCACCGCGACCGGAGCGTCCGAGTGGCTTCCCGAGACTACGCCGGAACTTCCTCGCCTGCACCGCCGCAGGGGATCTGGTTCGGGAGCTGTTGCTTTACTGAGCCTGAACTTCTTCCGTGCTCAGTGCCCGTTTGCAATTCCGGGGTGTACGCGATCCTGGTGCGCGACCCAACCTGCTATCCGCGAATGATGCGCGTGATCTTTTTCGGCGAGTCGGGAAACATTTCGGCGTACCTCACTCCCTGGCACGAGAAATACGCGGCATGGTGCGACGCGGCTGGAGGCGCGATCAACCTCTACGTGGCCTTTCTGCCGATGGAATCTTCGACGCCGGAGGATCGCGCCGCCATTCTTTCCCGCCTCATCGCGCAATATGAGCCTGAGTGCAACGCGCTTGCGGATTAGCTGTAAGTGCAGCATCAATGATGCTCTCGTCGGGAGCTTAAACAGCCTCCAAATGGCGGAGAAAAACCGATTTTGGCGGGTTTTGACGCGGAAGCTTTTTCGCTCGAGCCGGAAGCTAGAATGAGATGATCTTTTCCGCGTTTTCGTGGCGGAAGCACCCGATCTCGGCGCAGGTCGCGCAGGTGGATGCAACGAGCTTGCGCCCTTGCGCCGCATTCGGATTGCTCGCGTGTTCGCCGGCGTCCGCCATCCTCTCCTTGGGCACCACGGTACCGGGAAACGCGCAGAACGACACCACCAGCTCGTCCCCGGTCACCTGTGCGCGAATCAGCAGCGGCACCAGCGAGCGGAATCGCAGGTCGACGTAATTCCACGCGACCGTCGCGTCCCTCCCGGCCGCCGCCTCCGAACCGGGAACAACGCGCGAGTGCGCGTGCCCTTCGACGATCTCGCAGCCCGATTGCAGCGCCGCGTCGTAGAGCGCATTCGAGAGCTGGCACAAGCCGCCGCCAATCGCCGGAATCATGCATCCCTGCTGCAGCATCCGGCCGATCGCGTATCCGCGTTCCTCGGTGGCTCGCCCGATCTGCATCCAGAAACTGAAGGTCTGCCCCGGCATCAGAAGCGCGCAATCCAGCTCTTGCGCTGCAATCCGCAGATTGTGCACTTTGCCCTTCTGGAAGTCCGCCTCGGCCGCACGATCGTCCGGCCATAGCTTGCTGCGCGATTCGCCCACGACCAGCGAGTACGGGTCGTCGTGCATCTTCTCGCAGCGGCGCAGCCCCGAAGAAGAATCGGCAATCGCTCGCCGAATCCGTTGCCGCGTCACCCGAATCTGAAAGAACAGCTCGGCCCACCGGCTATGGCGGCGCACGCCTCCAGCCGCATGATTTTCCGCATTTGGTTCAGGATTTGTCATGTCGGATTTGCGGATTCTTCCGTTGCTTCCATTCCAACCGTGCCTCGCGAACCGGTCAATGGTACGGAAGGTGAGCCGGTACTCTGGTTTTTGCATTCACGTGCATGCAAAAGCAACTCTGATGCCGCCATTCGAAAAACCTCGATCTCGCCGGAGATGCTTGAATTTGCAAAACGAGACTAAAAAGCGAGGAGTGTTCCTGCGCACACGCTCGCGGAATCCCTGACACTCTCGGTGAGTCTCGGCAGCGCGGCGCGATCGTTGGCTTTTTCGACGCGCCGGTACCAACGGGGGATGGCCCCTTTCGTTTTTCCTTCCTATTGTTTCCTTAACGGCTCAAATCCAAGAAACGGAGTTAGACCGCCATGTCCGATCCGTTGCCGCCGGCCGTTCCGGCTAATGCGAATTCGCCGTCCCCTGTTGTTACTGCGCCGCCGTCATGGCTGTACGGCAACCGGCCTATTGTTGTGTATGTGCTGCTCGTCGTTGCGGCGATAGGCGCAGTCAGCTTCTTGCTGGCGCGGGGATTTCAGCATGCTGCCAAGGAAATCTCGAAGATCAACTTCACCGACATTTCCGGAGGGAGTGGCCGGGACACAAGCGGGGCGACCGGCCGGGCTAACTCCACGATCGATCCCGCAGCGCAGGATGAGGCTGAGAAGCTCCTCGCGCAGGTCGCCACGGGAGACGCCGCCGCGGCTGCCCAGGCGCTCGCCGAATCGGACGGTTGGACCGGTAAGACGCATCGCACTCCGCGCACCGATCAACTGGTCACGGCTATCCTCAACGGAACCAGCCATCCTGCCCGCGAAGCCGCCGTTCAGGCGCAGCTCGCGCTAGACGGAGTCCCACGCACTGAAAGCAGCGTTGTGATGCTGGAGCGAGCCGTGGGAGATCCGGGTCAACGGACATGGGCGCTCTGGATGCTTGGCGCATTGGGAAACCGCGGCGTAGATGCCGTGCACACGGCGAAGATCATCGAATCGTATCTCGATGATCCGAATGTTCAGGTCCGGGCTACCTCCATCGACGCCCTCTCGCTTGTCGGCACGGACGAAACGATTCCGATGCTTCTCGATCGCTTCCGCAACGATCCTTCTCCGATCGTCCAAGAACGCGCCGCTTGCGATCTCGCCCAATCCGGAATGTACACGCAGGCCCAGCGCATCACGGCAGCGCCGAGCCTTGTGGGATGGCTCGACGATTCGCTGCTTTCCGCGCAGCAACGCGCGTGGACGCTCCAGGCTCTGAGCGATATTTCGGGGAAGCATTTCGGAAGCGATTCCGCAGCCTGGAAGACCTGGCTCGACACCGCTCGCTAGCAAACCGCATTTCGATCAAGGCCGACGAGGGCCGCAAGTGGATGTTCGGTCGTCAATCCTGGAGTTACCGCGCGCTGCTACCAAACCCGAAAGACTCGAACGTATCGTCAGAAAAGCTGAAAGCTAACCTCAATCGGTACTCGCACAGCCGCGGGTTTTCCGTCGGGTCCGGTGGCGGGCTGCAATCGCCACTGCCTTACCGCCTTAATCGCCTCCAGCGTCAGCCCCCCGGGCAAACCCTTCACCACGCGCAGATTCTTGATAAGGCCGTCTTCGCCGATAACTGCAACCAGTTCTACAGTCCCTTGTATCCGGCTATCCGTAGCTTGGCGCGAATAGTCAGCTCTGGGGCAATAAATGCAACGAGGCATCGAATACCCGGCAATCTTTTCGCTCGGGTACTTCGAAGAATCCGTCTGGTCATCGCCGGAGAGGTTTACCGCGAGCAGTTTGGCCATTTCTCCGTTAGGCGGAAACGAAACCGTGACGCCATGAATGCCTTTCCCATTGTTCACGCGATATGCTTTGAGTTCGACGCTTAGCCACTTGTCTGGGCGCACGGAAATTATGCCGACGACCACCGCTTGGGCGCCGAGATCGTGCGCGAAGACGAGCAGCGCTTCGGGATCGGCGACAATCTCAGGTGCGTAGAAAACCTGCTTGGTTTGCTCCTCGATTCGTGAGCGGTCCTCTATTTCGAGGTTTGCTGTCTTGGCCAGCGCGACACTCAAGTCGTCGGTGAGCTGCTTGCCCAGTTCCGTCATCCGC
>JBAPOM010000257.1:0-1868 GCA_049279635.1 Candidatus Acidiferrales bacterium
GCTACAATCTATGCGATCACGTCCACGATCAGCAACAACGGCGACAACGGCGCCGACCCCAACAAGCTGGTAAGAGTAACCGATCAAATCAGCGCCACTGAGCCAGCGACTAAGGGCAAGTTCGACAACTTCGAAACGATTCGCTCGGCCCGCGCCGGCGAAGCGTTCCGCGGTATCGCCCTGGCCCCCGAAGACGACGGCTTCTTTTTCGGCCCCGGCTTCCCGTTTCTGGGGAATTTCTGATCGGCGGCTAAGAACCAGCAAAACGGTCAGCATCCAACCAAGGCTCGCCGAGTGAGGTTCGCTCGGTGAGCCTTGTTCTTTTTGAGGAGAAACGCGGGCGAGCGATTTTGCTGCTGCGCGGCTACTCTTGGCGGGGAGGCGCCCATTTCTTGAGGAATTCGGTGACGTCGGCGGGACTGAGGCGCATGCTGTTTTCGAATTCGCCTTCCTCTTGGGTGTAGACCAGTGAGCCATCGGGAGCCAGGACGACCAGGGCGGGCACGCCTCGCTTCAGCGGCACCTTGTACTTAGCGGCAAGATCGAGATTCTTGTCGTAGTCATCGCCGATGTTGACGTGGACGACGTGGTAGTTCGCATCCACCAGCGGGGCGATATCTTTCGAGTGAAAAGTAGCATTGAGGACGTGGCAGTCGTAGCACCAGTTGCCGCCGAAGACGAGGATCACGCGCTTGTGGTCTTTCGCAGCGCGATCCAGCGCAGCTTTGATTTCAGAGGGCCCTTCTCGCGCGGGAGGATACAGGTCCGTATCCGGCTTTGCCGGCTCGGGCAGGCGCCGCGCCGTGCGGGGAGCCAAATCGCCTCGCACCGTTTGGACGATGCGCCAGTCGCTCCCCTCTTGCGCCCAAATCTGGCTCGCTTCCACGACGAACGGCTGCACGCCGGAATCCGTGCGGAGATTGAATTCGATTCGCAGCACGAGCGCGACGACGCCCGGCTGCAGATGCTCGATCTCGAGGATCTTCGGATGCAAGTCGCTGATCCCGCTCGCCGCGAGCGCTGCCCAGAAATGGGGCTCGGCCCCGATTTCCTGCGTCACGCCCTGGGAGGTTTTTGTCTGCGCGGGCGGCGCGACCGAATACAGCTGCGTGAGAGCTGCCGTGTCGCTGGATTTCACCGCATTCGCCCAGAGGTCGAGCGGCGCAAACGCGGACTGCGCCGAAACGGCCGAGGCCACTGCGGACAGAATTAGCAGCACCGCCCCGACGCCCACCACGCGACTCGCTTTCATGAGGCCTCCTGACGCACGCGTCCTTTGGGCAATTCTACCGCACGACTTCGCGGCGGCCTATTCCCGCGCGGCGGGCGCAGAGTTGATTGGCCTATAACTCGGCTCGCTGTTACAATGCTCCGACATGGCTGATTGGCGGCAAATTCAAGCGCGTATCCGCAAGGCGAAGAATAGCCCCGAAGCGCTGGCAAAACTCTCCGAGCTCTATCAACGCACGCGCGACGCGATGGTGGCGTGGGAACTTGGTGTGGTCGAAGAGAAGGCCGGGCGCAACGACGAGGCCGGGAAGTGGTACACGATCGCCGCGCAGCGGTTCCGCCGCGCCGACTGGAAGAAGAAGGCCGAAGAGGCACTCGCGCGGCTGGGAATTGAACTGCCCGCCGCATCGGCCGAGGCGAGCGCCCCCGCACAAATTTCATTTTCGACTGAGCATTCATCCGAGGGCGCATCCGAAGATCGCGCGGAAGCAGCCGCGGAATCGGAAGAAGCGCCCGATCCTTACAACGTGCGCATGCCGCTGGCGCTGGGAGAGATTCCGGAGGACGAATCGACGGAAGTCGGCGAAGGTTCGCCCGCGCTGACCGTTGCAAACGGCGGCGCGACGGCCGGCGCGCCG
>JBAPOM010000258.1:0-3153 GCA_049279635.1 Candidatus Acidiferrales bacterium
GCCCCGCAAAGTCGGTCTTATCCGAATCCGAGGTATCGCGCCTTACTTCTTTGCGTGCGCGAAGTTATCGGCCACTTGCTCCCAGTTGATCGTGTTCCACCAGGCCTCGATGTACTCCGGCCGGCGATTCTGATATTTCAGGTAATAGGCGTGCTCCCACACGTCGAGCCCGAAAAACGCCTTCCCGCCGTCGAGGATCGGATTGTCCTGATTGGCGCTCGATTCGATCGCGAGCTTTCCATCGCGGAAAAGCAGCCAAGCCCAGCCCGAGCCGAAGCGAGTGGTGGCGGCCTGATTGAACTTCGTTTTGAAGTCGGCAAAGCTGCCGAAAGTGCTCTTGATTGCGTTCCCAAGATCGCCCGAGGGCTCACCGCCGCCGCCCTTCTTCATGATCTTCCAGAACATGGAGTGGTTCATGTGGCCGCCGCCATTGTTGCGCACGGCGGTGCGGATATTTTCAGGAACCTTGTTGATCTGCGCGAGCAACTGCTCGACGGGAAGCTGCGCGAGATCGGCGTGGCCTTCGAGCGCCTTGTTGAGATTGGTGACGTAAGCCCCGTGGTGCTTGTCGTGATGGATCTCCATCGTCTTCGCGTCGATATAGGGCTCGAGCGCGTCGAACGCATACGGAAGAGCTGGCACGGTATAGCTCATTTGAGGAGCGGCTCCTTGTGCGGAAGTTGCGGTCATATTATCTACCTCCTGAATTCCATTTCCTGCCCCATAATTATACGCGCCTGGCCGGGAAGCGCGTAGCCGGGCTCCGCAAAATACCGGAAATCCCTTAGGAGGATTTTATGCCCGCCGTGGAGCATGTGGAGAAGCATTTCACCGCTACCGCCGCAGTGCGCGACATCGTGATCGGAATGTCCGACGGATTGACGGTCCCATTCGCCCTAGCCGCGGGTCTCACGAGCGCGGCGACGGCCATCGCGAAGGGGACGGGCATCATCGTCACGGCGGGCTTCGCCGAAATCGCCGCGGGATCGATCGCGATGGGCCTCGGCGGCTATCTGGCGGCGAAAACGGATTCCGAACACTACGCTTCTGAACTCGATCGCGAATACCGTGAGACCGTCGAGCTTCCCGACGTCGAAATCGAGGAAGTCGCCAAAGTATTTCGCGAATACGGCCTCACCGAAGCGCAAATGGCCCCCGTTGTTTCCGCGATCACCGGCAATCAGAAGCGCTGGGTCGATTTCATGATGCGTTTCGAGCTCGGGCTTGAAGCGCCGGATCCCGCGCGGGCGGCGCGCAGCGCAGCCACCATCGCAGGATCTTATATCGTCGGTGGCCTAGTTCCGCTCGCTCCCTACATCTTGATGAAGCAAGTTCTCCCCGCGCTCTGGATTTCGATCGGCGTCACGCTGCTCGCGCTCTTCGTTTTTGGTTCAATCAAAGGACACTACACGGGCGTCAAGCCTCTTCGCGGAGGGCTGCAGACCGTTCTCGTCGGCGGTCTCGCGGCCGCGGCCGCATTCTTCATCGCTCGCCTCATCAGCTGAGAACCGCGGCAGGCTGGAAATACTGCCCTTTTTGGGAGTTATAATGGAGATTGGGTGGGGCTCCCATTCCGAAGAGAGTCTCACGATACGAATTGCCATTTATTACGTCTAATAGATTCGGAGCCCCGAGGCCAGCCTTGGCGCGCGGGTGAAAAAGGAGAAAGTTCATGAAGAGCAGTCACCTACATATTCCCCGCTGGGTGGCGACGGTAGCGGTGATCGCCGCTGTCGTCTGCGGGGGCACACTCGCAATTGGATTGCGGGATTGGTCAGACCACACGGTGTTTGGCGCGTCGCCGCTCAATATTACGCTCGCGCGCAACGCGGCGCCCGTCTCTCTCGGCGGATTCGCGAATGGTTTTTCTTCGGTTCTGAAGCCGGTGCTTCCGGCGGTCGTCAATATTCACAGCTCGAAGGTCGTGAAGCCGCAGAATGGCGGCGCCATGCCGTTCTTCAACGATCCATTCTTCCAGCAGTTCTTCGGCAATCAGTTTGGCCAGCAGCAGATGCGCCCCGAACGCGAACAGAGCCTCGGCTCTGGCGTGATCATCACGTCGGACGGAACCATCCTGACGAACAATCACGTCATTGATGGCGCCACCGATATCGAAGTGCAACTCAGCGACAAGCGCGAATTCAAAGCCAAGCTCGTCGGCACCGATCCTCGAACCGACATCGCAGTGCTGAAAATCGATGCGACCGGTCTTCCCACACTTGCAATCGGCGATTCCTCGAGATTGCAGGTCGGCGACGTGATCTTCGCCGTTGGCGATCCATTTGGAGTCGGCGAAACGGCCACGATGGGCATCGTCAGCGCCACCGGGCGCAGCGGCCTCGGAATCGAAAATTACGAGGACTTCATTCAAACGGACGCCGCGATCAATCCGGGGAATTCCGGCGGAGCGATGGTCGACCTTCACGGCAATCTGATCGGCATCAACACCGCCATAGCCACCGGCGGCGGCGAAGGAAATGTCGGCATCGGCTTTGCCATTCCGATCAACATGGCGCGGTCCGTAGCGGATCAGCTCGTCGAACACGGCAAGGTTGTGCGCGGCTATCTCGGGCTCTACCCGCAGGACGTGACTCCCGAAATTGCCAAGCAATTTGGCTTGAGCGGACCGGGTGGCGCTCTCGTCAGTGAAGTTTCACCCGATTCGCCCGCTGCGAAAGCAGGTCTGAAGCGGGGCGATGTGATCCTCAAAGTGAATGGTCAGACAGTCGAGTCAGCCAACGACCTGCGCCTCCGCATCTCGCAGACGTCTCCAGGCACGGACGTCAAGCTTCAGATATCGCGGGACGGCAAGACGCAGGATGTCAGCGTCGACCTCGCAGAATTCCCGGAAAAGGAAGCGAACGCAACTCCGGGAGAAAGCAACGGCGGAGGACTCCAGGGCGTTAACGTTCAGGATCTGACGCCGGACCTTGCTCAGCAATTGAACCTGCCTGCGGGCATACACGGCGTGGTGGTCTCGGACGTTGATCCCGCAAGCCCCGCGGCTGCCGACCTACAGCGGGGCGACGTCATCCAGGAGGTCAATCACAAGCCCATCTCCAACGTCCAGCAATATAAGCAGGCTCTTGCGGCTGCAGGGAACCAACCCGTGCTGCTGCTGGTGGATCGAGGTGGCGTCACGCAGTACGTGGT
>JBAPOM010000259.1:0-9526 GCA_049279635.1 Candidatus Acidiferrales bacterium
CTCCCAGAGTGCCTGCTCTTGCAAATCAAGATCATCGATCCGCAGAATACGCTTGCGCAGCAGATCATCACCGAGCATCTCAAGCTCCTGCAGAATAACCAGCTCAAGGAAGTCGCGCGGGCGCTGAATCGTCCGGTCGAGCTCGTCAAGCGCGCTGTCGACGTGATCAAGCGCCTCGATCCGAAGCCGGGCCTCCGCTACAACAAAACCGAGCCGCGCCTCGTCGAGCCGGACGTCCAGTTCCGCAAGGTCGATGGCGAGTGGCAGGTTTTCATGAATGACGATGACTTGCCGCAGCTCCGCCTGAATCCGACCTATCGCCGCTTGCTTTCTCGCGATGCCGCCGATCGCGACGTCCGCAACTATGTCAAAGAACGCTTCACCGCCGCCATCCAATTGATGAAAAATATCGAGCAGCGCAAGCACACGATTCAGCGCGTCTGCCATTCCATTTTGCGTCGCCAAGGCGATTACCTCGATTACGGCCCCGACCATCTCAAACCGATGATGATCAAGGAAGTCGCCGAGGAAGTTGGCGTGCATCCGTCCACCGTCAGCCGCGCCGTGGCCAACAAATACGTGCACACGCCGCAGGGAGTATTGGAACTTCGCAGCTTCTTCTCGGAATCTGTAAATGGGCCGCAGGGGAGCGAGATGTCGCTCCTCTCCCTCAAGCGGCGCGTGAAGCAGATGATCGAAGAGGAAGACACAAGCCATCCGCTCACCGACGACCAGATCACCAAGAAACTCGGCGACGAAGGCATTCGCGTCACGCGTCGCACCGTCGCCAAGTACCGCGAAGACCTCCGCATCCCGAGCACGCATCGCCGCCGGGTCAAGGCCTGAGCGCCAGCCCGCCGTGACGCCCGCCGCCCGGAAACAAGCCCCAGCCCCCAAGACACAAGCTCCCAAGCCGAATGCTCGCCAGCTTGTGCTGGTCACCGGCCTGTCGGGCTCGGGCAAGGGCACGGTGCTCAACACCTTCGAGGATCTCGGCTTCTACTGCGTCGACAACCTGCCGGTCGCTCTCATCCCGACTTTCACCGAACTTTACGAAGAGGGCCGCGGCGAAGTGGAACGTGCCGCGCTGCTGGTCGATGCGCGTGAAGGCGAGCAGATCGAGAAGTTGCCGGGCATCTACCGCGAATTGCGCAGCCGGCATCCGATCACGCTCGTCTTCATGGAAGCGAGTGACGATGCGCTGAAGCGCCGCTTCAGCGAGACGCGCCGTCCTCACCCGCTCAGCCACGGCGCATCGATCGCCGAAGGCATTCGCGCCGAGCGCCGCCGCATGGCCCCGATTCGCCGCATCGCGGATGTCATCATCGACACCACGAAATTCAACGTGCACGAACTGCGGGATCTCATCATCGAGCGTTTTCAGAAGGCCAGCCGCCGTCCGCTGCTCGTGTCCGTCGTCAGCTTCGGCTTCCGTTACGGCATCCCGACCGACGCCGACCTGGTCTTCGACGTGCGCTTTCTTCCGAATCCTCATTTTGTCCCGCGCCTGCGCCCTTTCACCGGTAAAGACCGGCGCGTGGCGCGCTACATTCGCTCGTTTCCGCAGACGGGCGAATTCCTGCGCCGCATCGAGAGCCTGCTCGGCTACCTGATCCCGCATTACATCGCCGAAGGCAAGAGCTACCTCACGATCGCGCTCGGCTGCACCGGCGGCCGGCACCGTTCGGTCGCGCTCGCGGAAGTGATCCGGCGCGCCCTGCAGCACAAGGGATACACCGCGAAAGTTGTGCATCGCGATATGGACAAATCGCCGGGCTAGTGCCGCCGCGTTTGCGGCGCAGCACTCCCGGCGCGATTACGCCTTGCCAGATGCGCACGCGGTTGCATAGGCTAGGCAGGTTCAGCGACAGAACAGAATGGACGGCGCTCCGCGCTTGAAGGAAAAAGACGAAATTAAGCGGCTGCTGCGGTATCTGCGCCCTTACAGCGGCCTGTTTGCGCTCGGCGTCCTCCTGATTGCCGTCATGGGCGTGATCGACGGGCTCGCCGTGCTGGCCATCAAGCCCGCCGCGGACGTGATCCTCTCCCCCGGCTCGACCATCCAAAAGCTCGCCCTCTTCACCATCCCCGGCACCACCCACGTCGTGTATCTCAATTCTTTCGTGCCCTCGCGCGTGCACTGGGTCTGGTCCGTTTTCGCGCTGTCGTTTCTTTTCCTCTTCCTGATCAAGGGCGTCACCGAATTTTTGGGCAGCACTCTGATCCAGTATGTGGGCCTGGCAGGTGTCACCGATCTGCGCAACAGCGTCTACGCAAAAGTCGTGCAGCAGCCCATCGGCTTCTTCCAGCACAATCCGGTCGGGCGCGTCCTCTCCGCCGTCATCAGCGATATCGAGCAGATGCGCAGCGCGTTTTCCGATTGGCTGGCGGATTTTGTTCGTCAGATTTTCACGCTGATCGCCTTCATCTGCGTTCTGCTCTTGCTCGACTGGCGCATGGCGGTCGGCGCGGTCCTGCTGATCCCGCTGGTCGTGATACCCGTGAGCAACCTCGGCAGGCGCATCCGCCGCTCCTCGGCCAAGAGCCGCTCGCGCCTCGCGGACCTGAGCCAGATTCTGCAGGAAACGCTCAGCGGCAATCGCGTCGTAAAAGCCTTCGGCATGGAGGGCTTCGAGATCGGCAAGTTCAAAGCGGCCTCGCGCAACCTCCTGCGCGAAAACATGCGCTGGATCAAAGCCTTCGCTGCTACGTCGCCGCTTATGGACCTCGTCGGCGCCGTCGTCGTCTCGCTCGTGCTCCTCTTTGCCCGCGGCGAAATCAAAGTGGGACGCATGACCATCGGCTCGTTTGGCGCTTTCACCGTCGCCTTGCTGCGCGCCTACGAACCCATCAAGCGCATCGGCAATATCTATCAGCTCTTCCTGCAGGCTCTCGGCGTCTCTTCCCAGGTCTTCACCTATCTCGATCTGCCCGAGGAAGACATGGCGGCGCAGGGGGCCAAAGTCCTGCCGCCCCTTTCGGAGTCCGTCGAATTCGATCGCGCGAGCTTCGCCTACGATAGCGGCCCGCTGATTCTGCGCAACATCGACTTGAAGGTTCCCGCGGGAGCCGTAGTCGCCGTCGTGGGTTCGAGCGGTGCCGGAAAGACGACGCTCGTAAATCTCCTGCCGCGCTTCTACGCGGCGACGTCGGGCGCGGTCCGCATCGATGGCTACGACGTCCGCGATGTCACGCTGCGCTCCCTCCGCGAGCAGATGGCCATCGTCACGCAAGAGACGATTCTCTTCAACGACACGGTGCGCAATAATCTCTGCTACGGCCGTCCCGACATGCCCGACGCGAAAATCATCGCCGCCGCGCAAGCCGCCATGGCCCACGACTTCATCATCCAGATGCCGCAGGGCTATCAGACCATGATCGGCGATCGCGGCCAGCGCCTTTCCGGCGGCCAGCGCCAGCGTCTCGCGATCGCTCGCGCGCTCCTTAAAGACGCGCCGATCCTCATTCTCGACGAAGCGACCTCTGAACTCGATTCCGAATCCGAGATGCTGGTGCAAGGTGCGCTCAACAATCTCATGACCGGCCGCACCGTCTTCGTCATCGCGCATCGCCTCTCGACCATCCGCCGCGCCGATACGATCGCCGTCCTTGAAGACGGCGCAATTCGCGAGCGCGGCACTCACGACGAGCTTCTCGCGCGCGGCGGAATCTACGCTCGCCTGTATGAAATGCAGTTTCGCGACGCCGAGCCCGTATCCCGCAGCGCAGGTTCCGAATAATGTCCGAAGCGCGCCCGCAACCCGCACCATCCGATCCGCCCAAGGCGGCACAGGCCGCCAAGCCGCAGCGCCTCAAATCGATGACGGGCTACGCCCACGCGCAGGCCGCGTTCGGCGGATTCAGCTTGCGGGTTTCTGTCCGCAGCGTGAATCATCGCTTTCTCGATCTGCATCTGCGCGTGCCGGAGGGCTTCGAGCCGGTCGAGCCGCGCATGCGCCAGATCGTGCGCGAACGCGTCCGCCGCGGTCATCTCGATCTCACGGTTCGCTACGAGCTCGCAGGCCCCGCGGCCGTGGGCGTCAATCAGGAAGTCGCCGCGGCCTACCTCGAAGCCGTCCACGCGCTTCGGGCAAAATTCTCGATCCAAGCGGAGCCCGATCTCGCCTCGATTCTGCGCCTCCCCGGGGTGATCGGCCCTCCCGCCGCATCGCTCGATGAAGAAATCGGGCTTCTCGAAGGCGTCGTCGCGAAATGCCTCATGGAAGCGCTCGACAAGCTCGATCGCATGCGCGAGCACGAAGCCGAATCCCTGCGGCAGGAAATGTCGGGCCGCCTGAAAAGCATCGCCGGCCTCGCGGCAAGAATCGAAGTTCTCGCCGAACGCGCCCGCCCGGCCTTCGCGCGCCGCCTCGAGACGCGCTTGAAGGAACTTCTCGGCGACGCTCATCTCGATCCCGCGCGCCTCGCCCAGGAAGCGGCGTTGGCGGCCGAGCGCAGCGACATATCCGAAGAGCTGACACGCCTCGCGAGCCACGTGCAGCAATTCGAATCGCTGCTGGTGGGCGCCTCCGACGTCGGCAAGAAGCTTGATTTCCTCTTGCAGGAAATGCAGCGCGAGAGCAACACGCTGCTCTCCAAAACGCCGGGCAACGAAGCCGAGGGCCTCGAAATCACGCAAATGGGCCTCGAAATCAAATCCGAAATCGAAAAACTGCGCGAGCAGGTCCAGAATATCGAATGAGCCCGAACGACCCGCAAAAGGAACCGTTGGTACTCATCGTCTCCGGCCCGTCCGGGTCGGGCAAATCGACCCTCGTGCAGAAGATTCTCGAGCTGCCCGGGACGCTGCTGGCGGTTTCGTGCACCACACGCGCGCCGCGCAAGACGGAAAGCGCCGGTAAATGGTACAATTTCGTCTCAGAAACGGAATTCCAGCAGATGGTGGCGCGGGGCGAATTCCTCGAACACGCACAGGTCTTCGGCAAGAACTGGTACGGCACGCCGCGCAAGTGGCTTGACGAAGCGCTGGCGCAGAAGAAAGACCTCGTGCTCGAAATCGACGTGCAGGGCGCCTTGCAGGTGAAGGGCAAGCTGCCGCGCTCGGTCGCCATTTTTGTTCTGCCGCCGTCGGCTCCCGATCTCGAGCGCCGCATCCGGGAACGCGGCCAGGATTCCGAGGACGATATTCGCCGGAGGCTCGAACGCGCGCGGCAGGAGATTCAGAATTACACCCGTTATGATTTTACGATCATCAACGACGATCTCGATCGGGCCGGCCGCGAGGTGCAGGCCATTGCGCTTGCTTCGCGCTGCCTCACGGCCCAAAAAGAAGAACGGATTCGCGATATTCTGAAGTCCTTTGGAGGCTGATCTTGATGGCTGTTTCTAGACAAGCACCGGAAAGCCAATTTGCGTACGTCGTGGTCGTGTCGCGCCGCGCGCGTCAGTTGATGATGGGCGGACGTCCGCTCTTGGAAAATCCGCGGTCGCGCAAGACCTCGCGCATCGCCGAGGAAGAATTGCTGATGGGCCTCCTCGAATACGAGACGCCCGAATTGCCCGCGGACGAAAAAGAAGGCAAGCGCCGCAAGTAGCAGCGCGAGCCGTCGCTTCCTGCTGGCTGTTGGTCGTAGGGGCGCTGCTTGCTGCGCCCTTCTTGGAACGCTATGAAAATCGCCCTCGGCATCACCGGCGGAGTCGCCGCTTACAAAGCGGCCGAACTCGTTCGCCGCCTCCAGCAGGAAAAGCTCGACGTGCAGGTCGTGATGACCCGCGCCGCGCGGGAATTCATCACGCCGCTCACCTTTGCCGCGCTCACCGGCCAGAAAGTCATCACCGAAATGTTCGCGCCCGCCGACGCCGCGCCCGCCAACGTCGAAAGCGCGATCGAACACATCGCCGTCGCCCAGCGCATCGATCTTCTGCTCGTCGCGCCGGCCACCGCCGACATTCTCGGCCAGTTCGCGCACGGCATCGCCGGTGATTTCCTCGGCACGCTCTACCTCGCTACGAAGGCGCCCGTGATCGTCGCGCCCGCGATGAACGTCAACATGTGGGAGCATCCTGCCACGCAGGAAAATGTCGCCACGCTGCGCGCGCGCGGCGTCCACGTCGTCGATCCAGGCGAAGGCTACCTCGCCTGCGGCATGACGGGCGCGGGCCGCCTCGCCTCGACCGAAGCCATCGTAGAAAAAGTTTGCGCCGTCCTCGGTCTTCGCCGCGATCTCGAGGGCCGCACCGTGCTCGTCACGGCCGGCCCCACGCGCGAGGATATCGATCCTGTCCGCTTCCTCACCAATCGCTCGTCCGGCAAGATGGGCTACGCGCTTGCGGAAGCCGCGATCCGCCGTGGCGCGCGCGTGATTCTCGTCAGCGGACCGACAGATCTCACGGTTCCCGGCGGCGTCGATTGGATTCCCGTACGCTCGACCCAGGAAATGCGCCACGCCGTTCGCGAGCGCTCCGCCGAAGCCAACGTCATCATCATGGCCGCCGCCGTTTCCGATTACCGCCCGGCCGCATCGCACACGCAAAAGCTCAAGCGCGGCGAAGGCTCGCTCACGCTCCAGCTCGAGCCTACGCCCGACATCCTCGCCGAGCTAGGCCGCGAAAAGGGCAGCCGCATTCTGGTCGGCTTCGCCGCCGAAACCACGCAGCTCGCGGAAAACGCCCGCGCCAAGCTGGCCCGCAAAGGCGCCGACATGATCGTCGCCAACGATGTCACGCAGGAAGGCGCCGGCTTCGATGGCGACACCAACATCGTCACAATCTTCCTCCGCGACGGCCGCGAAATCCCGCTGCCCAAGCTCACGAAATTCGAAGTCGCCAACCGCATCCTCGACGCCGTCCTCGGCCTAATGTAGCTCGCCCCGCTTTCCCGGGGTCAGGCCTTTCGTGTATTTCGACTCCGCGTCATTCTTTGTTGTGGACGCCCCACGCACGCGACCTGTCATCCCGAGTGGAGTCCCGCACGCCTTTGCCTTTCCGGCGGTTTCTGCCGGGCGCGGGACGTAGCGAGGGATCTGCCCTTCTTGTACCCATACTTTGCAATACAAAGTACTTGACATATGAAAGAAGTGAAGTATTCTTTCCTTTGGGACCCAGGCATCGAACCTTGGAGGGCTTTCGTGGAAAACGCGCAGCCGGGTGATTTTGACAGGTCATCGACCGGTCCGCTGGGAGGTTCCTTTAAGGATGCGATCCGCTTTTGGGAGCCGCGCCGCCTCGCCTACAATCTCGTCCTCATCGTAGCCACTGGCGCATGGCTCGCACTCGCGTGGCCCCATTTCCGCCCGGCATTGACGCTGCCTTCGCTCGCGCCTCTAGCCGTCCTCGCCTTGCTTGCCAATGTCTGCTACTGCGCGGCCTACTTGGTGGATCTCCCGCTGCAGCGCTCCTCTCTTAGCGTCCTCTGGAGACGCCGCCGGTGGATCCTGTGGTCGCTGGGAACCCTCTTCGCATTTATCCTGGCCAATTATTGGATCGCCGACGAAATCTACCCATTCGTGCGTTGATCGGTTTTTGATCCGCCGAAACTGCTCCCAGATCAGGCAGGCGATTGAGGAGCAGCGCCCGCATCAAATAGCCGAGTGACCGAGTCCCTGCCGAGCACGATGAATGTGAAGATGCCGAGAAGCGTGCCGTAAGGCACTCCCAGGCATTCGAATGCCGCCACGACCATGCAAAACGTTCGCGCCTTTCGCTTCTTTAGCGAGAGCGCGACACCCAGCTGGAGTCCGGCCATCGTGATCAATATCAAGAAGACTGCCGCGCCGATTGCCCCGAAAATCCAGCCGATCAACTCGGGCGGCGGCGCGTTCGCTGTATTCGTCGCAATCTCGGGCGCGCGCTTGATGGCTTCGTTCACCACGGCGCCCATCCCGGCATACATCAAGCCCATCATCGAGAAGCATGCCGAAATCGCGGCCGAGATCATGTAGCAGATCGAGAGCAGCTTCAGGTGTTCCTCGTCGATGATCGACTGGCGAACGGATGCGTCGAACATAGCGCGTCAACTCCTTAAGCGGCCCGAATTCTTCTCGGGCGAGCGGTAGAGTATCACGCCTCGATGCGGGTTTTAGGGCGCAGGATCGGTTTGCCGCAAGGCGAGCCCTCAGATAGAATTACGCTTTTGCGCAGAGGCGCTGATGCCCGATATACACCTCTACAACACGCTCACGAACCGCATCGAGCCGCTGAAGCCCGTTCATCCAGGCGAGGTGCGCATCTACACCTGCGGCCCTACCGTCTACGCCTTCGCGCACATCGGGAATTTCCGCACGTTCATGTTTCAGGACATTCTGCGCCGCTTCCTGCATTCGCAGGGCTATCGCGTGATGCAGGTGATGAACGTGACCGACGTCGACGACCGCATCATCAAGGCTTCCACCGCCGCAGGCGTTGGCATTCGGGAATACACCGAAAAATACATCCAGGCGTTTCTCGAGGATATCGACGCGCTGCACATCCAGATGCCGGAGGAGCTCGTCCGCGCCACGGATCACATCGACGACATGGTTGCGTTGATCGAAAGATTGCAAAAAAAGGGCCTCACCTACACGAGCGACGGTTCGATCTACTACCGCATCGCGAAATTTCCCGCCTATGGCAAGCTCTCGAAAATCGATATCACCGGCATGCAGGCGGGCGCGCGTGTGGACGTCGACCAGTACGAAAAAGACGACGCGCGCGACTTCGCCCTGTGGAAAGCTCCGAAGCCCGGCGAGCATTTCTGGGAGACGCCCATCGGCCCCGGCCGTCCCGGCTGGCACATCGAATGCTCCGCGATGGCCATGAAATATCTCGGCGATACGCTCGACATCCACACCGGCGGCGTCGACCTCGCGTTTCCGCACCACGAAAACGAAATCGCGCAAAGCGAAGCGGCGACCGGCAAGCCGTTCGTCCGCCATTGGATGCACGCCGAGCACTTGATTATCGACGGCCAGAAGATGTCGAAATCGCTCGGCAATTTCTACACGCTGCGCGATCTCTTTGCCAAGGGGCAGAAGCCTTCGACGATTCGCTTCCTACTGCTCTCCGTGCCGTATCGCCGCCAGCTCAATTTCACCGAGGACGGCCTGACGCAAGCCCGGAACTCCGTTGAACGGTTACGTAATTTCGTGGCGCGCCTGAAGAACGTGCAGTTTCCCGCGGGATCGAGTCCCGAGATCGTGACACGCCTCGAAAAGGCGGAGAGCGACTTCGAAGCAGGTCTCGCGGACGACATCAACACTGCGATCGCGCTCGCGGCGATTTTCGACCTCGCGCGGGACCTCAACACCGCCATCGATCGCGGCGCTTTCCTGCAGCAGGATGCGATGCGCGCCCTGGCTTCCATGGAGAAATTCGACCGCGTCCTGGCCTTGCTTGCAGACGATGACGACTCCAAGCTCGCGAAGCTCGGCTTCACTCCCCAGAAGCCGCGAATGAGCTCCGAGCAGGTCGAGGCGCTGGTCGAAGAGCGCAACGCGGCCAAGCGGCGCCGCGACTTCCAGCGTGCCGATGCGATTCGCCAGGAGCTCCTGGATTCTGGTATTATTCTTGAAGACGCGAAGGACGGCAC
>JBAPOM010000260.1:0-1659 GCA_049279635.1 Candidatus Acidiferrales bacterium
GACCGGTTGATTAGGCTACCCGCCTCCCTGCAGGTTAGGGAGATCGAACAATTCATCATGGTCCGCGCTGATCGAAGAGATGGTTGGTGGGCAACACCAGAGCGATGAATGACACGGGACTGAGCGCATCGGGTGAACACGGCTCACAAACGAGGGATCGCTCGGCGACAGGAACATCCCTGCACGAACGCACCGGTGTGCCAAGAAAGAAGAGAAAAGCTCCTGTAGATGAAAACGACATACAAAAACCATTGACGAGTGCCGGCTTCGTTAGAGATTGGGCGTTAATCAGGAGTTGCGCACCTTTGCTAGGGCCGAAACTCTGGACCCGTTCCATACCCACTGGTAAATGGCAAACGCGCTTCCACCGATCGAAATCACGATGAGCGCGATCACCACGTGGTCGAGCAGCGGCGATTCCGCTTGCTTGATGATCCACCGCCCGTAGTGAATCGCAAGCGCGCCCTCGATCGCAAAGCGCACAAACCTTCCCACGCCGACAAAACTCAAGAGTTTACTTCGCGGATACCGGAACGCTGCCGCAGCGGCCACAAAAGCCGTAAAAGGGAACGGGGGCGGCACAAGCGACGCCGCCACAAGTGTCCACGCTGCCCTCTTCTCCACCTGCTTCCGAATGTAGTCAAGATGCTTGCCCGACACGAACTTCTTCTGCCCGCCCTCGCTCTTTCGGCTGATCCAGTCCGTCGCAAAGCACCCGATCAGCGATCCCGCTGTAGCCATCACCACGTAATAAAGCATGCGCTCGTGATAGCGTGCGCACAGCGCCAGCACAAGCAAGTCGTTGCCCATCGGCACCACAAGAGGCGACGAATCAAACGCGCCCAGCGTCAGTAATCCCAATCCGCCCGCATGAAACAGAGCCCTGGCAATGGTGTGGATGAACGGTCTCACGTGATTTTTCCCCGGCGATTAGATGACGCCGCCAGCCCCCGCGTCAAGAAATCCTCCCGGAGACTCGACACTTCCCTTCCTGCCTCGTCGATGTATGTTCCTTCGAGGCATAATCTCAAAATTTCGTGGAGCGAAGTCGACGACAATCTCCTCCAGCATATTCTCGCCGGGAACGCCTCTTTTCTTTTGGCGGTGCTAGGTGTAGCGTTACGTCCGGCGAGAATATCGCATTAGCTTTTGTCCTGGGCTCCGCCAAATGCTGGTGCCCCGGGGACTCAGTGCGAAGCGCCCATTCGGAAAACGTACAGTGTTAGCCGGCTGTTGAGTGAAATCGGAAATTCCGCCCTGGAGTGTTCATGCGAAACCTTGGGATGCTATGGATTCTATATGGCCTTCTCCGACTCGTTGGCACGCTTGGAGCCTTTCTATACTTCGGCACGCTAACGCTGATGTGGGGCGCGCTGCTCAATCGGGTCCCCAATCCATTTGCCCTAATGGACTTATTCCATGTTTTTTTGATTTTCGTGATTATTCTAGGCATCGTTGCCGGCGTTGTTTCCATCATCGCCGGGCTGACATTGATGTCCGGCGGACGATCCGCGAGAACGCTTGGTCTGCTCGCAGCCTTCTTCGGCCTAACCAATGGGCCCCTCGGCATAGCCCTCGGGGCCTACACGCTCGTCGTTTTGGTTCCTGCAAACCCAAGGAACTCTTAGGCTGCATTTTTGCCTTTCACAAGCGCCGTCC
>JBAPOM010000261.1:0-13877 GCA_049279635.1 Candidatus Acidiferrales bacterium
GCTCGCAGAAGCCGGAGGGGCTGTTCGACCGCCTTTGCCCGCCCGCGAAAGACGGCAGCCGCCGCTTCTCGCCGGTCATGCTGCGCCGGCTAAAGAAGCTCGGAATCAACAAGACCAATCCGAACGATCTCACGTCGGAAGAGCGTCTCCGATTCGCGCACCTCGATATCGACATCAATAGCGTCACGTGGCGCCGCGTCACGGACACGAACGACCGCATGCTCCGCCAGATCACCATCGGCCAGGGCCCCGAGGAAAAGGGCATGACGCGCGTGACCGGATACGACATAGCGGTCGCGAGCGAGATCATGGCGATTCTCGCGCTAACCACGAGCCTCGCCGACATGCGCGAGCGCCTCGGCGCGATGGTCATCGGCACCAGCAAAGCCGGCGAACCCATCACCGCGGATGATATCGGCGCCGGCGGCGCGCTGACCGTCCTGATGAAGGACGCGATTCAGCCCAATCTGATGCAGACGCTCGAAGGCACGCCGGCGTTCGTTCACGCCGGGCCTTTCGCGAATATCGCGCACGGCAATTCATCGATCGTGGCCGATCAGATTGCGCTCAAGCTGGTTGGGAAGGACGGCTACGTCCTTACCGAATCGGGCTTCGGCGCCGACATCGGCATGGAGAAATTTTTCAACATCAAGTGTCGCTACAGCGGACTCGTGCCCAATTGCGTCGTGATGGTTGCCACGATCCGCGCGCTCAAGATGCATGGCGGCGGGCCAAAGGTTGTTGCCGGGCAGCCCTTGAGCTACATGTACACCGAAGAAAATCTCGAGTTGCTCGAAAAAGGTTGCGCGAATCTTACGAAGATGGTTCAGAACGCGCGCCTCTTTGGAATTCCCGTTGTGGTGGCCATCAATCGCTTCCAGTACGACACGCCGGCCGAGATCGAGCTCGTCCGCAAGAAGGCGATCGAGGCGGGCGCGAGCGATGCCGTGATGGCGAATCACTGGGCGCAGGGCGGGGCCGGCGCGGTGGAACTCGGCAAAGCCGTGATCGCGGCGTGCGAAAAGCCCAGCAACTTCCAGTTCCTCTACCCTCTCGATATCACCATCAAGGAAAAGATCGAGACCATCGTCAAGAAGATTTACGGCGGCTCGGCTGTGGAGTATTCACCCGAAGCCGAAAAGAAAATCGAGCTCTACACGCGCCTTGGGTTCGATAAAATCCCCATCTGCATGGCCAAGACGCATCTAAGCTTTACTTCCGACCCGAATATCAAAGGCGCGCCGACCGGTTTCACGATCCCGATTCGCGACGTGCGCGCGAGTGTCGGTGCAGGCTTCCTCTTCCCGCTCGTCGGAACAATGAGCACGATGCCAGGGCTCTCCACCCGGCCGGGATACTACGAAATCGATCTGGACCTCGCCACGGGCAAAATCATCGGGCTGTCGTAGACCCTACCGTAGCAGGTGAATTGGTGCGCGCTGGGCACTCGCAATCATCACACGACTCGACGCGGCATGCGTTTGCCTTTGAGTTTCCGGGTGCCCCATCCTCGTTTTTTGAGGGTGGGGCTTTGCGCGGTTAGATTCGGGAACGCCTCCTAATGGCTGCTTGGTGCGGCAATCCACCATCGCCTCAGCGCCACGACCGCCCAAACGGCTTCCACGATCCCGAAGGGCCACGCCCCCTGCAAGAAGCCGTAGACCGATCCGAGGGCGCAGGATCCCGCGAATCCAAGCACGAACCATCGGCTGCGCCTTTCAAGCGCATAGCACAAAAGCATCGCAGTCACTGCAAACAGTCCAAACAGGCTTAGTCGACTCAATCGTGGCTCCCTAACGGCGACATACGCTCGCAATAGAAAGTATCAGGATTGGAATAAAGAAGACGTAAGGCACAGCGGCTAATCGTCAACGACGAACCACCGGCCTTGTTCGTCGCATCTCCGTACGATAGAGTAGCGATCACGCTGCGATCGCGCGCGCGGGAAAGTGGGAGAGAGATGGCGGGCACCGGAGCGGAAGATCGCAAGGTCCTGATTCGACGCGCCGAAATTCAGAAGCGTGTTCGCGCCGTCGCGCGCCAGATTGCCCGGGACTTTAAGGGCGAGCGCGTTCATTTAGTCGGCGTCCTCAAGGGCGCGTGTATTTTCCTTTCCGACCTCGTTCGCGAGATCGATCTCGAAAGCTCGATCGACTTCATCGCCGTTTCGAGTTATGGCCGGGGCAAAGAATCCTCCGGCCAGGTCCGCATGCTGAAGGATCTCGATAGCAGCATCGCGGGCCTCAACGTCATCCTGGTCGAAGACATCCTCGATACCGGCCTCACGCTGAGCTATCTTTTGCGTGTTTTGCGGCAGCGGCGCCCTAAGACCCTCCGTGTGGCGGCGCTTCTCGACAAGCCATCGCGCCGCCTGAAACCCGTGGAAGCCAACTACGTCGGATTCAAGATCCCCAACGAGTTCGTGGTCGGATACGGCCTCGACTACGCCGAACGCTACCGCAATTTGAAGGACGTGTACGTCCTGAATCTCCCCGGAGACGGGACGCACTGACCGGCTGCCCACTCTGCAGGCTTGAAAATCAACCTCCAAATTGGCGCAAGAATGTTGGCTGCCACGCCATCTATACCTGCGGAGCAAATTTCGCGCCTGCTATAATGGTTTGACTCGGACTCACGCTGCGGGACTGGGGATCTCGCACGCGATCTGCGGTCGGTCGTGCCCCATACAGGAGCAAAAAACCTGCGCGGGTCGCCATCACCCATGGATTTGACTGAACTCAATTCGACGCACGATATCCCTGCGGAGACCCTGGCCGTCCTCGCGGAGATCAGCCACGAGATCAACGCGTCGCTCAACCTTGACGAAGTCCTCGCGAACGCGGCCGCGCAGGTCAAGCGCCTGATCGACTACGAGATTTTCGCCGTCCTGCTGCCCGAGGAGGGATCCGACAACCTCTACATTCGATTCGCCATCGGCCATCGCCGCGAAGTCGTCGAGCACTGGCGCATCCCCATCGGCGACGGCATTATCGGTGCGGCCGCGCAGCTCGGCCAGGCGATTCGCGTCGGCGACGTGCGCAAAGATCCGCGCTATTTGGCTGCGGCGGATGAGGTTCGTTCGGAAATGGCCGTTCCGCTGATTGTGCGGGGGCGCGTGATTGGTGTGATGGATATCGAGAGCAGCCAGCTCGATTATTTCACGCCGGCGCAGCAGACCATTCTCACGCTGGTTGCCAGCCGAATCGGCACGGCCGTTGAGAACGCGCGTCTATTCCAAAGTGCCCGGAAGCAGGCCGAGACGCTGATGCTGCTCAATGAAATCGGCCGCGAAACGAGCGCCACGCTCGAAGTTGAAGAGGTCCTCCGCCGCGCCGCGGAAATGACCAAGCGCCTGATCGATTATCAGATTTTCAGCATCCTGCTGCACGATCAGCAGGCCGGCGTCTTTCGTCACCACGTTACCGTGAAATTCGGCCAGCGCGTGCAGGAAAAATCCACGGTTCCGGAACACGAGGGCATCGTTGGCGCGGCGGCAAAACTTCGCCGCCCGATCGTGGTTCCGGACGTGTCGCTTGATCCGCGCTACCGCATGCTGAATCCCGAGACGCGCTCCGAGCTCGCCGTGCCCATGATTTACAAAACTCGCGTGATCGGCGTGATGGATCTCGAAAGCCCGCAGCTCAACTATTTCACCCCGGACCACGTGCAGGTGCTTTCGATCCTGGCTTCGCACCTCGCGATTTCCATCGAAAACGCCCGTCTCTACGAGCAAGTGGCGCGCGACGAGAGCCGCATGGAGCGCGATTTGAACGCCGCCCGGCGAATCCAAGGCGCGCTGCTCCCGCATTTGCCGGGCGAAGAATTTGGTCTCGATATCGCCGCGCGCGTCGTCTCTTCGCGCGAGCTCAGCGGCGATCTCTACGACTTTCTCCGCTATGGCCCGCAGGATTTGGGCATCGCGCTGGGCGACGTCAGCGGGAAGGGAAGCGCGGCCGCGCTCTATGGCGCGGTCGCGATCGGAACGCTGCGCAGCCTCGGCTCGCTGAAGCCGCGGCCCGCCAACATGCTGCGCGCCGTCAACGGATTCCTCGGCGAGCGAATTATCGAAGGCCGCTTCATGACGCTCTGCTTCGCATCGTGGAATCGCCGCAATCGCCGCCTGCGCGTCGCCAATGCCGGCCAGGAGCAGCCGCTGCTATGGCACGCCGGCAAGTGCGAAAAGATTCCGATTGCCGGTTTTCCTCTTGGGATTTTCGAAGAGGCGACGTACGACGAGCGCAGCTACATTCTCGATCCGGGCGACGTAATCCTCCTATACTCCGACGGAATCGCCGATACGCAGAATTCGGCGGGTGAATTCTTTGGGCACAAGCGCGTCGTGTCCATCCTCACCGAACATGCGGCGTTGACACCGGATGCGATCGCCGACCATGTGCTCGAAGAAGTCGACAAGTTCTCCGGCGGCCGGCACCCCGCCGACGATCGGACCCTTCTAGTCCTCAAAGTCCGGTAGCAGGCGGATTTTCCGCTGTAACTTGGGAATGAAGCATGCTCTTGATCGGGGGTTTAATCGGCCCTACATGGCTCAGAAAAGCCGTTTCTGGCGGGTTTTGCCGCGTTAACGTTCTCCCCACCGTAATTTGCTGCGGAGGATCTGAAAATAAGTCTTGCTTGGCGGCCGGACCAGCGCCACGCGCTTCGCCGACTTCGTAATTCGCACGCGGTCCGTCGGCTCGATCTCCACGCTGATCTGCCCATCCAGCGTGACGTACACCGGCTCCGCCGCCGCCCTGAAATCGAGATCGATCCGCGAGTTGGCGGGAATCACCAGCGGCCGGTTCGTCAGCATGTGCGGGCAGATCGGCGTGATGATGAACGCATCGAGGCTCGGATCGACGATGGGCCCACCCGCCGCCAGCGAATAGGCGGTCGATCCGGTCGGCGTCGCCACGATAATCCCATCCGCGCGGTACCGCGCCACGTGCTGCCCGTCCACATGCACGTCGAAATCGAGCATGCGCGCTTTTTCGCCTTTGTTTGCCACTGCGTCGTTGAGCGCGCACTGCACTTCGGAGGGATTCCCATTGCGGCGAATCTCCGCATCAAGCATCATGCGGTCGCTCGTGTGATGCTCTCCCGTGAGCACTTGCTCCAGCGCTGGATAAAGCTCATCAAGCGTCACGCTTGTGAGAAAGCCGAGCCCTCCGAGATTTACCGCGAGAATCGGGACGTTGTGCCCGCCAAGCGCGCGCGCCGCCGAGAGCAGCGTGCCGTCTCCGCCGAAAACGATCAGCAGATCGATCCTGGCGCCGAGCGCATCTCGCGCCAGCACCGGCTCACCCAGATCGAGGCAGCACCCGTGCGTTTCCTCGTCGATGAAGACGCTGATTTTCCGCTCGTGCAGCCACGTTATGAGCGGCGGCACAACGGAGGCCACAAGGTCGCGGACCGGTTTGCAGATAATGCCGGCTGAACGGATCATCGTTTCGACGCCATCATATTCTACCCGCGCCGCCGCGCGTGGAGAAAATACTCCTGATTTCCCTCCGCGCCGGTTAGATGGCTCGCCTGCACGCCCACAATTTCGAGGCCGGCCTCGGTCGCCGCGGCTCGCGCGCGCCCCACGGCTTTCTCGCGCAAGCCCACGTCGCGGACGATCCCGCCTTTGCCGACTTCCCGCTTTTCCAGCTCGAATTGCGGCTTGATCAAAACTAGAAAATCGGCGCCTGCCGGCGCGATCGCAACGACTGCTGGCAGAAGTTTGGTCACTGAGATGAATGACACGTCCATCACAATCAGGCTGGGCGATTCGCCGATGTCTTCAGCACGCAAGTAGCGAGCGTTGCGCTCCACCTTCACGACGCGTGGATCCTGCCGCAGCTTCCAATCGAGCTGATCGACGCTCACATCGACCGCATACACCTTTCGCGCCCCGCGTTGCAGCAGGCAGTCCGTGAATCCGCCCGTCGAGCTGCCGACATCGAGACAAATTCGCTCGTCCGGATCAACGCCGAAATCCTCAAGCGCCCCTTCGAGCTTCAGCCCTCCGCGGCTTGCGTAGCGCAGTGTCTCGCCTACAGTCTCGATCCGCGAATCCTTCGCCACCTGGCTCCCGGCCTTTTCCATCTTCGTGCCGTTCACGCGTACTTGCCCGGCAAGCAAAATCGCCTGCGCCCGTTCGCGGGAAGGCGCCAGCCCGCGTTCGACGAGCAGCACGTCCAGGCGCGCTTTTCCGGACTTCGGCATCTTGCGGGGGGATTCGTTGCTTGGTCGCGTCGGCATTGGAATATGCGAAAAAAGGTGAGACTCGATTGGACTCGGCACTACGACCGCCGCGCGACCAGGAACTCCGCCACCTGCCCCAAGCGCGCGGCGCGCTCGCCGTAATAATCGAGCTCGGCCAGCGCTTTCGCTTCGAGGTCCGCCGCAATCGCGCGCGACTTTTCGAGGCCGTAGAGTGCCGGATACGTCGCCTTCTTCTGCGCCTGATCTTTTCCCGCGGTCTTGCCCAGCGCGGTGGACGACTCCTCCACGTCGAGCAGGTCGTCGACCACCTGAAACGCCCAGCCGATGTTGTCGCCGAAACGCCGCAGCCGTTCGACATCGGCATCGGCCGCGCCGCCCGCGATGGCGCCCGCCACAATCGAGGCACGAATCAGCGCCGCGGTTTTCGACCGGTGAATATATTCCAGCGCATCCGCGCTCACCGGCTTCCCCTCGGCCTCCACGTCCGCCACTTGTCCGCCCACCATGCCGTTCACCGTACCCGCGGCGGCGGCAATTTCCGCGATCACCCGCACGCGCCGCTCCGCTTCGAGTGGTGCCTTCGAGAGCGTCTCGAATGCGAGGGTAAGGAGTGCGTCGCCCGCCAGGATGGCGATGGCCTCGCCGAAAACTTTGTGGTTGGTCGGCTTGCCGCGGCGCAGGTCGTCGTTGTCGAGCGCGGGCAGATCGTCGTGAATCAGCGAATACGTGTGGATGAACTCGATCGCGCATCCAGCCTGGATCGCCGCGTCCATATTTTGCGTGAACATCCGCGCCGATTCGAGGCACAGCACGGGACGAATCCGCTTGCCACCCGCGAATACGCTATAGCGCATCGCGCGGTGAATCGAGGGCGGCTGAGTGTTTTCCGCAGGGAGAATGTGTTCGAGCGCCGCTTCGATCGCGGCATGATCCGCTTCGAAAAAATCGGGAAGTTTCATGCGTCGAGGTGGGCCAAGAGTGTGGCGCAGACCAAATTGCGAAATGGCGCGCGGATGCTACGAAGATTCATCTTTTGGCTCGAACGGCTCCGCCGTAACCTTTCCGTCCGCCTTCTTCAGGAGAATTTCGACGCGCCCTTCCGCCTCTTCGAGCTGTTTCTGGCATTCGTGCGACAATTTCACGCCCTCTTCGAAAAGCTTCATGGCTTCGTCGAGCGACAGCTCCGTGCTCTCCAGTCGCTTCACCACTTCCTCGAGCCGCGCGAGCGATTTCTCGAAATCGCCTTTCTTCTGCGGCTCAGCTGCTTTGTTCGTCGCTGAATTCATTTCATCCCTTCATGCGGTGCTTCTTCGCTTTCTCTGTGCCCTCTGTGGCTTTCCTTGGTGTCCTCTGTGTTTCGCAGCGTTGCAATTTATCGAGGGCCCAAATCCCCGCCGCACGAATCGCGAAAGTCCTGTGCCGGATGGAGACAGCATTCTAGCGCACGCCGCAGAACGTCAACAATGCCCTTGTGCGGACGCAGCGCCCCTGGCACTGCTTCCACCAGCGGCAGCTCAAGCATCGGGAAGGGAAGCGGGTTCCCAATCGGGCAGGTGGCGATACATTTCGTCCCATGTCTTGTGCGCGCGAAGGGCCGCCACGACAACCGGCAGAGGGTCCGCGAGGATTTGAGGGAAAAGGCGCTCCTCAGGGAACACAAGAGGAAAGGCCAGCTTTTCGACTGGCGGCGAAAACTGTGCATCCACGCCCGGCTTGTTGCCGCGCGGATCGATTCGATACCACCCGAAATCCGGCAAGTGAACGGCATTCAAGCCGTGCAGCGAATACGGCGCGCCCTTTTCATCGATGCTCAGCCGCTGGTAGCAAAATCCGGCGGGGATCGCGTTCGCCCGCAGGAGCGCCGCGAGCAGATGGCTCTTCGCGTAGCAATAGCCCGTGCCTTCGCCCAGAACTTCCGAGGCCGCGCACGTCACCGGATTGCGCCGAAAATCGGAACTATGCTGGATGTGGTCGCGCACCCATTCGAAGCACCGCCGCGCAATCTCTTGCGGTCCCGAGGCGCCTGCCGAAAGCTCACGCGCTTTGCCCAGCACGCCCGGCTCCTTCCAATCGATGATTTCTGTCGATATCAGAAACCCTTCCATCACATTCTCCGTCTCTTGCGCACCGGCCCGCTCGTGGTGCAGAATCGCCGCATGCCACTCGAATTTACGACCTCCTACCTCAAAGACTCGACCGACCTGCTGCGCTACTACAAAAAGCTTGGCGAGCGGGCGATCGCGCAGGTCCCCGACGAGGCACTGACGGCGACGCTCGACGCCGAGTCCAATTCGATCGCGATCATCGTGAAGCACCTCGCCGGCAACATGCGGTCGCGCTGGACGGATTTCCTTACCTCGGACGGCGAGAAGCCTGGCCGCAATCGCGACACGGAATTCGAAGCTCCTCCGCAGACGCGCGCCGAGATTCTCGCGCTCTGGGAAGCCTCGTGGAAAATCGTATTCGATTCGCTCGCGCCGCTCACCGACGCTGATCTCAGTCGCACCGTCCTCATCCGTGGCGAGCGTCATTCCGTGATGCAGGCGATCCATCGCCAGGTCGCTCACTACGCGTATCACATCGGCCAGATCGTTTACATCGCGAAGCATTGCTCGACGGGGAGATGGAAGTCCCTCACCATCCCTCGCGGCAAGTCCGCCGATTACAACGCGCGCGTCAACGCCGGCGAGCTGTCCCAGCGATAACATTCCGCCTTTTGGCTCGAAGCAACACGCGGCGACGCCATTCTCCCGTTGCCCTCTACGCCCTGATAGAATTGCCGCAAATGCGAGTTTCCGCGATTTTCGCGTCTGAGCCGCTGCCGCGGCGCACGACCTTGCACAGGGAAGGTCCTGCCGCAGCATGACGCCGCTCCACGTCTTCGGCATGTTGTTCCTGATCGGCGTCAACGCGTTTTTCGCCGCCGCCGAGTTCTCGCTGGTCGCCGTCCGGCTTTCCCGCGTGCGCGAGCTTGTCGAAAAGGGCGACCCGCGCGCGAAAATCGTCGAGTTGCTGTTGGGCGATCTCGGGCGCGTCGTTTCCGGCGTGCAGGTCGGGCTCACGATCGCGAGCCTTTCTCTGGGCTATCTCGGCGAGATCACGCTGGCTGCGATCGTCCATCCGCTGGTGCAGGATTTTACCCGCCCCTGGGCGCCAATCCTCGCTCACGCCATCGCGCTCGTGGTTGTGTTTGGGCTGCTCACGTTCCTGCAGGTTGTCTTCGGTGAGCTCGTCCCGAAGGGGCTCAGCCTCGCCCGCGCTGAGCGCGTCGCGCTGCTGATCGCGCGCCCGTTTCATTGGTTCCTGCGAACATTCAGCTGGGCGATCGATCTCTTCGATACCACATCCGAAAAAATCGTCGGCATGCTTGGAATCGTTGCGCCGCACAGCCACACGCTGGTGCGCTCGGTCGAGGAACTGCAGGTGATGGTGCAGCAGGCGCGCGATCGTGGCGTGCTCGCCGAGCGCGATGCGCAATTCGTGCAAAACGCGATCGAGCTTGGCCAGGTGCAGGTGCGCGAAGTCATGGTGCCGCGCCCCGATGTTCACGCCTTGCCCGCCGAGGCCGGCCTCGACGAGGCTATGCGGATGTTCGCTACCACGCAGCGCTCGCGCCTGCCGGTCTACGAAGGCTCGCTCGATCACATCCTCGGCTTCGTCCACATCAAAGACATCATCTGGCTGCTGCTCGATCGCGCGCGACGCGCCGAGGAAGATCAGCCCGCGCCTCCCTTCGCGCTGAGAAAACTTCTGCGCGAGGTACTGATCGTCCCGGAGACGAAGCCCGCGAGCAGCCTGCTGCTTGAATTTCGCACGCGCCGCATCGGCCTCGCCATGGTCGTCGACGAATTCGGCAGCATCCTCGGCCTCGTCACGCTCGAGGACATCCTCGAGCAGATGGTCGGCGCGATCCACGACGAATTCGATGTCGTCGAGCAGCCGCTGTCGCTGCCCGACGGCGGAATGATTTTCGACGCTGCCATCAAAGTGCGAGATCTCGAAGCGCAGTACAACATCGCCATTCCCGACGATCCCTCGTACGAGACGGTAGGCGGCTTCGTCCTCAGCCGCCTCGGATTCATCCCGCGCGGCGGCGAGAGCTTCGAGTCGGACGGCTATCTTTTCACGGTCACTGAAATGGATCGCCGCCGCGTCTCGCGCGTGAAGATCAAGCCCATCCGCTCCGCGGGGCCCGCGCTGGTGCCGTCGCCTCCGTCATCCGCCGCCGCGGCACCGCCTGCGCCCGCTCTCAAACCCAAGCAAGCCGCGTCGGTAAGGGAGCGTCGCGCGAAATGATCCGCTACCTTTCGGTGCGAATTGTGCTCGCGCTTCCCGCGCTCTGGCTGATTGTCACGATGGTTTTCCTGCTCGCGCACATCATCCCCGGCGATCCTGTGCAGCAGATGCTCGGCGAAGGCGCGCGTGCGGAGGACTTGCAGCAGCTTCGCCATTCGCTCGGTCTGGACAAGCCGATTTCCGTGCAATACGGTCACTACTTGGTTGGCGTTCTTCACGGCAATCTCGGCGAATCGTTTCGCTTTCAGGAACCGGTCACGCGCGTCGTCCTCGAGCGCTATCCCGCGACCCTCGAATTGGCTTTCGTGGCGCTGCTGGTCTGCATGGCGATCAGCATCCCCGCCGGCATCTATGCCGCCGAGCGCCGCGGCACGGCTGCCGACCACGCCGTCGGCATCTTCACGCTACTGGGCCTGTCGGTGCCGAATTTCGCGCTCGGTCCCGTGCTAATCCTGATTTTTTCCGTGATTCTCGGCTGGCTGCCGGTTTCGGGACGCGGCGGTGCCGCGCATCTCATCCTGCCCGCGATCACTCTAGGCGCGGCACTCGCCGCCATCCTGGTGCGCATGGTCCGCAGCTCCGTGATCGAAGAGCTTTCGAGCGACTACGTCCGCACGGCGCGCGCCAAGGGCCTCTCCGAATCGCAGGTGCTATTTCGCCACGCCTTCCGCAACGCGCTGATTCCGATTCTCACGATCCTCGGCCTGCAGTTCGGCACGCTTCTCGCGGGCGCCATCGTCACCGAAACGATTTTTTCGTGGCCCGGCATCGGCCGCCTCGCCGTCCAGGCGATTTCGGCGCGCGACTATCCGCTGTTGCAAGGCTGCATCCTGCTGATTGCCGTGTCCTACGTCGTTGTGAATCTCTTGACCGACATGATCTACGCGCTGGTCGATCCGCGGGTGCGCCTGCAATGAAAGGCCTGCGCGAGTTTCTTCTGCGAAGCGGCCCGGGACGCTGGGGGCTCGGCCTGGCGCTGCTGCTCGTGTTCATTGCGCTCGCCGCCCCGTGGCTCGCGCCCTACGATCCGACCGCGCAGAATCTTCCCGCGCGCCTGCTCGGTCCGAGCGCCGCGCACTGGATGGGCACCGACGATCTCGGCCGCGACATTCTCTCGCGCATCTTCTTCGGCGCGCGCGTCTCGATGCTGGTTGCGGTCAGCGTAGTGGCTGGCGCGGGAGCGCTCGGTCTTTCGATCGGCGCTCTCGCCGGCTTTATCGGCGGATGGTTCGATCACATCGTGAACGTCGTCCTTATCAACGCGTTCCTTTCATTTCCGGGAATCCTGCTGGCGATCGCGTTCGCTGCGTTTCTCGGCCCTGGCATCGGCAAAGTAATTCTTGCGCTGATCATCACGGGCTGGGCGGGCTACGCGAGGCTCGCGCGCGCGCAGATTTTGCAGGCTAAAGAAATGGAGTACGCGCTTGCGGCGCGTTCGCTGGGCGCTTCGCCCGCGCGCATTTTGCTGCGGCATCTTCTGCCCAATATTCTTCAGCCGCTTCTGGTGCAGGCGACCATCGCCATGGCCGGCGCGATCCTCGCCGAATCGACGCTCAGCTTCCTCGGCCTCGGCGTCCTCGCGCCCATGCCCAGCTGGGGCGCCATGCTCAACGACGCGCGCAGCCACCTCTTCGACGCGCCGCACATGGTGATTTTCCCCGCGCTCGCGGTAATGGCCGCCGTCCTCGCCTTCAACCTCCTCGGCGACGCCCTCCGCGACTGGATGGACCCGCGCATGCGCTCTTACCTGATTGTAACTTCACTGGCGAGATAGTCTCGAACCGCAAAAGGTTGCCACGCTAGATTGCTGTGTATGGGCGGAACGGATTCCGTGACGGATGATAGGGTTGATGCGTTTGTCTCCGCGGTCAATTGTTCACCGCGGGAGCCTCGCTTCCTCGATGATATTCCTGCAAAGTGCGTCCTCTCCGAATCGGAGTGGTCGGAAATCTTCCACTGGCAGATTGTGCCCTCTGACGGCGCCAGTTGGCTCGCCGAGGTCGAACGACAGCTGCCGCTTCCTTTGCCTCCTACCGTGCGGTCGTTAATATCGCGATACCTTTTCCCGTCATTTGATGCCGGTCCGTTGACGCTTTATTCAGTCGGTTGCGATCGGAATAAGTACACGACAGAATTCCGTGTTGCCATGCGCGGGGACGCCATCATGTGGCCGTTCCTTCTCGAAAAAGGATTCCTGCCGTTTGCCAAACCGGCTGGGGGCAACTACGACCCGGTATGTTTTGACTTCAGAGGCTCGTCGCGGAAGAGGGAACCGGCCGTCGTGCGAATCGATCACGAGGAGATACTCTGCTACGACCGCCTTCGAGTCCTCGAAATCATGGCTCCGGGATTCGACGTGATGCTGGAGGAAGTGAGGCTGCAACTTCGGAATGCCGCCGCAAAGAAACCGTCAGCTTAATTCGACGGTCACTTCGGCGCCGCGCGCGATGCCGAGCGCCCGAGCGGCGCTGGCCTTGTTCACCGAAATTTCGAGGTAGCCGCTCGATCCGATCACGCCAACCGCCTCGCCTGCCGCGCCCTGCGCGAATGTCGGAACGACCTTGCTCACCACGGCATTCCCCGCGCGAATCGTGAATTTCCCGTTGCCGCCCGCCAGCGCCGGAACATCCTGCGGCGTAATATTCGTCACCGCGTTGCCGAAGTGATCGACGCGCAGCACGATGCCTTTCACCGTGTTGCCGGCCGCTTTGGGCTTGGGAATCGCGAAGCGCACGAAATCCGTGATCTGCTCGCCGAACGTTGAGGTCTGCCACGATTTCGAGAGCCACGCCGCCACCGGCGCGAAAATGTCGCGCCCATGAAACGTGTTGCTCACGGGAGTGCGGAAATAGTGTTCGGAAATGATGTTCCAGACGTAGAGCGCCTCAGTCTGATCGTACACGCCGGAGAGCACGCCATTGTCCGGCGCCACGATGTAATGCTGATCGGCCGCCACCAGAATCGGCCGCCGCGCCGTCCCCACGCCGGGATCGACAACCACAATGTGAATCGTCTTTGGCGGGAAATATTTGTACGCCTGCGCGATCGTCAGAGCGCCGTCCAGAACATCATGCGCGATCACGCCATGCGTGATGTCGACGACGTTGACTTCGGGATTGATGGCGAGGATCACGCCCTTCATCACGCCGACCAGATGGTCGTTAGTGCCGTAATCCGTCGTCAGCGTAATGATGGGCCGCGCCAAGGTTCGCTCCAGTCGCACGCCGCCTGTAGCGAAACATCCAGCGGCGCATCCTCGACGCTAGCGAACCGTCGCGCTCGTGTCAAAGCCAACCGCTCGCGCCTGCCGCGATTGAGTAACGCGCACGCGGGAACTGCGGGAGCTGAACCCGTGGGCGGGTCCGGACTTATAT
>JBAPOM010000262.1:0-2783 GCA_049279635.1 Candidatus Acidiferrales bacterium
CTCTGGGAGATCGCGCGCGGCGACTCCGGGCGGATCGAATTCTTGCACCATGGTGAGTGCTTCTTCGACGTCTTCCATAGAGTAGTTGCCGGACTGCGCGATTTCATCGAGAGTGGCCGTCAAATAGCCGTTCTCATCGAGGTTGCCGATGATTCCTTCGGCGATCTTGCTTACGGTTTCGGTGCAGATTGCGACACTCAACTGCCACTCGAGGTGATCGGCCAGGCTCGATGGCGAGGAAAGAAACTTGTCGAAGGAAGGCTTCTCGATCTCCTCGCGCTCGCTGCCCGCGACCCGCTCGGCGCCGGTATCGAGATACTGCGTGAAGAATGAGCCGAAATCGAATTCATCGAAGGGATTAGCGGCCTCGGTTTCGGGAACCTTTTCCGTTTCCTTCTTGAGGAACGCTTCATCTGTGTAGTTTTCGACCGCTACACCCTCTTCCTGCATTTCTTCGAGGACGGGATTGGCCATGATCTCCTGGTTGATCATCTCGCGCAGCTCGAGGCGATTGAGCGCGAGAACGCTCACCATTTGCACGAGGCCCGGCGTAAGGATCTGCTTTTGGGCGACGCGGAGATTCAGTTTGGGTGCGAGCCAATTCATAAATTCAGTTGAGCCGGAATCCTTCTCCCAAATAGAGACGGCGAACGTCGGAATTCGCAGCCACCTCGGGGGGCGTGCCGGAAGCGAGTATCTTTCCCTCTGTAATGATATACGCGCGGGTGGTGACGGCGAGCGTGTCGCGGACGTTGTGGTCCGTAATGAGCACCCCGATGCCGGCGCCACTCAAGTCGGCAATGATCTTCTGGATGTCGATCACGGTCAGCGGATCGATACCCGCGAAGGGCTCGTCGAGCAAGACGAACGAAGGCGAAAGTACCAGGGAGCGCGCGATTTCCAAGCGACGGCGCTCGCCGCCCGATAGAACGTACGCCCGGCTGTAACGAACTCCTTCGAGTCCCATTTGCGCCAACAGCTCCTCCACGCGATCGCGCCGCTGCTCGACGGTAAGAGACAGAGTCTCCAGGATTGCCAGGAGGTTCTCTTCGACCGTCAGCTTCCGAAAAACGGAAGGCTCTTGAGGAAGGTAGCTGATGCCGCTCCGGGCCCGCAGGTACATGGGGAGGTCGGTAATATCCTCGGCGTCCAGCAAAACACGACCGTAGTCCGGACGTGCGAGGCCGACCAAGATGTAGAACGTCGTGGTCTTTCCTGCGCCGTTCGGCCCGAGCAGCCCAACCACCTCGCCTTGCTGAACCTCCAGGCTGACATCATCGACAACTTTCCGACCTCGATACGATTTCCGCAGATCGGCGGCCTGAAGTTTCAACATGCCGGTTCATTTCTCAACCCGGTGTTTGGTCAGCGTGCGCGAACCTTCTTGCGAATCAATCAAAATCGTATCATTCGCAACAAAGAAGGTCAACGAATGGCCCGTCGCTGAGTTGCTAGAATTGTCAGTAACGGTTGGCTGTCCGCCGGAGAGAACGAACTTGCCATCCGCCGCCGTGTATTCCCCCTGCTCCGCCATGCCCCGGCGATCGCCCTGCCGCACGATCACGTTCCCTTGCGCCAGCACCCGGCTGAGTTGCCCGGTGATTCCGCGAGCGGCCCCTTGGCTGGCCGGCGGCCCGCTGGCCAGAAAAACGTCGAGCACACGGGATTCGAGCGAGCCCTGGTCGGAACTCGCTACCACTCCGCCCTCCAGGTGCGCCTTGCCCAGATCGCTCCAATAGGTCAGGACCGGCGCGCGGATCCTCCATAGCGTCGGCGTAGAGGCAGGGGTTGATCCGGAAGCTGAGGCGGCGGTCGGCGCGGCCGCGGGCGCGCCGGACAATGGCCCGAAGGGCTTCGCAAACGGCCCGGAAGCCTGCGGAAACACCGCGACCACATGGCCGTTCGCCTGTAGTTTCTTGTCGTCGCGCCAGAGCTCGATCTGGTCCGCGTCCAGAACGGACTCTCCCTGCCACAGCCGGGCGTGGCCGGCATAAGTCACATGCCCCGCGTTGACGGAGCCGGTAAGCAGATCGGCCGAGACATGAGCCGCGCCCGTGCCAAAACCTACGGCGTCCACCTGGCCGGCGGAAGAAGTGGTGGCGAGATACGTGGAAACCACGCCTCCGGTCAGGCGGAGGTCGCCCGATTTCTGGTTGATGGTGGCATTGGCCGCCGTCGTGCGACTCGCCGAATCGGATATCACGGGCGAGCCATCGAGCGTAATGGTATCGGTTGCGCGCACGATTCTCGCGCGGGCGGCGCTCGCCTCACGGTCGCTTTGCTGAAACCGGACGTTCCCGCTTTCATCCAGCGTTTCCCAATCCCCGTTTGCGCCGAAGGTAGCGGCGAGTTCCGCGGCCGAAATCAACTGCGGCGCGGCGTTGCCGGTCTGGCTGCGGACCTCGACGCCCGAGTGCCCCAACAATTTGTCGATCCGCCCGCCCGCACCCAACTGTGCGACAAACTTCTTCGCCTGCAGCGTAGTCGTGTCATTGCCGCTCCGTGACTCGATGGTCGCCGGGGCTAGGGTCTCGGCGCTTTCGATTCGTTGCTGCTCCGGGGTTCCTTTGGACGCCGTCGCTGCGGGTGCGCTGAATGCCACGCGCAAGGCATCGGTTTTCAGGATGTGCCAATCAGCGCCTTGGTGAGACTCGGCCACCACGCCTCCGGTCGCCGTCATTTCCCGAATCAGATTGCGCCCAGGCAACATGGCGAGTTCGGCGTGTGACGCCGAGAAACGGTCCGTGCCTGCGGCCGTCTGCCGCGTGCCCGAAATGCTGCCG
>JBAPOM010000263.1:0-23223 GCA_049279635.1 Candidatus Acidiferrales bacterium
ATACGGTCAGCGACAAAATGGTGAATCCAATTTGTTCCGCTCCCTTGAGTGCCGCTTCCATCGGCGGATCGCCTGCTTCGATGTAGCGCGAGATGTTTTCGATCATCACGATGGCATCATCCACCACGAAGCCGGTGGAGATGGTTAGCGCCATCAGCGACAGGTTCTCCAGGCTGTAACCGAGGATGTACATCGCCGCGAAAGTGCCGATCAGTGACAGCGGCACCGCCACGCTCGGAATAATGGTCGCGTAAAGACTGCGCAAGAAGAGGAAGATGACGAGCACCACAAGTCCGACCGTCAACATCAATTCGAACTCGACGTCGGAAACCGATGCTTCGATGGCGGTCGTGAGATCGGTGAGCGTGGTCACCTGAATGCCGGTGGGAAGGTTGGCCTCGAGCTGCGGGATCAGTCCCTTGATGCTCCTGACCACGCTGATCGTGTTCGCGCCGGGTTGGCGTTGCACGTTCACGATCACGGCAGGCGTCTGATTCATCCACGCCGCCTGATAATTGTTCTCCACGCCATTCACGATGTGTGCGACGTCCGTCAGCATCACCGGCGCGCCGTTGCGGTATGCGACTACAACATTCCGATAGTCATTGCTGGTGACCAGCTGATCGTTGGCATCGATCTGGTAATCCTGGCTGGGTCCGTCGAAGTTCCCCTTGGCAGCATTCACGCTGGCCTGCGTCAGCGCACTCCGCAGGTCTTCTAGATTGATGCCATAGGACGACAGGGCAGTGGGGTTGGCCTGAATGCGCACGGCGGGTTTTTGCCCGCCGCTGATGGTTACGAGGCCGACCCCGTTGAGCTGCGAAATCTTCGGGGCGAGACGCGTGTCCACAAGGTCCTCCACCTGAGAAAGCGGCATGGAACTCGAGGCGACGCCTAGAGTGAGCACGGGAGCGTCGGCTGGATTCGTCTTGCTGTAGGTCGGCGGCGCGGGCAGGATGGATGGCAACAAGCTCTGAGAAGCGTTTATGGCGGACTGCACCTCCTCCTCGGCTACATCGATATCCACAGCGAGGTTGAACTGCAGCACGATGACGGAAGTGCCGCCGGAGCTTGAGGAGGTCATTTGGCTCAAGCCCTGCAGTTCGCCGAATTGACGCTCCAGCGGCGCCGTCACCGTCGTCGCCACCACAGTCGGGCTTGCTCCTGGATAAAACGTGAGCACCTGAATGGTCGGATAGTCGACTTCGGGCAACGCCGAGACCGGCAATTGCGTATAGCTGACAATGCCGACCAGGAGGATGGCAGCCATCAGCAAGGACGTCGCCACCGGCCGCAAGATAAACGGACGAGATGGACTCACGGGGCGCCACTCCCGCTAGCAGCGGCCGGGGCAGGCTTGCTCGAAATAACGACCTTGGAGTTGTCTTGCAGCTTATCGAAGCTGCTGTTGGCGACAACGTCTCCAGGGTTGATGCCTTCCACCTGCGTTACGCCGCCGTCTGTCACGCCCGGCTTGATGCTGCGTATATGAGCGACATTGTTTTGAATCACGTAGACGAACGATGCCTGGCCATTTTGCTGAATGGCCGACGCCGGAATCAGAGTCACTCCCTGCAGCGTATCTACCAGCAGGCGCGTGTTTACGAACTGGTTGGGAAAAAGCGCATCAGTCTTATTGGCGAAGAGCGCTCGCCCTCGCACGGTTCCAGTCGTGGTGTCGATCTCGTTGTCGATCGTCAACAAGTTCCCGCTTGCAATCTTCGCCTGGTCCCCGCGATCGAAGGCATCGACGGTGAGCTTTGCCTTCTTGCGTAAGCCGGCTTGAACCTGTCCGAGATTGTCTTCCGATATTGTGAAAATTACAGTGATGGGCTCCAGCTGCGTGATGACAGCGAGGGTTACGGTCCCGGATGATTGTACGACGTTGCCCGGATCGACCAACCGCAAACCCACGCGGCCGGTGATCGGAGCGGTGATGTGGCAGAAGTCGACCTGAACCTGATCGTATTGCACGGTTCCGAGGTCGTTCTTTACCGTGCCCTCATCCTGCAGCACGAGCTTTTCCTGGTCTTCCAGAATTTGCTTTGCAATGGCGTTGCGCGCCCACGCGGCACGGTAGCGATCAAGGTCCATCCGCGCTTGGGCGAGCACGTTCTGGTCTCGCTCCAGCGCCCCTTGCGCTTGCAGAAGCGTTGCTTCGTACGGGCGCGGATCGACGTCAATCAGCGGATCACCTTTCCCTACTCGTTGTCCCTCCGTGTAATGTACGGCCGCGACCAGGCCATTCACCTGGCTCGTAATCGAATCGGTATAGACCGGGGTGACCGTGCCGATCGAGTCGAGATAGACGCCGATGCTGCCCTTTTGGGCCGTCGCACTCGTAGTGGTGATCCCCGTCGCGGCAACGTGCGCCAAGGCCGCCGCGTTCTTGGCCTCCTCGTGGTGGCGCCAGACCAGCACGAATACAACCACAAGAACCAATAGCGACAGACTCCAGACGACGATCCGCACAACGTTATGGTGCCGGGAATGTGCTGGAACAGGAGCCGAGAGTTGATCGCCAGGACGGATCGCCGAATGCTCGTTTATGTCAGCTGTCAATCGGAAACTCCTTTTTTCAGGCCACGCTTAGCGAAGCTCCTCCGGCCGATTGTAGCTGTCGGTGAACAACCGTCTTAGGTTCGGCAGCGCGCCGTAGTCCGTCTGCGTCGGCGTCACCTGCTTGGACTCTGGACTAACGCGCCGCGTTACTTCGGACCGACGGTCGAGGCTGTCCGAGATTGGTCGAGGAAAATTTTGGTGCGGCCCTGCTGTCTTCTCTACCCGTAAGGAATGCTCCAGCTTGGGACCAAAATATCCGATTGGGCCATCATCTCGAAAATCCTACGCCTCTCGCGCACTCGACACAACGAATTTGCCACTGGAACAGGCCGCGGTACGATGGCGCGTTCCGGAACGGATCGAGCCGAATCAGATCTGGCTGTTGCTGCCGAAACTGCGCAGTTACACGCCCTTGTGTTCACTGGCCAGAAACGGGATTATGGGAATTTCTCGCTAGTATCCGTGGCTATAGGCCTGATAAACGCCGAAACCGGACAAGTCAAGTACTAGACCGCAAACATATCTGGTTACGGACATCGAGGATAAGTGGAATCTGGGCGCAGATTGGGCGCAAAACCCCTTCTAGAGCGCAGAATTTGAGCGTAGTAGGCAGAGAGGACAACAGATTCGGCGAGACTTAGCATGGTTTTCGAACCTGCCCACTTGAACTCATAACCCGGAGGTCGTTGGTTCAAATCCAACCCCCGCAACCATTGGGCGCTTCGAGGAAAACCTCGAGGCGCCCTTCTTTTTTTGTGCGGAATGAATCCGACGCCGCAGTCGTCTGAAGGACCGCAGCCACCTCCGATTCCAGCAATTCTCAGGGACCGACCGCTTCGAACCGCTCACATTTCAAAAAGCGATTCCTTCGAGCGCAACTTTGAATTGGAGTGTTTTCGCGCCAATGGCTACACTCACGCCTATGAGCGAACAGATGGACTCGGCGCTGCCCGTTGGAGCTTTCAGACCTTTGGATTCAGTCCGGCCCGTTGAGGGGATGGCCCGACGCGCGGAACTATCCATGGCGAAGCCGGCAGCCAAGCATTCGGTGGTCGCTGTCGCTTTCCTGATGCTCTATGTCGCCATATACCTGGCAATCGGATTCTTGGGAATCTCGCTAATCGGCCGCGCGTGGGCCACCGTCTTTGAATAAGCCTCGCGGAAGCAGGCCCATACAGCTGGCCGGCAGGGGATGCGCGAAACCTTTCTCTCTCCCTTTCTACGCGTTTTCTTGTGCTCTCAAGCGACAGCGTAGTGCATGGTTAGTCCCGGGGGCCGAACGAACCAATTTGCCGGTAGCCGACATCGAAGAGCTTGAAGCCATCCCGACCGAATGAAACGACGAACCGAACTCGACGCCGCGCGCGGAGCGATGCTTGTCTGGATGACGCTCACGCATCTGCCCACCATGCTGACGCCATGGGTGAACTAGCCATTCGGCTATATCTCGGCGTCTGAGGGTTTCATCTTTTTCTCGGCGCTCTTCACGGGCCGCATCATTTCCGTTTGCTCCAGCGCGATGGCGCCGGCCCGATTGCGAATGGATCTTCAGAATATTTGGCTCAGAAGCCATCCCTTTGTAGAACTGGCCATCGGCCAATGAGAAAACAGATATGCCAGCCCGGTTCCAGCATTTCGTCCCGTGATGGTTCGCGCGAACGCTGTTTGTCGCTGGATAGTTCGGTTATAGTAGTGCCCTCGGAGCGAGGAATTCATGATCGGCCTTCTTTCCATCATTGCGCTCGGCTTTTTTCTTGGCATGCGCCATGCCATGGATCCTGACCATGTGATCGCCGTCTCCACCATTGTTTCGCGTCACCGTTCGATGAAGCACGCCGCCGTCATCGGCGGCCTCTGGGGAGTCGGGCACACGCTGACGATCCTGCTCGTCGGAAGCGGCATCATTCTTTTCGACTGGGTCATTCCCACGCGCATCGGCCTCTCGATGGAATTTTCCGTCGGCCTCATGCTAATCCTGCTCGGCGTTTTCAACCTGACCGGTATCCTGCAGTGGATCACGAACAACGTGTCGCCCGCGCTACAACAGGACGGCGACGCCGGCACACTACATTCGCATGCCCACAGCCATGCCGATTACGTTCACACGCATCCGCATACACATAATCCGGAAGCGCATCCCCACGATCCGACGCACACGCCTCTGCGTTGGTTCGATCGCCACTTCGGCCGCCTCGGACTCTACAACGCTGTGCGCCCACTCGTCGTGGGCCTCGTCCACGGTCTTGCCGGCTCGGCAGCGGTCGCGCTGCTCGTCTTAACGACAATCCACAATCCGAAATGGGCGGTCGCTTACCTTCTGTTATTCGGAGTCGGCACAATCGCCGGTATGATGCTTATCACCGGTGTGATGGGCGCGCCATTCGCCTACGCCAAAAGTCGCTCCCACCTGAGCAATGGCCTGCGCATCGCTTCAGGCGTCATCAGCTTCGGCTTCGGTCTCTTCATTGTCTATCAGATTGGTTTCGTGAGCGGTCTCTTCACCAACCACCCGCACTGGACCCCGCGTTAATCTTGCTGCTATTGCTCGCTGCTGGTAAGCAACAGAAACGGGCCGCAACGTGCTTGCATTTTTCAGGTATCGGAGGACCAGAACACGCAGAAGACATTCGAGGCCCCGTCGCTCAGGGAAGAGGACGCTTACCCGGCGCTTGCCGAAGACGGCTACAGTTGGGAAAAGCTCTTCTCAGAGCGGATGTGCCGCCACTTTCTTGAAGATTTCGGCCTCTGCACCCGCGTCGCCCGTTTTCACAACGTCTACGGACCCTGGGGAACGTGGTACGGGGGACGCGAAAAGGCGCCGGCTGCGATCTGCCGGAAGGTGATCGAGGCGAAAGTCTCGGGCAGGCACGAGATCGAAACCTGGGGCTCGGGCAATCAGACTCGCAGCTTCATGTTCATCGACGACTGCATTACCGGCATCGATCTCATCATGCATTCCGGAATTCGCGAACCGATCAATCTGGGATCAAGCGAGGCGGTAACCATCAATCAATTGGTTGATATCGCCGAGGAAATCCCCGGAGTCAAGCTAAAGAGGAACTACGATCTCAGCGCACCCAAGGGCGTGAACGGCCGCAATAGCGACAACACTCTAATCAAGAAATATCTCAACTGGGAGCCGAACACCACCTTGCGTGCCGGTCTTGAGGCGACGTATCGATGGATCTACGATCAATAACTGGCTCGCGAAAGAGATGAAGCGGGCGTCGTTCGCGAAGCAGCCGCCGCTAGATAAATCTCCTCTTCTCGCAGGACTATTTCTCGGCCGCTTTCTCCAAATGGCCGCCGAAAGCAAAACGCATCGCCGAAAGCAGTCTGTTTTGATAGTCCGCTTGTCCGCGCGAGGAAAAACGCTCGTATAGCGACGCGGAGAGGACCGGCACCGGCACCCCCTCATCGATCGCGGCTTTGATTGTCCAGCGCCCCTCGCCCGAATCCGAGACGCGCCCGGCGAATTGACCGAGCGACGGGTCTTTCACCAGCGCAGCGGCCGTCAGATCGAGCAACCACGACGCGATCACGCTCCCTCGCCGCCATCCCTCGGCGACATCACGTAAATTGAGATCGTATTGGTAGTGCTCGGGATCGCGTAACGGTGTTGTCTCCGCATCGATTTCGTGCTTCTCCTTCCCAATGTTCGCGTCACGCAGAATGCCCAGCCCCTCGGCGTACGCGGCCATGAGGCCGTATTCGATGCCGTTGTGCACCATCTTCACGAAATGCCCGGCTCCGTTGGGGCCGCAGTGCAGGTAACCCTGCTCCGCTGTGCCGCCCACCTTCTCGCGTCCCGGCGTTCGCGGTATATCGCCGATTCCCGGCGCCAGCGTCGCGAAAATAGGATCCAGGTGCTTCACCACGCCCGGCTCTCCCCCGATCATCATGCAGTAACCTCGTTCTAATCCCCAAACCCCGCCGCTCGTTCCCACGTCCACGTAGTGAATCCGCTTCGCCGCCAGTTCCTTCGCCCGGCGAATATCGTCTATGTAATAGGAATTGCCGCCGTCGATGAGGATGTCGTCAGCCTCGAGATGGGGCAGAAGGTCGGCGATGCTCTGATCCACCACGGCCGCCGGGACCATCAGCCAGATCGCCCGAGGTTTCGCGAGTCCCTTCACGAGATTCGCCAGCGAATCCGATCCGGTCGCCTTTTCCTGCACTAGATCCTGCACCGCCTTCGCCGATCGATCGAAGACGACGCACTGGTGCCCGCCCTTCATCAGGCGCCGCACCATGTTCGATCCCATCCTTCCAAGACCAATCATTCCAAGTTGCATCGCTCACCCCTTTTTCCACATCGTCGGTTCACTTGGCTGGCTCGACGACTGGACACCGAACGAGAGCACTAGACTGCCAGCATCGGGCGATCCAAACAAGTCCAGGCACAGTGTAAACAGGAATGTGCTATATAGAAAGTGTAGCGTCCAGGGTTAAGTCAGCGGCATTCTTAGAACCTCTGCAGCGATGTCCCGAAAAGAGACACGAAGATGGCAGCACCTCAGCGAAGTCCCAACCCATCTAACCTCTCTGTTGATTTGGTGACAGTGCGTGCGGCGGGCTGCTGCCGCAAGGTCAGGTGACGAATGGAAATAAATCCCGCCGCCGGGAAACCGGCCGATCCCTCGATCTTGGTCAATGTACCGAAGCTCGTCACGTCCTACTACGCGCTGCGTCCGGACCCTGACGACCCGCGCCAGCGCGTCGTCTTCGGCACATCGGGCCATCGCGGCTCGTCTTTCGACGGCGCATTCAATGAGTGGCACATCCTCGCAATCACTCAGGCGATTTGTGACTACCGCGCGTCGCAGAAAATCGACGGCCCGCTTTTCCTCGGCATGGATACTCATGCGCTCTCCGAGCCGGCATTTGCCAGCGCGCTCGAAGTGCTCGCCGCCAACGGCATCGAGGCGATGCTCTCCGAAGGCACTCCGTACACCCCGACTCCCGCGGTCTCCCACGCGATTCTCCGTTACAACCTCGGGCGGAAAACCGGCCTCGCCGACGGCATCGTTATCACCCCGTCCCACAATCCTCCGGACGACGGTGGCTTCAAGTACGATCCGCCGCACGGCGGACCAGCCGATTCGCACGTCACATCACGGATCGAATCGAAGGCCAACGACTTTCTTCGGGGCGCGCTCCAGGGCGTTAAGCGAATGCAGTTCGCAGAGGCCCTTCGAGCCTCGACGACTCATCGATACGACTTTCTCCACAGCTATATCGACGATCTCGAGACAGTCATCGATATAGCGGCGATCCGCGATTCCAAGATCAAGCTCGGCGTCGACCCGCTCGGAGGCGCGGGCATCGATTACTGGCCGCTGATCGCCGAGCGCTATAGCCTCAATTTGACAGTCGTGAACAAATCCGTCGACCCCACGTTCCGATTCATGACGGTGGATTGGGACGGCAAAATCCGCATGGATCCTTCTTCTCCCTATGCCATGCAGAGACTCATCGGACTGAAGGACAAGTTCGACATCGCCTTCGCCGCCGATACGGATCACGATCGCCACGGCATCGTCACCAAGGGCAGCGGTCTGCTGCCGCCGAATCACTACCTCTCCGTCTGCATCCACTACCTGTTTGCCAACCGCGGCAAATGGGCCAAGGATGTTGCCGTCGGCAAGACGGTGGTCAGCAGCAGCATGATCGATCGCGTCAGCGCTCGCCTCGAACGCCGCCTTTATGAGGTCCCCGTCGGTTTCAAGTTTTTCGTCGAAGGCCTCCTCGATGGCCGCCTCGGCTTTGCGGGCGAGGAAAGTGCCGGCTCCTCTTTTCTCGCGCGCGACGGCAGCGTTTGGTCCACCGACAAAGACGGAATCATCCCGTGCCTGCTGTCTGCCGAGATCACCGCGCGCCTCGGAAAAGATCCCGGCGAAATCTACCGTGCACTCACGCGCGACCTGGGCGACCCAGTTTACGAACGCATCGACGCTCCCGCCACGCGCGAACAAAAGGCCGCCCTCCAGAAATTGTCGGCAGCCGATGTCCGCATCACCGAAATCGCCGGCGAAAACGTCCAGCAGATCCTCACCGAAGCTCCCGGAGACCACAACGCCATCGGCGGCATCAAAGTGACGGCTAAGAATGGTTGGTTTGCGGCCCGTCCGTCGGGCACGGAAGAGATTTACAAGATCTACGCCGAGAGCTTCCTCGGTCAAGACCATCTACGACGCATCCAAGAGGAAGCGCAGACAATCGTTTCCGAGACGCTCGCACGCAGCGCGCGAGCAGCGGCCGGCTCCTGAGCCGCAGGAAGGAATCATGTATGAGCAGCCCCGCGTCCAGCAATCGCCCTTCTAGTATCGCCGTTTCCGATGCTCTCACCGACTTGGCTTTGGACATGACATGGTCCTTCAATCATTCGGCGGATCAGCTTTGGGAGCGCATTGACCCCGAACTCTGGGACCTGACCCACAATCCCTGGGTCGTGCTGCAAACCGTGTCACGGGAAAGACTGCAGAGTGTTACCTCTGAGGCGAACTTCCAAAAACTTCTGGCGGATCTCCGTCGTAAGAAACAGATTGCCGAGGAATCCGAGGGCTGGTTTCAAAAGGCGCACCATGGTTCCGGTCTCTCGGCGGTTGCGTATTTCTCAATGGAATTTATGCTGAGCGAGGCGCTGCCGATCTATTCAGGCGGCCTCGGAAACGTCGCCGGCGATCAGCTGAAAACCGCGAGCAATCTGGGTGTCCCGGTGATCGGCGTAAGCCTTCTCTATCAGCAGGGATATTTTCGCCAGGAAATCGACTCGCAGGGTCAACAGCAAGCGTTGTATCCATTCAACGATCCCGGCCAACTGCCTATCCAGCCCGTGCGCCAATCCAATGGCGAATGGTTGCGCCTGTCGATCGACTTTCCTGCCGGCAAGCTTTGGATCCGCACTTGGCAGGTGAAGGTGGGCAGAGCGAAGTTATATCTCTTGGACACAAACGATCCTGCGAATATTCCGGCGTACCGCGGCATTGCCACCGAACTCTACGGAGGCGGTTCGGAGTTGCGTCTAAAGCAGGAGCTGGTTCTCGGGATCGGAGGCTGGCAGCTTTTGAGGGCTCTCGGATTGCATCCCGAGGTGTGTCACCTCAATGAGGGCCACGCCGCGTTAGCGGTGCTGGAACGAGCCCGCTCCTACATGATCGACAATAAGCAGCCATTCGATCTGGCGCTCACGGTCACGCGCGCCGGCAACCTATTCACCACCCATACCCCCGTCGCAGCGGGCTTCGACCGCTTCGATCCTGGCCTGATGGAGTGGTACCTCAGAAAGTACGCGGAGGACGGCCTCTCGATTTCGATCCAGGATCTCCTGGCGCTCGGCCGGCGCGACCGCCAGGATTCCTCCGAGCCGTTTAATATGGCGTACCTCGCAATCCATGGCAGCGGCGCCGTTAATGGCGTCAGTCGGCTGCACGGTCAGGTTAGCCGGCGAATCTTCCAGACGCTTTTTCCGAGGTGGCCGGAAATCGAAGTGCCGGTCACTCATATCACGAACGGCGTGCACGCGCCCACATGGGATTCCGCTCAGGCGGATCACCTGTGGGAATCCACATGCGGCAAGGAACGATGGCGCGAAACTATGGCCGGCCTGGAAATCAGCCTTCGTCGGGTTGGCGAATCGGACTTGTGGCAGCTTCGCGCGCAAGGCCGCAAGTCTCTTGTTCGCTATGCTCGCAACCGTCACGTCCGTCAATTGGCGGGCCGCGGAGCTTCCCCAGAGGAAATTGCGCAGGCCGCCCAGGTGTTCGATCCCGACACTCTGACATTGGGTTTCGCCCGTCGTTTTGCGGCGTACAAGCGCCCCAATCTTCTTCTGCATGATCCCGATCGTCTCCTGCGAATTCTTACCAATCACGAACGCCCGGTCCAGCTCGTACTCGCCGGAAAAGCCCATCCGCAGGACGTCGAGGGCCAAAACATGATTCGGCAGTGGATTGAATTCTCCCATCGCCCCGAAGCGCGGTCTCGGGTTGTCTTCCTGAGTGATTACGATGTGCTCATGGCGGAGCAGTTGGTTCAGGGTGTCGATCTATGGATCAACACGCCGCGGCGTCCCTGGGAAGCAAGCGGCACGAGCGGCATGAAGGTCCTCGTCAACGGAGGACTCAATCTTTCCGAGCTCGATGGGTGGTGGGCGGAGGCCTATTCGCCCGAAGTGGGCTGGGCCATTGGCGACGGGCGGGAGCACGACAGTGATCCGTCCTGGGACGCAGCGGAGGCCGAAACCCTATATGGATTGCTCGAGCGCGAAGTCATTCCCGAATTCTACACGCGCGATGAATATGGAATTCCGCGGGGCTGGGTTGCTCGCATGCGCGAAAGCATGGCGCGGCTGACTCCGGCGTTTTCGACCAACCGGGCAGTCCGCCAGTACACCGACGAGCATTACATCCCAGCTGCGGCTGCCTTTCGCCGTCGCGCCGAGAAGAAAGGCGCGATGGGAGCTGACTTGCTGAATTGGCAGGCTCAGCTCGCAAAGCACTGGCCAATGCTGCGTTTTGGCAGCGCGACCGTCGAACAGAAAGAAGGACAATTCGCATTTCAGGTTCAGGTTTTCCTCGACGATCTCGATCCCGACGCCGTAAGGGTTGAACTGTACGCGGAAGGCCAAAACGCCAACGCTCCGGTCACCCACCCCCTAAGCCGTGGCGAGCACCTCGTTGGCTCTGCAAACGGCTTCACGTACACTACTCTCCTTCCGGCGACCCGTCCCGCCGCTGACTACACACCGCGACTCGTTCCCCAGCACGATGGCGCGTTCGTGCCGTTGGAGGTCCCTTTCATTCTGTGGCACGACTCACCGTCCTGGCGATAACCGAAAGACAGGCACGGTGATGCCCGTCACGGCATTCTTTCGCGCATATAGTATTATGTGCGAATTATCGAACCGGAATGCCTACGGAACATCGCTTGCCGGTAAAGTACGGTTTGCCTCAAGAGCAACGGCCGCAAAACGATCTACCGAGGACGGCACGGGTCGGCGGAAAAGTCCGCGAATCAACGAGGTCGATGTGGAGCGGCCCGACCGTCATCGCGATTCTTGCACTTGTAAGTATTGTCCTACACCTCGTCCTCCGTTATCTGTCCGGCGCTCCTAGAATTGCCTGGCAAGCCCCTCTCATCGTTGCCCTCGTTGGAGGCGGACTGCCTCTGGTTTTTCAGTTGACGCGAAAAGTCTTCACCTTGGAGTTCGGAGCCGACCACCTCGCCGGAATCTCGATCGTCACGTCGGTGATTCTTGGGGAGTACCTCGTCGGCGTGATTGTAATTCTGATGCTTTCGGGAGGCACCGCTCTTGAGGAATTCGCAAGCAGCCGTGCTTCCTCTGTTCTCGACGCGTTAGCTAAGAGGATGCCGCAAACCGCCCATAAGAAAACTGGCGAAGGTCTATCCGATGTCAAACTTGCGGACATCATGATCGGCGACGAACTCGTCGTCTTCCCGCACGAAATATGCCCTGTCGATGGAGTGGTTCTCGAGGGCCAGGGCAAAATGAACGAAGCCTACCTTACGGGCGAGCCTTTTGAGATTGAGAAAGTGCCGGGAGCGCAGGTGTTGTCCGGTGCGGTCAATGGTGATGTTGCGTTATACATTCGCGCAGAAAAACTGGCGGTAGACTCCCGCTACGCGAGGATCATGCAGGTGATGCAGGATGCGGAGCAGCGCCGGCCCCGCATCCGGCGGCTCGGCGATAAACTCGGGGCCTGGTACACGCCGGCGGCTCTCGTGTTGGCAGGCTTGGCCTGGGCGATAACAGGAGACTCGCACCGATTTCTCGCCGTCATCGTTGTCGCGACACCTTGTCCGCTGCTGATTGCCATTCCGGTGGCCGTCATCGGTGCGATTTCGCTGGCGGCGCGCCGCGGAATCATCATCAGAAATCCGGCTGTCTTGGAGCAGATCGACCGTTGCCGAACCCTTATTTTCGACAAGACCGGGACGCTCACGTACGGAAGACCTACCCTGTCCGAAATCCTCTGTTCTCGGGAATTCACTGAAAAGGAGGTTCTCGCGGCGGTTGGCAGCCTTGAAAGGTTCTCAAAGCATCCGCTCTCGGAAGCAGTGCAGGAAGCAGTCCGGAAGGCACAGCTGCCTGCAGAACCTGTCTCCGAAATCAGCGAACGTCCCGGCGAAGGGCTGAAGGGAATCGTGGGCAAACGAAACGTATGGATCACGAGTCGCAGCAAAGCAAAACACTTGCATGTCGCTTTGCCCCCGGTGGCATCTGGCCTTGAATGTATCGTCTTTATTGACGGCACATATGCGGCCACCTTCCGCTTCCGCGACATGCCCCGCGCGGAAGGCCTCCAATTTATCAGGCACCTAAAACCGCGGCACGAAGTCAGCCGCGTTTTGATCGTTTCGGGCGACCGCGACGAGGAGGTTCGCCATCTTGCGCAACAAGTGTCGGTCAGAGAGGTTTATTCGGCGAAGAGCCCGGAGGAAAAAGTCGCAATCGTGCGCGCCGAGGCGGCTCGCGCGCCGACTCTCTTTCTCGGAGATGGGATCAACGATGCGCCCGCAATGCAGGCAGCCACCGTGGGTGTCGCGTTCGGAGTGCAGAGTGACATTACCACGGAAGCCGCCGACGCGGTCATCCTCGAAACCTCCCTAAACCGAGTCGACGAACTCATTCACATTGCAAGGCACATGCGCCGCATTGCGCTTCAGTCTGCCATTGGCGGAATGGCTCTCAGCATGATCGGCATGGCCGCCGCCGCTCTCGGATATTTGCCTCCCATCGCCGGAGCCGTTGCGCAGGAAGTCATCGACCTCGCCGCCGTCCTCAACGCCGTCCGCGTGGCGATGCCTCCCAGATCTCTGACCGACTTCTGATCCGCGGCGCCGCAAGCCACATCGGACTCGCCCCGTCCAAGTATAGCCACGTGCTATCATGTCGCCATCGCTCCGTTTCTGCTTTGCCAAGCCCAGAGGAAGGGAGGGAACCATGCACTGGTATTTCTTCGTCGCCTACTTTTTCGGCGGCGCTTTTCTCGTCAACGCCGTCCCGCATTTCGTCAACGGCGTGTCCGGTCGCTCGTTCCCGACTCCATTCGCCTCCCCACGTGGTAAGGGATTGTCCTCGGCGATGGTGAACGTGCTGTGGGGCACGCTCAATGCGGTGGTCGGGTATTTTCTTGTGAGCCACGTCGGCGAGTTCCACCTCCGCCAGATCCCCGATGTACTCATTTTGGGAGCCGGTGGATTGCTGATGGCGGTCATGCTGTCCCGGGCGTTCGGGCGCCTCTACGGCGGTACCTCAGGCGATGCAACGGGCAAGTAAATGCTATCTCAGCGCCGTCGCAATTCGTTGTGTCCACGGTAGGAGGAGCATGCGAAATGGTCACTGGCAAACGCGGTTACACGTAAGTCACAGCCTGTGAACACCCGCTTGTGTCGAGATCGGCTTCAGTCAAAAATGTTGAATACGGCACTCTGCACCCCTCTCCGGACGCTAAATCACGGTGCCGAGCGCGCCGCCGGAGATTAGGCGATGCCCACATTCGATTTAACTGAACTCGACAAGCTGGAGCGCCGCGAGCGCCAACTAACGATCCTCGCAGCCGTCGTCGTCCTCGTGATGGCGGCGGGCATGGCGCTGCTGATGTATCCTCTGGTGTTCGTGCATCCGGGCCAAGCGGAAAAGTGGCCGCTGCGTTTCGCCTTCTTCGGATTCTGCGTACTCTCGCTCCTGATCGCGGCCTATCTGCTCGACCGTCAGAGGACGTTCCGGAATGTGAAGCAGCAGCTCGTGTCGCAGTTGCAACGGAACGTTGAATTGCAGAATCGGGGCAACGCGGATTTGCTGCATACAATTCCCGATCTGAGTCATTTCCAGGATCGACTCGCCATGGATTACCGTCGCGCCGCGACAATGCAGCAAACGCTGTCGGTCCTGGTCGTGAAAATCCTCTTCACGCAGAACTCAGCCGACGCAAACAAAGAGACGGCGGCGCTAGGCGACGCGGCGCGCGCCATCGCGCGCATCATCCGCCCTACCGACTCGATGTATCTTCTCGAACCAGCGCTTTTCGGCCTCGTACTCTCCGACACGGACACGGCAACCGCGAACCACCTGAAGGGCGGGCTCGAACAATCGCTTAGGCTCGTGGGCGCCAACAACAACTTCTCCTTCGAAACCTTCGTCTGCAATTATCCTGACCACGCAAAAAGCGCTCACGAACTGGAAGAAGCCGTGTTCTTGCACCTCTCCGCGCAGAGAGCCTGGCTCGAAGCCACCGAAACTGAAGCACACTAAAACATCTCAACCGCGTGGCAATTGAATATGCTTGGTAGCGATACCGGGATTCGAACCCGGATTTTGGCCTTGAGAGGGCCACGTCCTAACCTTTAGACGATATCGCCGCATCGACTTCCCCGACTCGACGCCTTGAGACACCGTCGGGGGATTGCGGAGGAGTACTTCGCAATTTTCGCACGGCCAAATCTCCGGCGCAAGCGCGCGGATTTCCACAGCCGCGTCGTGTTAGAATATCGAACCTCATGGAACGCGCAGGAGAATTTCTCGGACGCGTTGTGCATCGGCTGAAGCAGCCCAATGCCACCTTCGCATGGCTCGCAAGCGCGTGGCCCCGTGTCGTTGGACCCGCTCTGGCTGCGCACACGCGGCCCGTTCGCTGCATCGGCGACCGCCTCGAATTGATGGCCGACGGTAAAGCCTGGCAACGCCAGTTGGAAACCATGCAGGGCGAGCTCTGCGGCCGCATCAATCAGGCATGGGGCGGCAGCCTGATAGGCGAAGTGAAGTTCGTCGCGCCAAAGCCCGAACCGCAAGGAATCCGGCACGAAGCCGACAACGAATACCGGCCCTTCATCCGCCGCCGTCGCGGCTAAACCTTCCTTTCTCTCCCCCGCCTCGGCCACCATCTCGAGACTGAAAACCGGAGCAAGCCGCCCTTGTTCCATGTCCGTTCGTCTCGCCGGCATCTCGCAATCGACCTTCGTGGACTCGCCTTTGCATTGCCAGCCGTTTCCACTAAGATAATTCGCATGAAAATCAGCCGTGAAGATGTGATCCGTGTCGCTGAGCTTGCTCACCTCGGCCTCACGTCCGAGGAAGTGGACAAGTATCGCGACCAGCTCGATAGCATCCTCACCTACGTCGAAAAGCTCAACGAGCTCGACCTCGCCCATGTCGAGCCGATGGCACAGGTGCTGTACGCCGGCAGCGATCGCCACCCGGAGCTGCGCGAAGACACGCTGCTTCCCTGCGACGCGGCTGATCCGATCCTGGCCCAGGCAACCGACGCTGCTAAGCCTTTCTTCCGCGTTCCCAGAGTGATCGAAAAGTGAGCGCCGCGACTTCATGGACGATTGCCGGCGTCCGCGCCGCGCTCGAAACGAAAAAGATTTCCGCGCGCGAGCTCGCCGCCCAGTTTTACACGCGCATTGACAGCCGCAACACTGAGCTGAACGCGTTCCTCACGCTCTCACCCGAGCGGGCGTACGCCCAAGCCGATCGTATCGACGCAGCGATCGCGCGCGGCGAAACTTTGCCCTCACTCGCCGGCGTGCCCGTCGCCATCAAGGACGTGCTCAGCACGCGCGGCATTCGCACTACCTGCGCCTCGAAAATTCTCGAATCTTACGTCCCGCCGTACGATGCCACGGCCGTTGAACGCCTCGACCGCGCGGGTGCCGTGTTCCTCGGCAAGACGAATTGCGACGAATTCGCCATGGGCGGCTCGAACGAAAACTCCGCCTACGGCCCGGTGCGAAATCCGGTCGCGCTCGATCGCGTTCCTGGCGGCTCGAGCGGAGGTTCGGCAGCCGCCGTCGCAGCCGGTCTCGCCGTGGCATCGCTCGGGACGGACACCGGCGGCTCGATTCGCCAGCCCGGTGCGTATTGTGGGGTTCCCGGCCTCATGCCGACGTACGGCCGCGTCTCGCGCTACGGACTCGTCGCCTTTGCGTCCTCACTCGACAAGATCGGACCCTTTGCGGCAAACGTGGCCGACACCGCCGCAGTAACAGCGGTAATCGCCGGCCACGACCCGAACGATTCCACGTCGGCTGACGTCCCGGTTCCGGACTATTCCGCGGAACTCGGCAAGCCGCTCGACCGGCTGCGCATCGGCGTCCCGGAAGACTACTTTGGCGAAGGCATCGACCCGGAGGTCAAAGCGAAAGTCGAGGCCGGCATTGCGCTGCTCAACAAACTCGGCTGCCGCCGCGTGCCGCTCAAGATGCCGCACACCGACTACGCGATCGCGGCCTATTACCTGATCGCGACGGCGGAGGCCAGCTCCAACCTCGCCCGATACGATGGCGTCCGCTACGGCCTGCGCGTCCCCGGGGCCACGCTCATCGACATGTATCGCAACACGCGCGAGCGCGGCTTCGGCCCCGAGGTCAAGCGCCGGATTATGCTCGGCACGTACGCTCTCTCCGCCGGCTACTACGACGCCTACTATTTGCGCGCCCAAAAAGTCCGTTCGCTGATCGCTCAGGATTTCGCCGACGCTTTTCAAAAGGTGGACGCAATCGTTGCGCCCACTTCACCGACACCGGCATTCCGTCTGGGCGAAAAAACCGCCGATCCCTTGCAGATGTACCTGGCGGACATTTACACCGTAACCGGCTCGCTCGCAGGCGTCCCTGGAATATCGGTGCCCTGCGGCCGAACGAAAGCTGGCCTGCCCGTCGGCATGCAAATCCTCGGACCTCATTTCAGCGAGGGCCGAGTCCTGCAAATCGCGCATGCCTTCGAAAAGGCCGGCGGCTTCGGCCTATAACTGCCGTTAGGGTCTTTCGGTTTCCTTTCGCAGCACGCTCCTAATCTCCCCCCCCCGGGGCGTCGAGTCACGGCTCCACGCATTCGCCAAATTGTAGAAATATTCCACGAATGAACCTCGTCTTTCTCCCCTGCACCTCCAGTTTGCACAGTTTCCGTGCGGGCAGTCTTCGCTCGTTTCCGCCTAACTCATAGGCGGCAAGGGGGTTCTCCTGCTGGCGTAGCCAAAGAGTTTTGGCGGGATTGGTACGGAACGACTATTGCAGGGAGGTTGAGCGACGTCTAGCCTTGTCCCAGCATCGGACAGATCGAGAGGCCGCGAATGGTCCGGATCAAATCGAGCCAGAAGATCTTCACCGAGGAAGAGGTCGCCAACCTTACCGGTATTTGCCTGGAACATCTCCGCGGCATTGCAGCCAACAAGCACCTCGGCAAATTGGTCTCTGTCGCCGAAGCCGCCGGCGCCCACGCTGAAAAGTGGCTCTTCACCAATTCAGACCTGTCGATCATGACCGCCCTGCATCCGCGTTGCGAACACTAGCTTGCCGCGCCGTAGCCTGATTCTGGCGAACGCCAGCCCGCCTCCCGCATCCCTCCCATAGAACCGAGTTGTGGCCTGCCGCCCGCAGGGGCTATGCTGCTCTTGCGGGCCCGCGCGGCATCCTAGAATTCGGGAAAGCCGCTGGCGGCCCTGGGGCAGCGCTCATGCCAATTAAGCCCGTCAAATTCACCTACATGGCTCGAATAGGGTGGATCGCGCTGCTGATTCTCGCCGGAACGATTCCCTCCTCGGTAGCGCAAAATTCTCCGAACGCCTCTCCAACAAACTCCCAGAAGGATCAGTCGCCTGCGGTGGCCACGCCGGTGCCCTCGCGCGGGATCAAGCTCATGCTGAAAGATGGCAGCTTTGAACTGGTGCGTGAATATCACGTCGAGGGCGACCGCGTGCGCTATTACAACCTCGATAGTTCGCAATGGGAAGTAATGCCCGCCGCACTCGTCGATTGGGACGCGACAAAGAAGGTCGCCGTGCAGGACGCGCAACGTGAATCCACGATCCTCGCTAAAGTGGAAAAGCAGGACGAAGAGCGGAGCGCCAGTACGCTCGATATCGACGCGAGCCTGGAAGCGGCTCCTGGTGTTTTCCTGCCTTCCGGCGTCGGCCTTTGGGCGTTCAACGGCCACACGATGAATGCACTAGCTCAGGCCGAGATCAACTCGAAGCTCAGCAAGACACGTCTCCTCGAACAGGTGATGATTCCCGTGCCGATCATTCCCACGCGGCACAACATTTCGATCAAAGGTGAACGCGCCACGACGCGGATACACACCGGACAGCCCGAGTTCTACATGCGCACGGCTGATGACCGCACGCCGGATCTGAAGCTCATTCGTGCCAAGGTCCATGACGGCGGCCGCCTCCTCGAGCATGTCGATCAGTTGCAAGATCAAGAGTGGCAGTCCGCGAACGCAGTGCCCATGCAACGCTGGGAAATGGCCAAAGGTGTCTTTCGTTTTACGCTCGGTCAGCCGCTCTCACCCGGGGAGTACGTTCTTACGGAGGTCCTCCAAAACGAGCAAATGAGCTTCTACGTCTGGGATTTTGGCGTCGATGCGAACGCCGAGGTAAACGCGCGCTAATCGGACAGGAAAATCAGCGAGCCGCCGAAGGCTGCGTCTGCAAAAGCTCCGCCAGAAGTTCGGCGAGAGCCGAAAGATGAAACGGCTTCTGCAGCAGACGCATTCCTTCCTTGCGAAAACGGTCGAAGGCTTCCGAATCGAGCATCTCGCCGGTCATAAAGACAAACAGCGGCAGCACACTCCCCGCCGCGCGCACCTTCTCGAGAAACTGTATTCCAGTTAATCCCGGAAGATTGAAGTCGCAGACGATTGCTTCGCACAGGTTCGACTTGAGGTAAGCCAGCGCGGCCTCCGCGCTTTCCACGGCCTCCGCTTTCATCCCCCGTGCGGTGAGCCCTTCCTGCACGATTTCCCGGATCCCTTCTTCGTCGTCCACGATCAAAACCGTATGTCCGGCCAGAGCATCGCCATTCGAATCCGCCGGCGCCTTTGAGGAAGCGGGAGCCTTCACCGGAGCACTCGCCGGCGGAGTCCCCGGGGCCACAGGCAGCAGCACGTGAAACGTGGCGCCGTGCTCGGGCTTTGACTCGACTTCGATTCTTCCGCCGTGTTCCTTGATCACCGCCAGGCAAATCGTGAGGCCGAGGCCGCTTCCGCCACCGGGCCGCTTCGTCGTGAAGAACGGGTCGAAAATCTTCCCGAGATTCTCCGGAGAAACGCCCGCGCCATCGTCCGCGAAAGTGATACAGAGATGGCTCCCCTGTCTCGAGAGCGAAATGTCCAGATTCCCGCTACTGCGCGCGGCTGCGATGGATTGTTCGGCGTTCGTGATCAGATTCGCAAAAACCTGTGACAGAAGCCGCGCATCGCCCGCGACTTGAGGCAGGCCGGGAGGCGCTTCGAACTTCACATGAATACCTCGCTCTCCCAGCGATACTCGCTGCGCCAGCAACGCCCGCTCGACGATTTCAGCGACTCCGACCTTCGCATTCCCCAGCGCCGCAGGGCGCGAAAACACGAGAAGATCCTGCACGATATTCGCTGCCCGCCGCGCCTGCTGCAGGATCAAGTCCGCGCGCCTGCGCGTTGCGTCGTCGATGGCATGCTCGCGCAGCAGATCGCTGACGCCGAGAATGGCGGTGAGCGGATTGTTCAGCTCGTGCGCCGCTCCCGTCATCATCTGCCCCATCGCAGCCATTTTTTCCCTTTGCACGAGGTGCTGCTCGATCAGGATCGACTCAGTCACGTCGCGCGCCGACGCAATAACACCCGTAATTTTCCCAGCCTCGTCGAATAACGGGCTGAAGCTCCCGCGAAGGGTTTTCCAAGCGCCATCCGCGTGACGCACGCGGTATTCAAGGTGCGCGGAGTGTTTTCGTCCTGAAGCCACGTCCGCAAGCGTCTCAGTCAGAGCTGCCTGGTCGTCCGGGTGCGTCCGGCCGCCCATGGGCCTGCCAACGTGGTCTTTCCCTGGAATACCGAGGATGTCCTTGGCTCGCTCGCTCGCGAATGTAAAGTGGCCTTCCAAATCGATCACGGCGATCAGGTCCGGAAAGCACTCGATCAGGCGCCGCGTGAATTCCTGCTCGCGGTGAAGCTGTCTCTCGATTTCGACCCGGTCCGTCACGTCCACGATCGTGCCCTGGAACCGGACCAGCCTGCCGCTATGGTCCCTGATCGCTAACGCCGACGCGCGGCCCTGCATCGGCATGCCATCCTTACGAAGATAGGTAATCCGCCGGTCCTGCACTGATCCGTTCACGGTCGTGTCGCGAACCAGTTGTTCCCTCTGCGCCGGATCTGCATAGCGCTCGCGAATGTTATGCGCCTGAAGCTCTTCTTTGCTGTCGAAGCCCCACATGCGAACGAGCGCAGGATTCGCATCGATCATCTTGCCTTCCGTCGTTGAAAAAAACACGCCGGCGCTCAGGGACTCCACGAACTGCGTGAAGCGAATTTCCGATTCGTGCTCGTCGGTAACGTCGCGTGCCCATCCGATTATGTCCGTTACCCGGCCCGAATCCGCCACCGCCTGAAACCAGCAATTGAAGTAACGGACGGTCGCATACTTCTTGAGTTTGAGAGGGATGACGCCGGACCACGCCCCGCTCTTCGCGAGCGTGGCGAGCTGCCGGCGGGCTTCGTCGAGTGTAGGCGACTCGATGAACTCGGCTAGCGAATGGCCCACAAGATCCTGAAATGGGACGCCGATGATTTCGGATAACTGACGGTTCGCGACACGAACTTCACCGTCAATCGAAAGCGTGAAAACCGCCTGATCGAGATTGTCGATCAGCTCCCGATAGCTTTGTTGCGATCGGGAGATGACCTCGACCAGCTTATCGATTGGTGTTTCGGGGCAAGTCTCCGGGCTGTCGTGCCCGCCCCGCTTGCCCGATGAGTCCGTCGACATCAGTACGCACCGGCCTGCGATTCAACTCCGGGAAGATGAATTGCCTCCGCGAATTCCCTTCCCTGATCAAATTCTACGATGGCAAACGACGAAACGGCGAAATAACTCGCGCTCGATACCAATTTAAGTAATGGGCCTTGTGGAAAAAACAGGAATCACAAATCGAAAGAGGCGCGCTGAGGGTCCGCTTTGCATGCGGACCCTCCCGCGAAATACAGCCGTGGGACTATCCCTCGGCGACCGCGTCGCTTTCCTTGCGCAGGAAATCGAGCGCTGCCGCCTCTTCGGGACTGAGTTCGGGCTCCGCCATCTGCGGCTCCTCCTTTGGCAATTCGGTGAGGAGCTGGATGTTGCGGTAGCGCTCGAGCCCGGTGCCAGCCGGGATCAAGCGGCCCATGATCACGTTTTCCTTCAAGCCGCGCAGGTAGTCCACCTTCCCGGAAATCGCCGCCTCCGTGAGGACGCGGGTGGTTTCCTGGAAGCTCGCCGCCGAGATGAACGAATCGGTCGAGAGCGACGCCTTGGTGATGCCAAGCAGCAGCGGACGGCCGGTGGCCGGGCGCCCGCCATCGTGGATCACCCGGTCGTTCTCCTCGCGGAAGCGGAACTTGTCGATCTGCTCCTCGAGGAGGAACGTGGTGTCGCCAACATCTTCCACCTTTACCCAGCGCATCATCTGCCGGACGATGGTCTCGATGTGCTTGTCGTTGATGTTGACGCCCTGCAGCCGGTAGACCTCCTGGATCGAGTTCACCAGGTATGCCTGCGTGTACTTTTCGCCCAGGACGGCGAGGATGTCGTGCGGGTTGAGCGGCCCGTCGATCAACGGTTCGCCCGCCCGGACGTGTTCGCCTTCCTGCACGTTGATGTGAACGCCGCGCGGGATGGAGTATTCCTTCACCGTTCTCCCATCCTCGCTCTCGACGTAGATTTTCCGCTGGCCCTTGGCGATTTCGCCGTACTTCACCACGCCATCGATTTCGCTGATGACTGCCGGATCGCGCGGCTTCCGCGTCTCGAAGAGTTCGACCACGCGCGGCAGACCGCCGGTGATGTCCTTCGTCTTCGTCGTCTCGCGAGGAATCTTCGCGAGCACGTCGCCGGGCTGGACGTCATCGCCATCCGCAACCATCAAGTGGGCGCGCGACGGCATCAGGTACTTCTTGCGCACGCGTCCCTGCGAATCGCGGACTTGAATCGTCGGCTGATGCTTTTCGTCGCCAGGCGGCAGCGTAACCACGAGCTGCGAAAGCCCGGTGACTTCGTCCACCTGCTCTTCGATCGTGATCCCGAGCTGCAAATCCTTGAATTCGATCGTGCCGGCCGTTTCCGTGAGGATCGAGAAGGTGTACGGATCCCACTCGCACATGGTCTGTCCGAGCGTGACGGGCTGCCCGTCCTCCACGCGAAGGCGCGCGCCATATACCACGTGGTGGCGCTCCTTCTCGCGGCCCTTCTCGTCGACCACCGCGATCAAGCCGGAACGGTTCATCGAAATCAGGATCTTGCCGCGACCCTCGACCACCTTCAAGTCAATGAACTTCACGAAGCCGTTGTTGCGGGCCTCGACCTTCGACTGTTCGGTGACGCGGGTGGCCGTGCCTCCGATGTGGAAGGTCCGCATCGTAAGCTGCGTGCCCGGCTCGCCGATCGACTGCGCGGCGATCACCCCGACGGCTTCGCCCATCTCGACGAAGCGGCCAGTGGCCAGGTTGCGGCCGTAACAGCGCGCGCACACGCCGCGTCGCGACTCGCACGTCAGCACCGAGCGAATCTTCACCCGCTCGATGCCGGCGGCTTGAATCGCATTAGCCAGCTCTTCCGTGATCTCCTGGTTGATCTCGACGATCACGTTGCCTTCGTAGTCCTTGATCTTCTCGAGCGAGACGCGGCC
>JBAPOM010000264.1:0-13957 GCA_049279635.1 Candidatus Acidiferrales bacterium
GAGCTCTTGGTGCGGCAGGTCAGAACAGCTCTCGTTCATTCACAGGGGCTGCGCTGCAGGAAAATTCCGGCCGCGGGAGGGAAGTGTTTTTTTCCTCGACTTCCTTTATAGAACTAATCGGGGGTTACGACGGTCATTCCAATTCTTGGCTCGACGAAACACCACTCCTGAATACAGGCGTCTTTCCCCAATAGCCCTGTATGTGATGCCGGTCACAGACATGCGGCATATGTGAGACCAGCTTGAATCTGGCAAACCGGGGGGCTTGTATGCCCAAAGATGACCGCGAAGTCTTGGCCCGGCTGAAATCCGAGCTTGAGTTTCTTGAAAAAGGAGGCTACTGGAAGCCCTCATCGCGTGAGCAATTGACTTTCCAAGACTCGCCAACCTGCTTGAATTACAAGCATCTGGGAGATTCGAGACCCTGCTCTGAATGTGTGTTATTTCGGTTTGTACCTGCTGGCCGCCGGAAGGAAAAGATTCCCTGTCGGCATATTCCCCTAAATGAACAGAGCGAGACGATCGATTCGCTGCACCGCCGGCGGACTCAGGAGTCGATTGAGACGGCCGTCTCGAGATGGCTGAGGGCCGCCATCCAGGAGCTGGAAGACAAACAAGCGGGAAACCAATCCTCTGCTCCGGGAGCAAACACCGGAACGGAAATGGTTTCGTTGCCATTAAGGGATGATGTGAATCTTCAGAGAGAGGCGGCCAGGTTTCCGAAATGCGCGAATCCAGAATGTTCGGCCCGATTCCTGTACAACGAAGGACGATTACTCCGGTTTCATCAGAACCACGAGGTTGGCGAGCTGCCTTCCAATACTCGCTCGGTGCAACATTTCTGGTTGTGTAGCGCATGCTCCGAGAGCTACACGCTCGAATGCGATGGCGTTCACTGCGTCATGATCAGCCTTTCCTTGACAGGCCGACGAGCGGTGAAGGAGCCTCATACGATCATTGCTTTTTGAATTGCCTGCCTTCTAGCGAGCCTTCGCGCCGTGTAAGTGCCTCGGCATTCCGCATAGGTCGTCGCTGCACTTCACTCCTGCGGGCATGCGGATTGGGCGTTCGTCGCGCTTCAAGCCGACCTTGGGGCGCCACTTATCCACCGAGGCGGATTTCACGAACCGGAAATCCGTAGTGAGCCACAGCGGATTCGACTCCCCGCCAACGACCACGATGTTGATTCCGCTCGGATCGTGAAAAGGCGCAATCAGCGCGTCGCTGGGCAGCGTTGACCACGTTGCAAAAGGTTCGACTCCCGCACGCGCGAGCGGCCGAATGAAGGCGTAAATGACGTCCGCGCCCCAGTACTGCCCGGCCGGGATTTTCGTGTTTTCCGAAAGCCAGCGCGCGACATCTTGCTTGGTTTGAAAGCCCTGTTCCTTCAGGCCCTTGGCAACCAGCGGATCCATCACCAGCAGCGCCACGGAGTGCAGCGCGGGAAAAGCTTTCAGCATGATGGCGGTTTCTTCGGTCGCCGGGCGGATCGAATTGGCGGCGCCCATGCTGTTGATCACGCTCCATCCGCGAAAAACGCTCACTACGCTTTCGTCTCGCTTGAATCCTTTCTCAACGTGAAAAGGCTCCCAAACACTCTGCTCCTCGTTTTCGGCACAGCACATATTGTTGTAGTTGAGGTTGTGGCCGGTGGATGCGAGCAGCGTGTCGCCCAGCCGCGCGTTGCCCAGGTTGATGGTCATCAGCGTCCACGCGCGGCCGATCACGGAATTCGCAAAATTGAACGGGCTCAGCGCGCCGAGTCCGGCGTTCATTGCGATTTCACTGCGAATCGGCCCATTGACGATCACCGCTCCGGCGAACGACGTGGTCGAGCTCGGGAACGCGGGCTGCTCGCTCGACGCAATTGCCAAAATCACCGGAAAATGTTCCGGCCGCGCTCCGGCCATCACCGCGTTAATCGCGACCTTTTCGACCGTGTATGAAGTGAATTCGCCGCGATGCGCCACGGCCATCTGGCCGACGACTTCATCAGGCGCGTGGCTGGTGCCTTCGAGCATCTCCGCGACGCGCTCTTCCGTTGGCAGCACGATCGGCAGACCGTCCGTCCAGCCATTTTCGATGAAGAGCCTCTGCAGATTTTCTTCGGTATCGGCTTTGAGCAGGCGCGAGCGCTGCGGAGCCGCGGGCCGCAGGACCGGCTTTTTTTCCTCGCTCGTCAGCGGCTTCGTGAGCGCATCGATGATTTCGCGCGAAAGCGGCAAACCGGAGACGGGATCGTTCCCTTCCACATATTCGCGAAGTCGCGCGGCGGGGATTCCTACCACGGGGAAAGGGGTAAAGCTGAAGCGCAGAGGCATCCCGTGGGCCTGGAGGTCACGGCGGATGTAATCGGAAAATCGCGCGGTGGTAATCGGAGCCGTGGGAATCGCGGAGTCATTTTCGAGCTTGCGGCAGTGCTCGGCGACCGCCGAGGAACAGCCATCTCAACCGCCGACGCCGAAAATGACGGCGTGGCCCTCGCGCTTGATCTCCGCCCACAGATCGGGCGCGTCCAGGAACATATTTCCGGGCTTGCGCTTCAGCACCGTGCGCGTGTCGGGCATCCGGCGCGAGAGCCAGTTGCGCAACTCTTCGAGGAACTCGTAGCCACCGGCGAAGCCGACGTCGACGAGATAGACGGTTTTTCCTTCGAGCGTGTCCAGGCGCGGGGCCATCGACAAGTATTTTTTCGTGTCCACCGGACTGCCGATCGGGTCCAGCACCGTTTGCAGCGAACGCTGCAGTGCGCTCTGGCTGCTTGCAATCGTCTGCGCCATATGTCACCTCCCAAACGGGGCCGGCGGTTGGTTCGTCGCGCCAGCCCAATTGATTCTAACCGGAAAATCCGGCATCGCGACGTGAAACCGGGAACGAGTCCTTCACGGTGGTGCCTCATTCGCCTTTCCAGTTCGTTCGTCACCCCGATTCAAAGGACGGGCCCCAGCCCCCGTACCTTTTCTGTACCATCGGCCACCACCCTGTCCTTCCGGCCATTGTGCTTAGAATGGATATGAGGCCCGCGCATTTTCAGGCGCGAAAACATGAATGAGAAAGCGAGATGCGACCGAAAAACCGAAAGACGGCCCGACGCTCCGAGCGCGATCCCGGTTCCTCCACCACGAGTCACGAAGTTGCCGGCCAATCATGCTTCGCGAATCACCAGTCACCACTCACCACTCACAAACCACGCCTTTCTAATCGACACTGCGGCGATTAGAAACGCCTGTAACTCATTGGAAACACACGATGCGCGTACATTCTAATCGACACAGTAACGAGAGCCCTCCGAGGGCCGTTTTTGTCGCCAGAACCGTTGTATCCGCGCCGCGCCGTGTGCTAGCATCCCGGTTTTCCGCGCTAGGGGTCCCAAGCCACTGGCGCAACCCGCGGGTTCATCACGAGCATCCGCCGGGGGGCGGGATCGGAATGCTGATCCCAATGCACAGGTCGAGTTGTATGGTCCTCGCCATTTCCACACGAAATGCCTATCCGGGCGGCCCTGAAACTGGAAAACTGAAATCGGAAAATAGGCGGGCGGTCGCAACGTCTTTTCCCATTTTCCAATTTCTCTTTTCCGCTTTCCATCCGCCCTTCCACCGAGGTGAAACATGAAATCCTACGCAACCGATTGGATTCGCAACGTGGGCATTGTAGGCCACGGCGACACGGGGAAGACCCAGCTCGTGTCGTCGTTGCTTTACACGGCGGGAATGACGCCGCGGCTCGGAAAAGTCGCTGACGGCTCAACCACCACCGACTGGGACGAAGAAGAAATCGCCCGCAAGATCTCGATCAACACGGGCCTCGCCTACGCCGAATGGCAGGTTCCCGGCCAGCCTGAGAAAACCAAAATCAATCTGCTCGATACGCCCGGCTATTCCACCTTCATCAACGAAACGAAATCGTCCCTGATCGCGGCCGATGCCTCGTTGATCCTGGTCGACGCCGCTGCCGGCGTGCAGGTCGTCACCGAAAAAGTGTGGGACTACGCCACCGAATACGATCAGCCGCGCGCCTTCGTGATCAACTGGATGGACCGCGAGCTCGCGAGTTTCGACCGCGCGCTGGCCTCGATCGAACAGGTGTTCGGGCGCGGCGTGGTGCCGATCCATCTCCCGATCGGCTCGGAAAAGAATTTTCGCGGCGTGATCGACCTTGTCTCGATGAAGGCGCTGATCTATACGCCCGATGGCGATGGCAAAGCCAAGATCGAAGAGATCCCGGCGGAGTTCGCCGAGGAAGCCAAGGCCGCGCACGAGCGCCTTGTCGAACTGGTCGCCGAAGGCGAAGATGAATTGATGCAGGAGTTCTTCGACAAGGGCACGCTGCCGGTCGAAGACCTGAAGAAAGGCCTGCACGAAGAAGTGCGGGACAAAAAAGTTTTTCCGGTTCTGCTCAGCTCCGCGCTCCACAATATCGGCAGCGACGCGATCCTGAATTTCATCGCCGAAATTCTGCCGTCGCCCGCGTTTCGCGGAAAGGCAACGGGCTACAAGACGCCCGACCTCAAGGGCGAAACCGTCGAGCGCAAGATCGCTTCCTCCGAGCCGCTTTCGGTCTTCGTTTTCAAGACGGTCGCCGACCCATTCGCCGGGCGGATTAACTATTTCAAGGTTATGTCCGGCGTGCTGAAAAACGACGCGACGCTCCAGAATTTCAATCGCGGTTCGGCGGAGCGCTTTCAGCACATCCAGGTGATGCAGGGCAAAACCGCCACGGAGGTTCCCGAGTTGCAAGCCGGCGATATCGGAACGGTCGCAAAACTCAAGGAAACCACCACGGGCGAGACCCTGGGCGACAAGAATGCGCCGATTTTTTTCCCGCACGCGCGCATTCCCGAGCCTTCAATCACGTTCGCCGTCGAGCCGAAAACGCGCGCCGATGAAGACCGCATCGGCGTGGCGATTCACAAGATTCTCGAGGAGGATCTCGCGCTGCGTTTCGGCCGCGACCCGCAGACGAAGGAATTCCTGCTCTCGGGCGCCGGGCAGCAGCACATCGAGGTCGTCGTCGCCAAACTGCGCAAGCGCTATCACGTCGAAATGACGCTGAAGCCGCCGAAAGTTCCCTACCGCGAGACGATTCGCGGCAAGGCCGACGCCGAGGGAAAGCACAAAAAGCAGACCGGCGGACACGGCCAGTTCGGCCTCTGCCGGATCAAGATGGAACCGCTGCCGCGAGGCAAAGGGGTCGAGTTCGTGGACGACGTGTTCGGCGGCGCGATTCCCAAGAACTGGATTCCGTCAGTCGAAAAAGGCATTCGCGATTCCGCTGAGCGCGGCTATCTCGCGGGTTTCCCGGTCGTCGATTTCCGCGTGAGCCTCTACGACGGCAAATATCACGACGTCGATTCAAGCGATATGGCGTTTAAGATCGCGGGCTCGCTCGCATTCAAGGAGGCGATGAAGCAGGCGCGGCCCGCGTTACTCGAGCCGATCATGCACGTCGAAGTCTACGCACCCGATCAATATTCAGGCGATCTGATGGGCCATCTCAGCGGGCGGCGCGGAAAAATCAGCGGAAGCGAGGCGCGCGGCTCGAGCGTGGTGATCAAAGCTCTCGTGCCGCTATCGGAGATGCTGAGCTACGCGAACGAACTCATCTCCATGACGCAGGGCCGCGGAAGCTATTCGATGGAATTTTCCCACTACGATTTCGTCCCGCAGGAGCTGGCCGAAAAGGTGATCGCGGCGCACAAGCCGCATCATGTGGAAGAAAGCGAGGCAGCCTCAGCTTCAACGTAAGGCCGCCTTTGGTGCTTGGTTCCCGATTTGGCCCGGTTGGGCCCGCTTAGGAATGGCGGAAGGCCTGTTTTAGGCCAGTTTACTTGCCGCCACTTTGACTGGCTGCGGTAGGCGAGGTTGCTGGCGTCGAGGGTGGATTCGACGGCGCGCTGTCCGCTGTAGGTTTCGAATGTCGCCAGATCATGAGCGACGACGCAAACGACTTCGATTTCTTGGTGTTTGCCGGCTTCGCCTGCGCGCTCTGCTGCGTAGCCGCATGCGGCGCCATCAGGCCCGCCCGGCAGCCAACTCCGTAGCACGGCCCGACACTCTGCCAAAGGGCGCACCCCGCCAGCCAGAACGTCGCGGCCAGCAAAGTCCCCGCAACACCGATCTTTCGTCTCATCGGCTGCCCCCTTCCAATGCACGCGATCCGAATGCAACAGGCTGAAACAGTGCTGAACAGATCGATTCAGTCAGTTGGCAGTGTTGCACGCATATTGCCATACGAATTCGTGTGGGGATATGGAACGAAAGCCTAATAAATCGGTCTTGTGCCCTAGCCCTAAATTGGCCTTCAGGACAGCCGCGGCAGGAAGAATCCGGTATGGCGGCGATGCTCGTCAAATTCCGCGCCGAACTGCCCCGCCAGCAACGCCTCTTCCTTCTTCGACTTCCAGATGAAGCCGCCCAGGATGATGGCAAAAGCCACGATTCCTCGGTATCTCCCGACCGCGAGCGCCGTCCCCGCGACCGCCATCAGCATTCCGGTGTAGATCGGATGCCGGATGCGGGAGTACGGGCCGGTGCGGATCAGCTCGTGCCCGGCCTTTAGCGCGACGCTCGCGCTCCAGTAGCGCCCGATGTGAATACGTGCCCAGATGGCGAACGCCACGCCCGCCCAAGTGAGCGCAGCGCCGAGGAAGAAGGCCCAATAGCTCCTCGGAACGAATCGCCGGTTGAGAATGCCGAAGCGCGGGTCGTTGTTGTACAGAAGAAACCAGGCTACGAGTGCAACAGCGATGCGAAGCAACTTTTCGCCGGACGGCTCGTGCCGCTCGATCTTCTTGGCGCTCAGACCGGCGACAAGCCAGTACGCGAGAAAAATAATCCAGGGCACATCGATCAGATACGCCAGGTCAAATCTCATCGCGCTGGCCTCCGAGAAGTTCGACTATAAACCAAAATGGGGCTTGCGATTGCGGCGCAAAATGGGTCAAGCTCCTGCCGCCATGAAGAAATCTTCCACGGTCAAACCGTTCGGCGATGCCACGCTTGCGATTCACGCGGGCGAGAAGAGATCCCGCGTCGGCACGCCCGTGGGCACCGCGATCTCGCGCACGGCGAATTTTACATTCGAGAGCACCGAAGAAATGAAGCGCTGGGCCGAAGGGAAAAGTTCGGCCTACATCTACACGCGCTACGGCAACCCCACGTTGGCGATCGCCGAAGCAAAGATAGCGGCGCTTGAAGGCGCGGAAGCGGCCGTCGTAACGGCGTCCGGTTCGGCCGCGATTTCAGCAACGCTGCTGTCGCAACTGCGCGCGGGCGACGAACTGATCGCCACGCGGCAACTCTATGGCGGCAGCTACCGGCTGTTGCGCGACGTCTTCCCGAGATACGGAATCGTCGTGCGTCACGTCGAGGCGGACCTCGCGGGCGTCGAACGGCTGGTCAATCCGCGCACGAAAGCGCTGTACATCGAGACGCCGACCAATCCGACGCTGCGGCTCGTCGATCTCGCGAAAGCAGTCGCCTTTGCGAAGGAGTGGGGCCTGGTTTCGATCGTCGACAACACGTTTGCGAGCCCGGTCCTGCAGAAGCCGCTCGATGCGGGCTTTAACATCGTTGTCCACAGCGCATCGAAATATCTTGCGGGGCACTCGGACGTGATCGCGGGAGCGGCGGCCGGCAGCGCCGGCCTGATCCGCAAAGTCCGCGAGAACGTGATTCAGCTTGGCGGCTCGATGGACCCCGAGGCGGCTTTCCTGCTGATTCGGGGGATGAAAACACTCGAGGTGCGGGTGGAGCGCCAGTGCAAGAACGCGATGGCCGTGGCGAAGTTCCTAGCGAAGCATCCCAAGGTCGCCCGCGTGCACTATCCCGGACTGCCCTCGCATCCGGACCACAATCTCGCCAAACGGCAGATGCGCGCCTTCGGTGCGATGATGGCGTTCGACTTCAAGGGAGGCCTGGCGGCGGCCCGCCGCTTTTGCGACCGGGTGCGCGTGTTTCTGCTTGCGGCGAGCCTGGGCGGGGTCGAGTCGCTGGTGATTCTGCCGATCTACACCTCGCACTACAATTTGCGCCCCGAAGAGCTCCGGGGCGCGGGTGTCCAGCCGGGGACGGTGCGGGTATCGGTCGGGCTAGAAGACGCGGAGGATCTGATCGAAGACCTGCGCCAAGCCCTCGCATAACCTTGGAGCAGTTGGGCCAGTTCTCCACAAACCTACCTGGCACTCCGACCAGTAGCAATGACTCCTGGATCGGTGATATATAAGCCTTTCGGTGCGAGGGTTTTCGGACTAGTACTCGATGTCCTGATTCGGTCAACCACTAGTACCGTACCACCATTGACCGCGTCCGGGAGTGCCCCGTAAAATTTTGGACTGGCGATAGAGGACTGCGTCATCATGAAACACCGGCTTACATTTTGCGCCCTGTTTGCGACTAGCATGCTTGTGCTGGCCGGCTGCGAACAAACCGCCAGCAAAGCGATTCACGTCCAGCCGCCCGCAGATGCTCCGGCACCGACGCCGATCGAGGTCCTTCAGCCGCTTCCACTTGCTGCGAATCCTGCCTACTTGGCTGAGCTGACGCCGCGACCGCGGCCTGCGATCGACGTGCTGGTCGAGAACGTCCAATTGGACTATGACGCGGGCCAGCACGAATACAAGGCCGGGAATCTTGACACCGCGCAGGCGGACTTCGACCGCGCGGTAGACCGCATCCTGCAGAGCGGATTCCAGGCGGGGGCCGACCCCCGGTTGGGCAAGCTGTTCGATCAATTGAGCAGCGTCGTGGATTCGGACGAGATCAATGCGATCGAAGGCAATGACGAGGAACAAGAAGCGGAAGCGCCTGCCGAACCCGCGTCGATCGACGAAATCGAGGACATGACGCTGCCGGCGGGCGATCCGCGCCTGGCGGCGAAGGCTGAATCCGAGCTGATTCGAGTACACCACGATTTGCCGCTCACGGTGAACGAATCCGTACTTCAGTATTTGAGCTTCTTCACGACGCCACGCGGCCGGACGATTGTCGAACACGGCCTCGATCGCGCCGGGCGCTACGGCGACATGATCCGCCGCGTGCTCGCCCAGGAGGGCGTGCCGCAGGACCTGATCTACCTGGCGCAGGCGGAAAGCGCCTTCCAGCCGGACGCGGTTTCGCGCGCCGGGGCGCGAGGCATCTGGCAATTCATGGCTCCCCGCGGCGAGGAATACGATCTCGACCGAAGCTACTGGGTAGACGAGCGCAGCGATCCGGAAAAAGCCACGCGGGCGGCGGCGCAGCATTTCCGCGATCTGTATTCGATGTTCGGCGACTGGTATCTGGTAATGGCGGCTTACAATTCGGGCCCGCTGACGGTGGCGCGGGCCGTCCAGCACACCGGCTATGCGGATTTCTGGCAGCTGCAAAAACTCAACGCGCTGCCGAGGCAGACGCAGAATTACGTTCCAATCATTCTTGCCCTAGAGCTCGTTGCCAAGGATCCAGCGCTTTATGGAGTGCAGGTAAGCCCCGAAAAGCCGGAGCCGGTCGAGGCAATGCGCCTGGACCATCCGATCGACCTGCACCTGGTGGCCGACGCCTCCGGGACGGACTTCGACGACTTGCGGATGCTCAATCCGGAGCTGCTTCGCAGCGTGACGCCGAACGAACCGGATTTCACGCTGAAGGTGCCGGCGGGCGCTACGAAGACCTTTGACGAAAACATCGCCCAGGTGCCGCAGGACAAGTGGACAAGCTGGCGCCTGCACGAAATGGAGGACGGCGAGACGCTTGCCGATGTCGCGCGCCACTACCGCGTAACGGTCTCGGCGATCGAAGCGGCAAACCATCTCGAGCCGCATGCGAGCGTGCCGCCCGGTTTTCTCCTGACCGTGCCGACGGCGCCCGTGCCGGTCCACTGGGTAAGGTACCGGGTACAGCGCGGCGACACGCTTCCTGGTATTGCGGAGCGCTTCGACGTAACCGTCGCGCAGCTGAAGCGGTGGAATCACATTCGCGGCAGCCGCGTCTCTCGCGGAGTTCATCTGCGAATTTACGCCGGAGCTCAGGATTCGGAGTCGCCTGCGAGGGCGCGCTCGGCGCAGGAAACAGCGGCGTCGACGAAGACCATATCCGCCGAGAACCGTCCGGCACAGGGTTTGGAGCACCGCGTGAAGCCGGGCGAGACGCTTTACTCGATCGCGCGCGTCTATCAGACGAGCGTTTCCTCGCTGCGCGAGGCAAACCCGTTCCTCGCGGATCGAGAATTGCAGGCTGGCGACGTCCTAACGATCCAGCAGTAGCGGACCCGCAGGAACGCCATAACTAGCCTGTTTACTTACACCTACGGTCGTCCCCGTTCCTCATCATGACCGCCCTTTGCGCGCTTCTTGCCCGGTCTTGCATTCAATTTTGCTTTTGGACCCATTGCGCCTTGACAGATGCGAACACTCCGTTTATAAGCGCCCGAGGAGTGAATGCACGCGGGACCCCTACGGAGGATCGAGATGTTTGACGCGAAGATGCACGATGAGGACGACGACGAACTGCCGGGATTCGACGAAGATGAAGAAGGGCCGGAGCAATCCCCGGAGATCGTAGAAGTCGAAGAGGTCATTATCGAGGAGGAGCCCGAAGAGGAAATCGAGGCCGCTCCCGCGCCGGCTCCCGAACGCGCACCGGCGAAGAAATCCAAGAAGGCTGCGCCCAAGAAGAAGGCCAAGGCGAAGCCGAAAGCGAAAAAGAAAGCGAAGAAGAAAGCGCCTGCGAAGAAAAAGGCGAGCGCGAAAAAGAAGAAGGGCGGCCGGCGGAAGCGCTGAAGCTCTCCAGGGGACGTCCTCCGAAGGTCTCGCATTCGCGGGACCGCGTGCTCTCAGTGAGATACGCGGTCCCGCGTTTCTTCTTTTGTGCCCGGTCCGCGCGCGCCTCCCGCGACGGGATCGACATTCCTGATTTATGTGCGGCGCGGATTCAAAGCCGTCCGCGAAGTTCCCACTTTGATAATGTTTTGCTTGCTGGAGCTGGCTTCGGTGGCTAGCATACGCGCGGGATGCCTCTGGCGGTCGAGCAGATCCGGCGAATGCGCGGCGGGGCGCAGGCGCACCTGATGCGGTGCGCGGACGAAGCGTATTATGTGGTGAAATTCCAGAACAATCCGCAGGGGACGCGGATTCTGGCGAACGAATTGCTTGGAACGAGGCTGGCGGGGCGGATTGGGCTGCCGGTGCCCGGGACGGCGGTCGTGGAAGTGCGCGACAGCCTGATCGAACATACGGAAGATCTCGTGATTCAGCTGGGGCGCGGGAGCGCGCGCTGCCGGGCGGGGCTGCAGTTCGGTTCACGGTATCCGGGCGCGCCGGCGGAAACCGTAGTCTACGATTTTCTGCCGGACGAGCAGCTGCGCGAGGCAGTGAACCTCGATGATTTCTGCGGGATGCTGGTCTTCGACAAGTGGACCTGCAACACGAACGGGCGTCAGGCGATTTTCTTTCGCGGAGCGGGCGAGTCACGCTACCGCGCGCAGATGATCGATCAGGGATTCTGCTTCAACGCGGGCGAGTGGAATTTTCCGGATGCGCCGCTGCGCGGGCTTTACGCGCGCCACCGCGTGTACGAATCGGTGCGCGGCATCGAAGCGTTTGAGCCGTGGCTTGCGCGCATCGAAACGCGCATCGACGCGGGCGCGCTCGACGAGGCGGCAAGCGGGATTCCGCCCGAGTGGTACAATTTCGAGCTGGACGCGCTTTACAAAATGCTTGAACAGCTTCTGCGGCGCCGGAAGCTGGTCCGCGAGCTGATCGTTTCGGCCTGGAAGTCGTCTGCACAACCCTTTCCGAACTGGAAGTGAACCATGCCTGAAGAGAACCGCAATACGCTTCGTTACCGGGTGCTGCGCTACACGCCGAATCTCGTTCGCGATGAGTGGGTGAATGTCGGCGTGCTGCTCGAAGAGGTCGATGGCGCGGCTGTGCGCCGCGCGGCGCGCTTCATCGAGGAAGACGCGGAGATCGCGCGCGTCCGCCGCCTGCATCCCGGCGCCGATGAGAGCATCCTGCGCGCGTTGGCCGCCGATTTCGACGCGCGGTTGCGCTCGCCCGCGGCCGCCACCGACCTCGAAAAACTGGACCAAGCGCTTTCCAACGTGATCCAGTTCAGTCCGGCGCGCGCGCTGCTGGCCGAGGATTTCGACGCGGAACTAGAGCGCCTGTACCGCGAGCACGTCGCGCGGCCACCGTCCAGACGTGGCGGAATCATGGAGAGCACGCGCCAGTGGATTCAAGGCCGACTGCATGATGTTTTCTATCGCCATGGCATTCTCGGGAAGCTAACACACGGAGTGAGGGTCGAGGAATTCACCCAGCCCGGCGATCCCATGCGCCTCGATTATGCCTATCGCTACAACGGCACGCGCGGCTACCTGCACCCGGTGGCGCTCAACCGGGATTCCACTCAGGCCAAGGTGCTCGCGTATACCGCCGAGCAGATTCGCCGGCAGATCAAGGCGGAATTCACAGCCATCACGGAGATTGAGCCCGAACCCGGCAACCGGCGCCACGAGTTTGTGTCGCGTCTGTTTGAGGCGCAGGCTATCTCGATCGTGCCGCTCAATCGCATCGAGCGATTCGCCGAAGATCTCCGCCTGCGGCTGCCCTAGAGACTAGAAAACGGAAAAGGGAAATTGGGAAAACGACTTCGCCGCCCATCCTCGGTTGTCAGTTGCGCCGGAGAGGAAGCGCACGGTCGCGCCCATTTTCCATTTTCTCTTTTCCATTTTCCATTTTCCGACCGCAATTTTCCGATCCGCAAAATAAGAAGGGAAGCGGGCCACTTGTGGCGACCGCGCTTCCCGGGGTGTGTCCTAGAAGTGTTTGATTGATTAGACGCGAACGTTCCGCGGAAGGTTTCCTGGTCTTTTCGAAATCAGTAGAAAAGATATTTGCGCCACTTTTCGTCGCGATGCCCGATCAGGCGCATCAATTGCCGCGACGTGTGCAGCGTGAAGGGGCGCGGGCGCCGCTGCAGCTTGAGCCCCGCCTCTTCCGGTGTGCGGTCTCCCTTGCTGTTGTTGCAGGCGTAGCAGCAGGCCACCAGATTTTCCCAGGACGATCGCCCGCCGCGCGAGCGCGGCATCACGTGGTCGAGCGTCAGCTCCGACGCCGGGAACGTGGCGCCGCAGAACTGGCACGTATTGCGGTCGCGCAGCAGGATGTTCTTGCGCGAAAGCGCGCGGCTCTGCTGCGGGATGTGACGGTAGCTGAGGAGCCGGATCACCGACGGCACCTGGATCGCCTTAGACGTCGAGTGCACCTCGTGGTGATTGGTCTCTTCCGCCTGCGCCACGCCCTTGAGCATCAGGACCAGCGCGCGCCGCACAGCCGTGACGTTGATCGGCTCGAACGTCGCGTTCAGCACCAGCACGGGCGACTGCATCACCGAGGGCCGCGTCGCGGCAGACTGCTTGATGTGGGAGACGTCGTGAGCAGCCGTGATGGAAGAACCAGAGTAGTCCGCTGGGCCGATTACGGCTCCGCTCATAGGCGCGAGGCTGGGCCGGGGGCGCAAACCCCCCTTGTGACGGTTATCCATGGCCTCGCCTTCGTCTAGGTATGTCCAGACACATCTCCCTAACCGCTATAGATGCTCGGCAGAGCTGTCCGGTTTGCTTCGGCCGCGGGGCGACCTCGCCTCAATCGCGGCCCCTGGCGCAACCGCCCAGGAACGGACCCGGGCTACGGTCAGCCCGAGCACGGCGGCGGCACCCGCCTTCTTGAGGGCACGGGCGCACGCATCGAGCGTGGCGCCGGTCGTCAATACATCATCTACCAGCAGCACCCGCAGGTTGTCAACCTGCGCGCCCTCGCGAGTGGCGTAGGCGCCACGGACCGATTTCCAGTGCTCGGTGCGGGAAAGGACAAGCTGCGCCGGGCGCGGCTTTGTTCGCACCAGAATGCCCGCGTCGAGCGGGAGTTTCAGGCGCTTTGCCAGGGGCCGCGCGATCAGTTCCGCCTGGTTGTAGC
>JBAPOM010000265.1:0-3173 GCA_049279635.1 Candidatus Acidiferrales bacterium
GTGGCTGAGGAGATGCCCAGAGCCTCAGAGCGCAAAATGGATCGAAAGGCAGCCCGACCTCCTCGAAATGTGTTCTCCGCCGAGGCATGACCGTGTTACTGCCAGTCTCGAAACGTATCATGGGAGCACGCGGAATCCCATTCCTTAGCCCAGTCGGACTAAAGGCGAGACCAGGCAGGCTACGCGCGGCGAAATTCTCCCTGTTCTCCACCACACCTCATACAGCCGTGCAGTGGCCAGCCTCTATCAGCTGAAAATTGCGCTGCCCGCGATCGACGGACGTGGGGCGCTTCAACCAAGACGAGCACTACGGCGTCAGGCACACCCTTTGCTCTTGTGCTTTTGAATCCTTCAGCGTTGCAACGTGCGTACTGAAATCTTGGTTTTTGGCCGCGATAATAGCCAACCATTCTTCAATATGCCCAACACCAACATGGCTTGGTTGGATTTGTCAGCGACTGTCGGCGGCCCGCCCCGGCTTTGCTCGAGGTATCTCGCGCGGGTACGTTACCGTTACGTAATGTACGGGAAAACGCTCGGAAACGGCCCGGACAGATCCCTTATCCTAAGTTGTAAGCGAAATGCCTTTCCCTACCAATCCGTACACGGCTTTGCGCCGTATAGAAGTCCGAGAATGGGCGCTTTGGACGTTCGCAGTTTTGGTCACACTGCTGCTGACAGCCGGAATCATCTCGCTAGTCCTTCCCGCACTGCACCAAGAGCTAGGCGACTTCGGGACTCTGCAGATGACCCTTGCCGTTCGAGGCTTAGTTGGCCTAGTTCTGCTCTTCGACATCTACACGATTTATCAGCAATTTCAGATCTCGCGAATTCGAAAGGAACTTGTACAGAGAGAAGAGTTATTCCGGCTGATCAGCGAAAACGCTGGGGACATGATTGCGGTCGTTGATGTGAATGGAAACAGGATCTACGACAGCCCGTCGTATGAGCGAGTGCTTGGTTACAGTGCCGAGGAATTGGAGGGTTCGCCGCGATTCGAACAAATTCATCCGGATGATCGCCGCCTCGTAGCAGAAGCGGCGAGGGAGGCGCGCGAGCGGGGCGTAGGGCGTTCGATCCAGTACCGCATGCGCCACAAAAACGGAACCTGGCGGACTTTGGAATCAGCTGCAAACGCCGTGCGCGGCTCGCACGGACAAGTCGAAAAACTCGTCATAGTGAACCGCGACGTTACGGAGCGCAGACAACTTGAGGAACAGTTCCGGCAAGCGCAGAAGATGGAGGCCGTCGGTCGCCTTTCGGGCGGCGTGGCGCACGACTTCAATAACCTCCTCGGAGTAATCATTGGTTATGCAGAGTTTGCGCAGGAGCGCATCGAATCCCCTGATGCCATTCGCGGAAGTATCGACGAGATCCTCAAAGCTGGAAAACGGGCCGCCTTGCTCACCCGCCAGCTCCTGGCTTTCAGCCGCCTGCAGGTGCTCGACCCCAAAATAATCGATTTGAACGGCGCCGTCACCGACATGGACAAACTCCTGCGCCGAGTCATCGGCGAAGACATCAAGCTCGAGACTTTACTGGCTCGTAATTTGGGACGCGTGAAAGCGGACCAGGGGCAGTTCGAACAGGTAATCGTGAATCTCGCGGTGAACGGGCGCGATGCTATGCCTCAGGGCGGGAAGCTGATCATCGCGACTGAGAATTTCGTCATGGATGAGGCTTTCGTGCGCCGCTACCCATACCCAGTGCTCCCCGGCCCCTATGTGCTTCTGACAGTGACCGATACGGGAATCGGCATGGATGGTGAGACCAAGGCGCGAGCCTTCGAGCCGTTTTTTACGACCAAGGAGAAAGGAAAAGGCACGGGTTTGGGGCTTTCGACCGTTTACGGAGTGGTGAAACAGAGCGCGGGCTATATCGATATCGAAAGTTCCCCTGGCTTGGGCACAACGTTCAAAATCTATCTGCCACGTGTCGAAGAAGAAATAGAAGCACGAACGCATTCCTCCGACGAGATGATTCGGCCTGCCCGGGGAACGGAGACAATTCTGCTGGTGGAAGATGAAGAATCGTTGCGAAGGCTTACCCGCACGAGTTTGGAGGCGGGCGGTTACAAGGTCTTGGAGGCGGAAGATGGTTCTAGCGCTCTGAAGGCTAGCGATACCCACAACGGTTCCATCGACTTGCTGCTGACCGATATCGTAATGCCCGGTATGGGCGGACGAGCGCTGGCGCAGGAACTGACCCACCGACGCCCCGAAATCAAGGTTGTTTACATGTCCGGATATACCGGCCAGGCGATCGGCTCACAGGGACCGTTCGAGGCGTCTAGTGACTTCCTCCCGAAACCGTTCAGCCGTGACGTGCTGACGCGCAAGATCCGCGAGGTGCTAGATCGTCCCGTGGTTAAGGAGCACCAATGAGTACGCTAGCCAGCAGACAAGGGAGTTCTGGAGTCACGACCGCCACGCGGCCGAAAATACTAGTTGTGGACGACGAGGAGTCTATGCGCAAGTTGCTGCGCATGAGGTTGTCCGACACGTACGAGGTCGTGGACACGGGCGATCCGGAGCAGGCTGTTGCCCTCGCCCTGGAATACAAGCCCGATGTCATCTTGATGGATCTGATGATGCCCGGTTTTTCGGGATTCGAGCTCTGTCAGAGTCTGCACAGCTTGAGCTACACGTCGCGAATTCCCATTTTCGTGATTACCGGTGAGGCGGGCGCGAAGTACCGCGAGCACTGCGCCAGCCTGGGTGCCAAAGGCTACTTCCAGAAGCCCATCGACTTCGTGGCGCTAAAAACTACGCTTTCGGCGGAACTACAGGACAAGCAAACTGAGCGCCGGAAGCACAAGCGCGTGCAGATGCGCGTTCTGCTTAAGTTCCGCGGCACGGACGCGGCAGGAAAAAGGTTCGAAGCGGCCACGACCACGGAAAACGTGAGCGCGGGGGGATTCCTCGCCGCGTGCGCGACGGAGCTGGTCAAGGGAACGCCAGTGGAGGTTTTCTTGGCCATGGGAGGGCAAGAACGCTACGCTGGCCGCGCCCAGGCCGTGCGCAAGGAATCGCCGGGCTCTCCCTGGCAACGATACGGATTCGAGTTCCTCGAAACGACCGCCGACTGGGTACTTGAGGACAAGTAGGCGGCTCAAACCGATTGCAGACAGCATCTTGCTCGGGAAACCAAGCAAGAAGCGTTAAATCCACGAG
>JBAPOM010000266.1:0-2909 GCA_049279635.1 Candidatus Acidiferrales bacterium
GGTTCACGCAGGCCACCACGGATGGACAAGATGGGCACCTCCGCGTAGAGCTGCTCGGCAGTCCGCAAAGCGGCCAGCCGCCCGACGAGCAAATCTCCGATATCAACGTTAACTACATCGGCTTCCAGGTGACCGACATCGACGCCGTCTACGCTGCCGCAAAAGCGGATGGCGCCAAGACCGTGTCCGAAGGTGGCATCGTAAAGATGAAGGACGGCCGCGCGGTAATGTTGAAGGATCCGGACGTCGGCGACTTCGTCGAACTCTGGCAAGCGAAGTAGCCGTCGCTCGCCATTAGCTAGTGAGTTCGCAGATATCCCACCCTTTGCGAAAATCGCAAAGGGTGGGGTTTTTCCGCTTCTTCTTTCTTCCTCTGCGCTCTCTGCGTCTCAGCGATGAACTCCTCTTGCATTTTCCCCGCAAACCTCACTAAGCTCCCACCTATATGCGTAAGCGAATCGCGCAAGTTCTCGTCGCTCTCGGCAGCCTGGTCCTTTTCGCGGCCTGCGCGCTCCACGGAATTTTCGGCTATCGCGGCGTCTTCGACGCCCTGCGCGGCACGACGGCTCCGCTGGACCTAGTTCGAGGGCTCAAGGCGGTCTGGTTCATCATCGCGTGGCACTGGGCTGTGATTGGTATTGTCGCCTTGGTGGCGGCGTTTTCCCGCGTGCAGTTTCGCCGGGTGATTGTCCTCATGTGCGGGATCGTTGTGATGGCGGACGCTGCCGGGATGTACGCCGCGCTCGGCGTCTTCATCGGCAACGAGGTAATCTTTACCTCCGCCCTCATGCTTCTGGCCGGCGCCGCGCTTTTCCCCGCACCGCAAAACTAGGGCGCCCTTCTTGCGTCTCATTCGATTCTGTAACATTGCGCCAATTCCATTTTTCCTCCTCCGCGCGCGGTGCTACACTACTCTGTACACGCGAAGTTTCGCGGCCACCGTTTGGGTGTAGGGGAATGGCGGGCGCGGCATCTCGCGGAATTCGTTAATCATCTAACGAAGGGTGGGGAAAACGGAATAATATGTCCACGACTCTGACGCAGCCGCGCGTCCGCACGCGCGAAAAGCTTGACCAGGCCGTCATCCGATTCTGCGGAGATTCCGGCGACGGCATGCAGATCACTGGCAGTCAGTTCACGAATACCGTTGCGCTCTACGGCAACGATCTCGCCACGCTCCCCGACTACCCGGCTGAAATTCGCGCCCCTGCGGGCACGCTTCCGGGCGTCAGCGGATTCCAGGTCCATTTCTCGTCCCACGACGTCTACACACCCGGCGACGCCGTCGACGCGCTGATCGCCATGAATCCCGCCGCGCTGAAAACGAATCTCGCCGACCTCAAGCCCAACGGCATCCTCATCGTCAACGTCGACGACTTCGGCGAAACGGACCTGCGCAAGGCACACATGACCGTGAGCCCGCTGGAGGATCATTCGCTCGACGGCTATCGCCTCTTTCCCGTCGAACTCACCAAGCTTACGCGCGCCGCGCTGAAAGATCTCGGCCTCGACGCCAAGAGCGTCGATCGCTGCAAGAATTTTTTCGCGCTCGGGATGTGCTACTGGCTCTACAACCGCTCGATGGATACGACGCTCCGCTGGATCGAGGACAAATTCAAATCCAAGCCCGCGCTCGTCAACGCCAATCGCACCGCGATGCAGGCGGGCTACAGCTATTGCGAGGCCACCGAAGCGTTTCAGGTCACCTACGAGATTCCGCCCGCAAAGCTCGCTCCCGGCGTATATCGCAACATCAGCGGAAATGCCGCTCTTGCGATGGGGTTCGTCGCAGCGTCGCAGAAAGCGGGGCTTCCACTTTTCCTCGGCTCGTATCCGATCACGCCCGCTTCGGACATTTTGCACGAGCTTTCCGCCTACAAGGATTTCGGCGTCATCACGTTCCAGGCCGAGGATGAAATCTCCGCCATCACTTCGGCGATCGGCGCGGCCTACGGCGGCGCGCTCGGACTCACCACGACCTCCGGCCCCGGCATGGCGCTCAAGACCGAAGCGCTCGGCCTCGCCGTCGCGGTCGAATTGCCGCTCGTGATCTGCGACGTTCAGCGCGGCGGCCCGTCTACCGGCCTCCCGACGAAAACCGAGCAGGCCGACCTGCTGCAGGCGCTCTTCGGCAGAAATTCCGAAGCGCCGATTCCGGTTCTCGCTCCCGCCACGCCCGGCGACTGCTTCTGGATCGCGCTCGAGGCCAGCCGCATCGCGATCAAGTACATGGTGCCCGTTATCATTCTTTCCGACGGCTACCTCGCGAATGGCGCCGAGCCGTGGCACATTCCGTCGCTCGCGGAGCTCCCGGAAATCCCCGTGCACTTCGAGACGAATCCAACGGACTTCCACCCGTATCGCCGCGATCCCCAGACGCTCGCGCGTCCCTGGGCGATTCCCGGCACGCCCGGACTCGAGCACCGCATCGGCGGCATCGAAAAGCAGGACGTCACCGGCAACGTCAACTACGAGCCGCTCAACCACGAACGCATGGTTCGCCTGCGCGCCGCAAAAGTAGCCGGCATCGTGCAGGACGTTCCCGACGCCGTCGCTGCGGGCGACCCCTCGGGCGATCTGCTGATCGTTGGATGGGGCTCGACGCACGGCCCGATCACCGCTGCAGTGAGGGCGCAGCGCGAAAAAGGACGCCGCATCGGCCACGTCCATCTGCGCTATCTGAATCCGCTGCCGAAGAATCTCGGCGAGCTTCTCGGGCGCTACGACCGGGTTCTCGTTCCGGAAATGAACATGGGGCAGCTCCTGATGCTCCTGCGCGCGAAATATCTCGTCGACGCGCAGGGCTTCGACAAGATTCAGGGCAAGCCCTTCAAACAGTCCGAGATCGAGCGCAAGATCGAAGAGATCCTCGCGGCGGACGGGAGAATTTAATGAGCACGGCCACGCTG
>JBAPOM010000267.1:0-11301 GCA_049279635.1 Candidatus Acidiferrales bacterium
GAGACAACGTGAGCGCGGAGATCAGTTTGATCACGCCGGTGGCGCTCGAGAAGGGGCTGCGATTCGCGATCCGCGAAGGCGGCCACACGGTGGGCGCGGGAGCCGTGACGGAGATCATCGAGTAGACGACTATGCGCGAAATCATCACACTGCAGTGCAACGATTGCAAAAACCGCAACTACACAACCACGAAGAACCGGAAGAAGCATCCGGACCGTCTGGAGTTGCAGAAATTCTGCAACACGTGCCGGAAGCACACCGCGCACAAAGAGGTCAAATAGGCAACGCGCCGGATAGGGGCCTGAAACGAGCGAGGCGCCCCGGATGGTAGCCGGCGAGATATGGTTCTGTTACATGGTGCGATGCCGCGACGGATCGCTGTACGTAGGCATCGCAACGGATGTGAACGAGCGGGTGTAGCGACATAATTGGGGAGTGGGTCCGGCGTTCACGGCAAAGCGCAGACCCGTGAGTCTGGTCTGGAGCGAGCGTTGCGCCTCTTGCGATGCGGCCCGCAAGCGCGAGAAAGAGATTAAGGGCTGGAGCCGAAACAAGAAGTTGGGGCTGTTGCAACCGAAATAGGACCGCCGGCTTGCCCTGAGACTCCGAAGCGGTCGAAGGGTGGCAATGGGGGCGGTGACAGGGTAAACCCTTCGAACCGCCGAGGCGGTTCTCAGGGTAAAGGGGAGTAGGTTCAACGGTAGACCGCCGGTCTCCAAAACCGGATGTGGGGGTTCGAATCCCTCCTCCCCTGCCAGATTTTGGGCAGCGGGGCTGGCGGGCAGTTAGCTGAAATTGGCAGGACGAGAATAGGCGGCAAATGGCCGACGCGATACGACGAAATCGAGAAGAAGAGTCCCACGGCGTAAGCGGGTTTTCGCTGATGGAGCCGGCCCAGAAGCTGGGCAGCTATCCGAAGCGGCTTCAAAATTACATTCACGAAGTGCGCGTCGAGATGAAGCAGGTGAACTGGCCGTCGCGTGCGGACGTGATTTCGACGACGATGGTAGTGGTCGTGACGGTGGCTTTCTTCGCGGTGTTTTTTGCTTTGACGGACACGATTCTAACGCGCGCAGCAAACTGGTTATTCCACCTTGCCTCACACTGAACAAGAAGGAAGCGGGATGTCGAAACAGTGGTACATCGTCCACACATACTCGGGGTTTGAGAAGAAGGTGAAGGAAAGCCTCGAGGGCCGCGTGGCCGCATTCGGGCTGACGGACAAAATCGGCCAGATCATCATTCCGACGGAGTCGGTGGTGGAGGTGCGCGGCGGCAAGAAAGTGATTTCGCCGCGGATGTGCTATCCGGGCTACGTGCTGGTCGAAATGGATATGGATGATTACACGTGGCACGTGGTGCGGTCGACGCCGAAGGTGACGGGCTTTGTGGGCTCGGGGCAGATGCCGTCGCCGCTGAGCGAAGAGGAAGTGCAGAACATTTTGAACCGGGCGACGACGACGGCGGAAAAGCCCAAGCCGAAGCTGTCGTTTGAGCGCGGCGAGAAGGTGCGGATCGGCGAAGGTCCGTTTGCGAATTTCACAGGCGTGGTCGAGGAAGTGAATTCGGACCGGAGCACGCTGAAGGTTTCGGTGACGATTTTCGGCCGGTCGACGCCAGTGGAACTGGATTTTGCGCAGGTTGAAAAAGTCGCGTAACGCGCGGCTTGGGGCGAGGGAAGCACTGATATGGCAAAGAAAGTTCAATCGACGGTGAAGCTGCAATTGCCGGCCGCCAAAGCGACGCCGGCGCCGCCCGTGGGCACGGCGCTTGGCCCGCACGGCGTGAACATCATGGATTTCTGCAAGCAGTTCAATGCGAAGACGGCGAAAGAGCCGGACGGGATGATCTTTCCGGTGCTGGTGACGATCTATACCGACCGGACGTTCACATTTATCTTGAAGACGCCGCCGGCCTCGGAACTTCTGAAACGCGCGGCGGGAATCGTGAAGGGTTCGCCCGAACCGAATCGCAACAAGGTGGCGAAGGTGACGCGCAAGCAGGTGGAAGAGATCGCCAAGATGAAACTGCCCGACTTGAACACGCTGAAGCTCGAATCGGCGGTGCGGTCGGTGATGGGAACCGCCCGCAACATGGGCATCGAAGTAACAGAGTAGGACAGGGGTAGGGAGAGAATCGATGGGCCGCAGCGCAAAAGTAGGCGGGAAGAATATCGATCGCGCCCGGAAACTGGTTGAGGCGCGTCCGTATGGGCTGGAAGAGGCGGCGGAAGTGCTTCGGAAGGCGCACTTCGTGAAATTCGACGAAACGGTCGAGTTGGTCCTGAACCTCGGCGTCGATCCGAAGCAATCGGACCAGATGGTGCGCGGCACCGTGGTGCTGCCGCACGGCCTCGGGAAATCGAAGCGCGTGCTAGTGATCGCCAGCGGCGAAAAGGTGCGCGAGGCGCAGGAAGCGGGCGCTGATTTCGTCGGCGGCGACGACATGGTCCAGAAGATCACCGAAGGCTGGACGGATTACGAAGCGGTGATCGCGACGCCGGACATGATGAAGTCCGCGGGGCGATTGGGCAAAGTACTTGGCCCGCGCGGGCTGATGCCGAACCCGAAAACGGGGACGGTGACTTTTGACGTGGCGCGCGCGGTGAAAGAGATCAAGGCCGGAAAGGTGGAGTTTCGCCTCGACAAGACGGGCCTGATCCATTCGCCGATCGGGAAGATCAGTTTTCCCGCAAAAAACCTGGCGGAAAACGCGCATGCACTGCTTGGAGCGGTGGTGAAGGCCAAGCCGGCGGCAGCGAAGGGAAAGTTCATCAAGAAGATAACGCTGACGTCGACGATGGGCCCGGGAATTTTGATCGATCACGCGGAAGCGGAAACGGCCACGGCGGTGGCGGCGTAACGGAAGTCGGAACCGGAGGAGTTCGGCATCATGAAGAAGAAAGCCGAGAAGATCGAAAAGGCGGAGCAGCTTCGCAGCCAGCTCGCGAACGTTTCGACTGTAATTCTTACGACGTTTCAGGGGATCACGGTCGAGCAGGACACGCAATTGCGGCGGGCGGTTGAGGCGGCGGGCGGCCACTACGAAGTGGTGAAGAACACGGTGGCGGAGCGCGCTGCGGCAGGCACGCCGACCGAAAGGCTGCTGAAGGATCTGAAGGGCACGAATTCGATCGCGTACACGGCGACCGATCCTGTGTCGCTCGCAAAGATTCTGACGAAGGTGGCGAAGGATGTTCCTGCGTTTCAGTTCCGCGCGGGATGGGTCGAGGGCCGCGTCATTTCGATTCAAGAGATCGGGCAACTCGCGCTGCTGCCGAGCAAGGAAGAGCTGATCAGCAAGATCATGTTCCTGCTGAACGCGCCCGCACAGCGCATCGCGACCGCAATGGCAGCACTGCCGCGCAATCTGGCGGTGGTGACGAGCGAAGCGGTGAAAGCCAACAAATTCGGAGGCGGTGGCGAAAGCGCGCCGGCGCCGGAAGCGGTTCAGCCGTAACGAGTCGCTCGACGGAATTTTGCAATCAGATTTTCATTTCTTGAGGAGGAGAGAAAACGGCAATGGCTAGCAAAGTGGAGACAATACTGGAAGAGATCAAGGGGCTGACGCTGCTCGAGGCTTCCGATCTCGTGAAGAAGATGGAAGAGGCCTTCGGCGTGTCGGCGGCTGCGGCGGCTCCTGTGATGGTTGCGGGTGGAGCGGCGGGCGCGGGCGCAGCACCTGCTGAGGAAAAGACGGAGTTTGCCGTCGTCCTCACCGAAGTTGGCGCGAACAAGATCAACGTGATCAAGGCAGTCCGTGAAGTCACCAGCCTGGGCTTGAAAGAAGCCAAGGACCTGGTTGATGGCGCCCCGAAGACGGTGAAAGAGGGCATTAACAAGGACGAGGCCGCCACAATCAAGAAGAAGTTCGAAGACGTCGGAGCCAAGGTCGAGATCAAGTAGTGGCAGCCCTGAACGGCCAAAGTGCCGGGCTGCAAAGGAATTCGCCCGCTGCGGCGGGCAAGGGCTCCTTGGAACACAGAACATCAAAACACGTCCTTCCCGGACCGGCAGGGCAGGCCTACGCCTGCGCTGCCGCTATCGGCGTCATTCTGAAGGGAATTGTCTATGACCCATCGTAATGGTAATCGCGTGGTTCGCGAGCGAGAACGGCTGGACTTCGCCAAAATCAAGACGACCGTCCAGATTCCGAACTTGATCGACGTTCAGAAGAAGTCCTACCAGCGCTTCCTGCAGATGGATCTGCTGCCGAGCGAGCGGGAGGATGCAGGGCTGCAGTCCGTTTTCACATCGGTGTTTCCGATTCAGGATTTCCGCGGGCTATCGCAGCTAGATTTTGTCGACTACGCAATCGGAAACTGGGAGTGCAAGTGCGGCCACCTGCGCGGCCTGCACCACTTGCGCGCCACCTGCCGGAACTGCGGCGCGTCGGTGGTAACGAACCCGTACAAGACCGGCGACGTGCTGTGCGCGAAGTGCGGCACGTTCAACAAGAACACGCCGACTTTCTGCAACAAGTGCGGCGACCCGGTCACGTTGCAACTGAAGTACGACGTGAACGAATGCCAGGAACGCGGGATGACGTACTCCGCGCCACTCAAGGTGACGATCCGCCTCACGATTTACGACAAGGATCCGGACACGGGCGCGAAGTCGATCCGCGACATCAAGGAACAGGAAGTCTTCTTCGGCGACATCCCGCTGATGACGGAGAACGGCACGTTCATCATCAACGGAACCGAGCGCGTGATCGTGAGCCAGCTGCACCGGTCGCCGGGCGTGTTTTACGAAACGGCCAACAACCGCAGCTACTTCCTCGGCAAGATCATCCCGTACCGCGGCTCGTGGGTGGAATTCGAGTACGACACGAAGAACATTCTGTACGTCCGCATCGACCGCAAGCGGAAGTTCCTCGGGTCGATTTTCCTGCGCGCGCTGGGGATGAAGTCGAATGAGGACATCCTGCGCACGTTCTACCAGGTGGAACGGATTTCGCTGCGCGACGGCAACCTTTACTGGAACGTTTCCGAAGGCCTGATCGACCGCAAGCTGACGCGCGAGATCAAGCACCCGAAGACCGGGGAAGTGCTGGTTGGCGCGCACAAGCGCATCACCGATCCGCTGTACAAGGAGATGGTGAAGGCGCGCGTGACGCAGGTGGAGGCGGGCGGGGCCGATCTCGAGGGAGCGTTGACGGTCGGCGAGCTCGTGAACCGGCAGACGGGCGAAGTGCTGCTCGAAGCGAACAAGCCGCTGACGGCGGAAATCTGGGCCACGATCGCGGAAGCGGGAATCAACGAAGTGGACGTGTGCTTCCCGGAGCGCGACGACGTGGGCATCATCGTGTCGCGCACGCTCGACAAGGACACGATTCACACACCCAAGGAAGCGTTGATCGAGATTTACCGGAAGCTGCGTCCCGGCGATCCGCCGACGCTTGAAACCGCGACCGCGCTTTTCAACGGGATGTTCTTCGATCCGCGCAAGTACGATTTCAGCAAGGTGGGCCGGCTGAAGTTCAACATCAAGCTGGGCATCGAGACGCCGCTCGACAAGCGGACTCTGGACCCGGGCGATTTCGTCGGAGCGATCAAGTACCTGCTGAAGCTGCGCAAGAATATCGGCACGGTGGACGACATCGACCATCTCGGCAACCGGCGCGTCCGCGCGGTGGGCGAGCTGCTCGAGAACCAGTTCCGCATCGGCCTGGTCCGCATGGAACGCGCGATCAAGGAAAAGATGTCCGTGTATCAGGAAATGTCGACGGCGATGCCGCACGACCTCGTGAACGCGAAGCCGGTAATGGCGGCGATCCGCGAGTTCTTCGGCAGCTCGCAACTGTCGCAGTTCATGGATCAGACGAACCCGTTGAGCGAGATCACGCACAAGCGGCGGCTTTCGGCGCTGGGTCCCGGCGGCCTTTCGCGCGAGCGCGCCGGATTCGAAGTGCGCGACGTCCATCCGACCCACTACGGCCGCATCTGCCCGATCGAGACGCCGGAAGGCCCGAACATCGGACTGATCAGCTCGCTTTCGAGCTATGCACGCATCAACGAATTCGGGTTCATCGAGTCGCCCTACCGCAAAGTGAAGGGCGGGCGCGTGATCGATTTCGTGCAGATCGTGAACTCGGGCGACAGCGAATTCAAGGCGGGCGAAGTTGTCGAACGCGAGAAGGTGGAAACCACGAACGAGGAGCTGAAGCGGCGGCGTATTGTGGTCGAGCCGCACTGTTTCTACCTCTCGGCGTGGGAAGAGGACCGCTACGTGGTGGCGCAGGCGAACGCGTCGCTCGACGACCGCGGAAAGATCACGACCGAATTGGTGAACTGCCGGCAAGCGGGCAACTTCGTCCTGAAGAGCCGCGACGAGGTGGATTACATCGACGTTTCGCCGAAGCAGCTTGTGTCGGTGGCGGCGAGCCTGATTCCGTTCCTCGAAAACGACGACGCGAACCGCGCGTTGATGGGCTCGAACATGCAGAGGCAAGCCGTGCCGCTGATCAAGGGCGAGGCGCCGCTGGTCGGAAGGGGCATGGAGCGAGTCACCGCGCGGGATTCGGGCGCGGTTATCGTGTGCCGGCGCGACGGGATCGTCGATCAGGTGGATTCCGAGCGCGTGATCGTGCGCGTGGAGTCGGATCAATCGGGCGTGCTGAGCCGCGAAGTGGGGTCCGACATCTACCTGCTAACGAAGTTCAAGCGGTCCAACCAGAACACGTGCATCAGCCAGAAGCCGCTGGTTCGCGCGGGAGACCGCGTGAAGCAGGGGCAGGTGCTGGCGGACGGGCCGTGCACCGAGCGCGGAGAACTGGCGCTCGGACGAAACGTGCTCGTGGCGTTCGTGCCATGGCGCGGGTACAACTTCGAGGACGCGATTCTCGTCAGCGAAAAGCTGGTGCAGGAGGATTACTACACTTCGATTCACATCGAGGAGTACGAAATCGAGGCGCGGGACACGAAGCTGGGTCCCGAGGAAATCACGCGCGACATTCCCAACATCAACGAGAGCTTCCTGCGGAACCTCGATGAAAGCGGCGTGATCCGCATCGGCGCGACCGTAAGGCCGGGCGACATCCTGGTCGGCAAGGTGACGCCGAAGGGCGAAACCACGCTGACACCGGAAGAGAAGCTGCTGCGCGCGATCTTCGGCGAAAAGGCCGGAGACGTTCGCGACGCTTCGCTCTACTGCCCGCCGGGCATCGAGGGAACGATCGTCGACGTGAAGATCTTCTGCCGCAAGGGCGCGGAGAAGGACGAGCGTCACAAGGCGATCGAAGCGGCGCACGTGGCGAAGCTCGAAAAGAACCTCGCCGACGAAATCCGGATTTTGACCGACGAGCGGCTGAAGCGCCTGAACGACCTGCTCGGCGGACAGAAGCTCGTGGCCGACCTGCACGACGAGCGCACGAACAAGCGCCTGCTGACCAAGGGGACGGAGCTGACACGCGACATCCTCGAGAAAATTTCAACGCGCAACCTGAAGCGGCTACGCCTGAACGACAAGGACCCGCTGCTCATCGAGAAGATCGACGAAGTGGAGGAAATGACTTCGCGGCAGATTGACGTGCTGCGGAAGATCACCGACGAGCGCATCTCGAAGCTGAAGAAGGGCGACGAGCTGCCTCCGGGCGTGATCAAACTTGTGAAGGTCTACATCGCGATGAAGCGCAAGCTTTCCGTGGGCGACAAGATGGCCGGCCGCCACGGAAACAAGGGCGTGATCGCGCGGATCGTTCCGGCGGAAGACATGCCGTACATGCCGGACGGCACGCCGGTCGAGATCGTCCTTAATCCGCTGGGCGTTCCTTCGCGCATGAACGTGGGCCAGATTCTCGAAACGCATCTGGGCTGGGCTTCGAAGGAGCTGGGCGTGCGGATCGGCAAAATGCTGGACGAAGAGGCTCGCGCCGATGTGGTCCGGAAATGGTTCAAGGACGCGTTCGGTCCAACCGCGGTGTGGAAGACGCTCGCCGATCTGGACGACGAAGCGCTGCTCGACGTGGCGGAGAATTTCCGCGACGGTGTGCCGTTTGCGACGCCCGTCTTCGACGGCGCCCGGGAAAACGACATCCGGCACTTGCTGCGATTCACCGAGCTGCCGGAGAGCGGGAAGATCACGCTTTTCGACGGCATGACCGGCGACGAGTTCGCACAGAACGTGACCGTGGGCTACATCTACATGCTCAAGCTCTCTCACCTGGTCGATGACAAGATTCACGCACGCTCGATCGGCCCGTACTCGCTGATCACGCAGCAACCGCTGGGCGGCAAGGCGCAGTTCGGCGGACAGCGCTTCGGAGAAATGGAAGTGTGGGCGCTCGAGGCTTACGGCGCCGCGCACATCCTGCAGGAACTGCTGACGGCGAAATCGGACGACGTCTACGGCCGCGCGAAGATTTACGAGGCGATCGTGAAAGGCGAGCCGGGAATCGAACCCGGAGTGCCCGAATCGTTCAACGTTCTCGTGCGCGAGCTGCAGTCGCTGTGTCTCGACGTCGAGCTCATGAAGCGCCAAAAGCCGCAGATGGAGAAGGCGGAAGCGGCCGACTAAATTTCGCGCCCGGAGAAAATTCCGGGCGCGACCGATATTCTTGAAAGTAGGTTTTCGGTCCCGGCGGAGCCGGGACGGGAGGATCATACCTTGTATCGATCAAGCCCTTATGACCGTGCCAGCCAGATCGCGGATTTCGATTCGATTCGCATCAGTTTGGCGAGTCCGGAGAAGATCCGGTCGTGGTCGCACGGAGAAGTAACAAAACCTGAAACGATCAACTACCGCACGTTCAAGCCGGAACGCGATGGCCTGTTCTGCGCGAAGATTTTCGGGCCGGTGACGGACTGGGAGTGCCTCTGCGGCAAGTACAAGCGCATGAAGCACCGCGGCGTGATCTGCGACAAGTGCGGCGTCGAAGTGACGCTCAGCAAGGTGCGCCGCGAGCGCCTGGGGCACATCGAACTGGCGTCGCCCTGTTCGCACGTGTGGTTCTTCAAGGGCCTGCCGAGCCGCATCGGCTACTTGCTGGATATCACGATGCGCGATCTCGAGCACATTCTCTACTTCGAGACGTTCGTGTGCGTCGATCCGGGCGAAGCGCCGGGACTGAAGGAAAAGGACATCCTGCCCGAGGAAAAGTTCCGCGAGATGCAGCGGGATTTCCCCGGCAAGTTCACGGCGGGGATGGGCGCTGAGGCGATCAAGGAGTTGCTGCGCCGCGTCGACGTCGAAAAGCTGTCTTCGGAACTTCGCGAGAAGATGAAAATCGATCCGAGCCTGCAAAAGCGGATCAAGTACGCGAAGCGCCTGAAGGTGCTCGAAGCATTCCGCAAGAGCGGCAACAAGCCCGAGTGGATGATTCTCGACGTGATCCCGGTGCTGCCGCCGGAGCTGCGTCCGTTGGTGCCACTGGACGGCGGCCGCTTCGCAACGTCCGACCTGAACGATCTCTATCGCCGCGTGATCAACCGGAACAACCGGCTGAAGAAGCTGATGGAGCTGCACGCGCCGGACGTGATCGTCCGCAACGAGAAGCGCATGCTGCAGGAAGCGGTCGATGCGCTGTTTGACAATGGCCGTCGCGGGCGAGTGCTGCGCGGGACGAACAACCGCCCGCTCAAGTCGCTTTCGGACACGCTCAAGGGCAAGCAGGGGCGCTTCCGCCAGAACCTGCTGGGCAAGCGCGTGGACTACTCGGGACGCTCGGTAATCGTCGTCGGGCCGGAACTGAAGCTTCACCAGTGCGGCCTGCCGAAGAAGATGGCGCTCGAGCTCTTCAAGCCGTTCATCTATCACAAGCTCGAAGCGGCGGGGCACTGCACCACGATCAAGCAGGCGAAGGAACTGGTCGAGGCGCAGGAATCGATCGTGTGGGACATTCTCGAGGACGTGATCCGCGAGCATCCCGTGCTGCTGAACCGCGCTCCGACGCTGCACCGGCTCGGCATCCAGGCGTTCGAGCCGACGCTCGTCGAAGGCAAGGCGATCCGCATCCATCCGCTTGTGTGCACCGCGTTCAACGCGGATTTCGACGGCGACCAGATGGCGGTGCACATTCCGCTATCGCCCGAGGCGCAAGTGGAAGCTTCGGTGCTGATGCTCAGCTCGCACAACATCCTGTCGCCGGCCAACGGCTATCCGCTGGCGGTGCCGACGCAGGACATGGTGCTCGGCATCTACTACATGACGAAGGCCAAGCCGCAGGCGAAGGGCGAAGGCCGCGCGTTCGGATCGACCGAGGAAGTGATCATGGCGCTCGAAGCGGGCGAAGTCGAGCTGCTGACGCCGATCCGCATGCGCTACACGGGCGAAGTGATCGACCTGACGAACGCGTACGACGATCAGGACGTGTCGCACACCGAGCCGATTCAGCTGCACAAGCAGTTCCTGCACACAACCGTGGGCCGCGTGATCTTCAACGATCACCTGCCCTCGGACATGCCTTTCATCAACGGCTTGCTGAAGAAGAAGGGCGTGCAGGCACTGGTGCAGTATTGCTACCTGCGCTTCGGCCTCGAGAAGACGGTGGTGGCGCTGGACAAGCTGAAGGAACTCGGCTTCCTCTACGCGACGAAGGCCGGGGTCTCGATCGGCATCAGCGACATGGTCATCCCGAGCGTGAAGTTCAAGCTTGTGGACAACGCCGAGCATGAGGTCGTCAAGGTGCAGCAGCAATATCTCGACGGCGCGATCACCAACGGCGAACGCTACAACAAGGTCATCGCGATCTGGTCGGACGTCACGGAAAAGGTTGCGGACGAGATGTTCAAGACTCTTGAGGAGCAGGACAAGCAGGGCGTGATCAACCCGATCTACGTCATGGCCGATTCCGGCGCTCGAGGTTCGAAGCAGCAGATCCGGCAGCTTTCCGGAATGCGCGGATTGATGGCCAAGCCCTCGGGAGAAGTCATCGAGACGCCGATTACGTCGAACTTCCGCGAAGGACTGACCGTGTTGCAGTACTTCATCTCGACGCACGGCGCCCGCAAGGGTCTGGCCGATACCGCGCTCAAGACCGCCGATTCGGGCTATCTGACGCGGCGTCTGGTGGACGTGGCGCAAGACGTGATCATCAACGAATTCGACTGCGGCACCGCCGATGGAATTTTCGTCGAGCCGATTCTCGAAGCCGGCGTCGAGGTCGAGCCGTTGCGCGACCGCGTTGTGGGCCGCGTCTCGCTCGAGAAGATCAAGGACTACGAAGGCAACGTGATCGTCGAGATCAATCAGGAGATCACGGAAGAGCTGGCGAACGCCATCCAAGCCGCCGGCATTGAGCGCGTGAAGATTCGCTCGGTGCTCACCTGCGAATCCCGGCGCGGAGTGTGCGGCCGCTGTTATG
>JBAPOM010000268.1:0-2783 GCA_049279635.1 Candidatus Acidiferrales bacterium
GAGACAACGTGAGCGCGGAGATCAGTTTGATCACGCCGGTGGCGCTCGAGAAGGGGCTGCGATTCGCGATCCGCGAAGGCGGCCACACGGTGGGCGCGGGAGCCGTGACGGAGATCATCGAGTAGACCATGCCTAACGGAGAAAAAATTCGGATTCGTTTGAAGGCGTACGATCACCGCATTCTCGATCAATCGACGAAAGAAATTGTCGACACGGCGAAACGCACGGGCGCGGACGTGGCCGGACCGATTCCGCTGCCCACGGTAATCAACCGCTGGACGGTGCTGCGGTCGCCGCACGTCGACAAGAAATCGCGCGAGCAGTTTGAGATGCGCACGCACAAGCGGCTGATCGATATTTTGGAGCCGACTCCGGACACGGTCGATGCGTTGATGAAACTCGATCTGCCGCCGGGCGTGGATGTCGAGATCAAGGCCTTCGGCCGCGAACACGCCACAAAGTAGCGGCGGCAAGAAGCGAGAAGGAAAGAGCGAGCGAAATGGGAGTCAACGGCATACTCGGAATCAAGCTGGGGATGACGCAAGTCTTCGCCGACGATGGCACGGCGGTACCGTGCACGGTGCTGCAGGCGGGCCCGTGCGTGGTGGTCGACCGCAAGACGAAGGACAAGCACGGCTACGAAGCCGTCCAGCTCGGGCTGGTGGAATTCATCAAGCCGCAGCGGGTGAACAAGGCGATGACTGGGCACTTCAAGAAGGCCAACGTCGCGCCAATGCGGTATCTCGGCGAGATTCGGCTCGAGGATTCAAAGGAAGAGACGAAGCCGGGCGACCGCGTGCTCGTGGATGGATTCAAGGTCGGCGAGTACGTCGACGTAAGCGGCGTGAGCAAGGGCAAGGGATTTCAGGGCGGCGTGAAGCGCTGGCACTACCGCGGCGGCGACGCAAGCCATGGGTCGATGTTCCACCGCGCGCCCGGCGGCATCGGCGCGAGCTCGTTTCCGTCGCGCGTGTGGCTGGGACAACATTTCCCGGGACACATGGGGAACGAGCGGAAGACGTCGAAGAACCTGCGCGTGGTGAAGATCGATACGGACGAGAATCTGCTGCTGGTGCGCGGCGCGGTGCCGGGCCCGGCAGGGGCGTACATTCTGATTCGCAAGGCGAAGACGGTCGGCAAGAGCCGAGCGGCCGCGAAGTAGCCGAGCAAAGTAAACGAGTCACAAGAGCGAGAGACGACGATGCCTGTTGTGGACGTGATGAATCTGGAAGGCAAGACGGTCGGCCAGGTTGAGCTGGCGGACGACGTGTTTGGAGCGCAGGTGAACAAAAACCTGCTGCACGAATCGGTGCGGCACCACCTGGCAGGCAAGCGCGCCGGAACGCACAAGACGAAAGACAAGAGCGAAGTAAGCGGCGCGGGGCGCAAGCTGTGGCGGCAGAAGGGCACGGGCCGCGCGCGCATCGGGTCGATCCGCTCGCCACTCTGGCGTCACGGCGGCACGGTGCACGGGCCCGTTCCGCGAAAATACGACTACGCGTTGCCGAAGAAGATGATTCTGGGCGCGCTGCGTTCGGCGCTTTCGTCCAAACTCGCCGAGCAGAAGCTGACGGTCGTCGAAGGCTGGAAGCTCGAATCGCACAAGACGAAGCCGTTCCGCGAAACGCTTTCGAAGCTCGACAAGGAAACGCGCACGATCCTGCTGGTCGAGACGGGCGAAAACGTGAATCTCGAACGCGCCAGCCGGAATATCGAAGGTGTGACGCTGGTGCCGGCGACGGCGCTCGTGACGTACGACCTGATGCGGCACGACCGGCTGATGCTGTCGCGCGAGGCGGCACTGCGATTGAGCCGCGCGCTTTCGGCGACGAAGTCGGCTGAAGCGGCGACGGAAGAGGTTGTGGAGGCCGCGCCGGCCAAGAAGGAAGCGAGCGCCCCGAAGGCCAAAGCTGCGCCTGCGAAATCGGCTGCGAAGAAGGCAGCGCCCAAAGCAGCGAAAAAGCCGACCGCGGCGAAGAAGCCGAAGGCGAAAAAGGAATAGCCCATGGCAATGGCAACCACAGCGGCGACGGCGAGGGTTTATCAGATCATCCGGCGCCCGATCATCACCGAAAAGGGACTCGGCGTGAAGGAGACGCAGCACACCGTGGTCTTCGAGGTCGTGAAGGATGCGACCAAGACCGAAATCAAGGAAGCGGTGCAGCGCGTATTCAAGGTGAAGGTCGACCACGTGCGCACGGCGATCTATCACGGCAAGTTTCGCCGCCGGGGACGCGCCGAAGGCTTTCGCAGCGATTGGAAGAAGGCGTACGTCCGGCTGGCACCGGGCGAAAAGATGATCGAGTACGCGGAAAATCTGTAGCTTTCGTTTCCAGTAAGAGGCAGTACGCAAGAGGCAAGAATGGCACTGAAAACATTTAGACCTTACACGCCGTCGCGACGCTTCCTGACGATGCTCGACAAGAGCGAGATCACCAAGGAAACGCCGGAAAAGTCGCTGAGCGAATCGAAGAAACGGACGGGCGGACGCAACTCGCACGGCGAGGTTACGTCGTGGCACCGCGGCGGCGGGCACGCCAAGAGGTACCGCACGATCGATTTCCGCCGCGAGAAGACTGGCGTCCCGGCGAAGGTGGCGGCCATCGAATACGATCCGAACCGGTCGTCGCGGATCGCGCTGCTGCACTACGCGGACGGCGAGAAGCGGTACATCATCTGCCCGGCCGGCCTGTCGGTGGGTGACCGGGTGGAAAGTGGCCCGGGATCCGACATCAAGCCGGGTAACGCGCTGCCGCTGCGCAGCATCCCCACCGGCACCGTGG
>JBAPOM010000269.1:0-17246 GCA_049279635.1 Candidatus Acidiferrales bacterium
AGACAAGCAAGAACTGCTCGAAAACTTCGACGTGCTGGAGCGCTTGAATCGCGTCGCCGAGATCCTCGATAGCGAACTGGAGAAGCTCAACGTCGACCGCAACATCAATTCCCGCGTGAAGCGGCAGATGGAGCGCGCCCAGAAAGAGTATTACCTCAACGAGAAGCTCAAGGCGATCCAGAAAGAGCTCGGGCGCGGCGAAGCCAACGAAATCGAACAGCTCAAGAAGAAGATCGAAACTTCCGGCATGCCCGAAGGGCCGATGGAAAAGGCTCAACAGGAGCTGAAGCGGCTCGAAATGATGCCGCCGATGTCGGCCGAGTCCACCGTCTCGCGCAACTACCTCGACTGGCTGCTCGCCGTGCCATGGAAGAAGCGCTCGAAGGAAATCCGCGATATCAAGCGTGCCGAGGAGATTCTCTCCGAAGATCATTACGGGCTCGAGAAGATCAAAGAGCGCATCCTCGAATATCTCGCCGTTCGCCAACTCGTGAAAAATCCGAAAGGTTCGATTCTCTGCTTCCTCGGGCCTCCGGGAGTCGGCAAGACTTCGCTTGCGATGTCGATTGGGCGCGCCACGGGACGCAAATTCGTCCGCGTATCTTTGGGCGGCGTGCGCGACGAGGCTGAAGTCCGCGGCCATCGCCGCACTTATATCGGCGCCCTGCCCGGCCAGATCATTCAGATGATGCGCAAGGCCGGCACGATCAACCCGGTGTTCGTCCTCGACGAAGTCGACAAGATGTCGATGGACTTCCGCGGCGATCCGTCGGCGGCGTTGATGGAAGTGCTCGATCCGGAACTGAACCATGCGTTCACGGACCACTACCTCGACGTCGAATACGATTTGTCGAAAGTCATGTTCATCTGTACGGCCAACGTGCTGCACACGATTCCGCAGCCCCTGCAGGACCGCATGGAAGTCCTGCGCCTGCCCGGTTATACCGAGCAGGAAAAGTATCAGATCGCGCAGCGTTACCTGGTTCCCCGCCAACGCGAAGCGACCGGCTTGAGCAAGGAAAACGTCACTTTCACCGATGAGGCCGTGACGCACATCATCCGCCACTACACGCACGAAGCGGGCGTTCGCAATCTGGATCGCGAAATCGCCAACATTTGCCGCAAGGTTGCGCGCAAGGTCGTCGAAAATGGCAAGACTTTCGCCGCCGGCGTCACGCCCGAGAACGTGAACGACTATCTCGGCGTCCTCAAATACCGCGATTTCTTCGCCGAAAAGAAAAACGAGATCGGCCACACGACCGGGCTCGCCTGGACCGAAGTTGGCGGACAGGTGCTTTCAACGGAAGCCACGCTGATGGAAGGCAAAGGCCGCCTCACGCTCACCGGAAAGCTCGGCGATGTGATGCAGGAGTCGGCGCAGGCGGGCATGAGCTACGTGCGCTCGCGCAGCCATCTCTTCGGCTTGCCGAAAGATTTCTATCGCCACGTCGATATTCACGTGCATGTCCCCGAAGGCGCCATCCCGAAGGACGGCCCCTCGGCGGGCATCACGCTCTGCACTTCGATCGTCAGCGCGCTCACGCGGATTCCCGTGCGCTGCGACATCGCCATGACCGGCGAGATCACGCTGCGCGGCAGAGTGTTGCCGATCGGCGGCGTGAAGGAAAAGCTCCTGGCCGCGCACCGCCTTGGCCTGCGCACCGTGATTCTCCCGAAAGACAACGAGAAGGATCTGGCGGATATTCCGCCCGAAATCCAGGCGGAGATGGCCCTTCATTTCGTCGAGTCCATGGACGAAGTTTTGCAGTACGCGCTCGAAAAGCCTCTCCCGGTTCCCGGGCACCCGCCGGTAGCCGAAGTCGAGCCCAAGTTCGGCGCGGATGTCGCGCAGGACAACGAATTGACCAATTGAACCGCTGCGGTCACCCCAAAGTCTCGCTCGGCCTTAGGCGTCCTGGTCGGCAGATTCGGCCCGCGACCGGAGTCTGAAAACTTTCTGTAACTTAGCCCGTATTTGAAATCTGGGATTGAGTGCCTCAATCGAACGCGCCCGCCCCGGATCGATCGCAAACAATCACAATCGCGCCTGAAAACCAGGCTTGAAGAAGGAAAGAACTGATGAGTGTTAGCCTCGCAGAACTGAAAGACAAGAACATCACCGATCTGGCCAAGATTGCCAAGGAGCTCAACATTCCCGGCTCCTCCGGCATGCGTAAGCAGGAGCTGATTTTCCAGATTCTTCGCGCCCAGACGGAAAAGAACGGCCTCATTTTCTCCGAGGGCGTTCTCGAATGCCTGCCGGACGGCTTCGGATTCCTCCGCGCGCCCGAGTACAACTATCTCCCGGGCCCGGACGACATCTACGTCTCGCCGTCGCAGATTCGGAAATTCGACTTGCGCACCGGCGACACCGTCTCGGGGCAAGTCCGCCCGCCGAAAGACGGCGAGCGCTACTTCGCGCTGATCAAAGTCGAAGCCGTCAATTTTGAAGACCCCGAAGTCGCGCGCAACAAGATTTTCTTCGACAACCTGACGCCGCTCTATCCGCAGGAGCGCATTCGCCTCGAGACGACCAAGGAAAATCTCACGGGACGCGTGCTGGACATGCTCTGCCCCGTCGGCAAAGGACAGCGCGGATTGATCGTCGCGCCGCCGCGCACCGGCAAGACCATGATGCTGCAGTCCATCGCCAATTCGATCACCGCGAATCATCCCGAAATCGCGCTGATCGTGCTGCTGATCGATGAGCGGCCGGAAGAAGTCACCGACATGCAGCGCACGGTGAAGGGCGAAGTGATCAGCTCGACCTTCGATGAGCCGCCGCAGCGCCACATTCAAGTGGCCGAAATGGTGCTCGAAAAGGCCAAGCGCCTCGTGGAACACAAGCGCGACGTGGTGATCCTGCTCGACTCGCTCACGCGTCTCGGCCGCGCCTACAACGCCGTCACGCCGCCTTCGGGCAAAGTGCTCTCCGGCGGTATCGACGCCAACGCTTTGCAGCGCCCGCGCCGCTTTTTCGCCGCGGCGCGAAATGTCGAAGAGGGCGGATCGCTCACGATCATGGCCACCGCGCTGATCGATACCGGCAGCCGCATGGACGACGTGATCTTCGAGGAATTCAAGGGCACCGGCAACATGGAAATCAACCTCGACCGGCGCCTCGTCGATAAGCGCGTATTCCCGACGATCGATATCAATCGCTCCGGAACGCGCAAGGACGAACTGCTCCTGCCGGCCGACGAGCTGAATCGCATCTGGGTGCTGCGCAAGGTGCTGAGCCCGCTCTCGACCGTTGAAGCGATGGAGCTCTTGCTGGGCCGCCTCTCGAAGACGAAGACGAACGGAGAATTCCTCGCGTCGATGTCCAGCCCGGCATAGTTCCCGCGTAGCCGCCCGCGGCTCGGAGCCTTCCAGCTTCCCTGCCCCGGCGTCTTCGTCAGATCAGCGCGCAGGATGCTTCGCTTTCTGCTCCGCGATCCACGCCTTCGCGCGCGATTCGAGCATGTCCATCGGCATGGCGCCCTGATCGACGATCGCATCGTGGAAGGCGCGAACGTCGAACTGGTCGCCGAGCGCTTGCTCGGCCTGTTGGCGCACCTTCTGAATTTCCAGCCGGCCGATCATGTAGCCGAGCGCCTGCCCCGGCCAGACGATGTAGCGGTCGATCTCGACCACTGAATTCAGGTGGGGCTGCCCGGTCGTCTCTTCGAAATACTGAATCGCTTGATCGCGGCTCCAGCCCATCGAGTGAATGCCGGTATCAACCACCAGCCTCACCGCGCGCCACATCACCGCGCTCAGGAATCCGAACTTCTGATACGGATCGGTGTAGAAACCCAGCTCAGGCCCGAGCGTCTCCGAATAGAGCGCCCAGCCTTCGATGAAGGCCGTATATCCGATCTGCTTCCGGAATTCCGGAACGCCCTGCATTTCCTGCGCGAGTGAAATCTGCAGGTGATGCCCGGGCACGCCCTCGTGCAACACGAGATCTTCCACGTCCCACGTGGGGCGCGACGGCAGGTCGTACGTATCCACGTAGAGATAGCCGGGTCGCCCGGCGTCCGGCGCCCCCTGCTCGTAATAGGCCTCTGTCTGCGAAGGCGCCACGGCGTCCGGCACGGCGCGCACGCCGTAGGGCAGCCGAGGGAGCTTGCCGAAAAGGTGCTCGAGCTCTGGATCGGCGCGCTTGGCAGTGGCGCGATAATGGAGCAGCATGTCGTCTTTGCTCGAAAATTTGAAGCGCGGGTCGGTGTTCATGAACTTGACGAAATCGGCAAAGCTCCCTTTGAATCCGGTCTGCTTGATCAGTTCGTCCATCTGCGCGCGCGTCTGCTTCACCAGGTCGAGGCCGATCTGGTGAATCTGCTCGGGCGTCATGTCGGTGGTCGTGTGCCAGCGGACGAGATACTTGTAGTAAGCCGCGCCGTCCGGGATGTCGCTGATCGAGATCGTATCGCGGCAGGCAAGGATGTACGTCTTGGTGAGGAAATCGGCGAGCTTCTGGAATGATGGCGCGACCTTCTCCTCATATGCTGCCTGGGCGCGACGCGTGAAATCGGCCTTCTGCTCGGCCGTGAATGTCGCGGGATAGTTCTTGAACGCGCTCAGCAGCGGGCTTGCCAGCGGATCGGACACGATCTGGCTCTCGGCCTGCTTCGGCACGTCCCGCATCGTGATCTTCGGCGGCGTCCATCCGTGCGCCATGCCGTCCTTCATCAGGTCGATCGTCTGATCGATCACGCTGGGAATGCCGTTGAGCCGCGCGAGGATGTCTTCGTACTCCCTCGAGCGCGTGGCGGGCATCATGTCGATGGTGTTCGGGATGTCCTGTAGCGGCCCTTCAACCTGAGTGATCGGAACGTAGAGATTCGCCGGAAATACCGATGGGATCGGAAAGGCGTCGTCGTGAAAACGCAGGCCGTCGACCGCCGTTTGCAGCAGCTCATCGTACAAGTCGTAATTCAGCTGCTCGCTTGCGGGAAGTTCGGCGCGGGGGATCGCGTTCAATTGCTTGAGCGCGTTTTCGAGATGCCGGTTGCGAGCCTCAATCGATGCGGGCGAATCGTCCGACCAGCGGGCGTTTTCGCCCGGGTACCCGTACGCTGTCGCGGATTCCGGATACTCGTGCATCCAGTATTTCCAGTCTTTCCCGAGGAATTCGCGCAGCCGGCGCGTGGCGGCGTCGGATGAATTATTTCCAGCGGCGGGAGCCTGCGCGAAAAGGGAAGGGCTGGCGAGAGACATCGCAAGCATCAGGGCAATCAGGGATAAGAACTTCATGCTTCCTCCCGAGAAACTGCATCGAAAACGGCTACTGGGTCGAAGGGGCTGCGGATTTGTTCTCTCGCGCCAGCATCACCACGAGCCGCGCGACTTCCTCGGGCTCCATCGCGGTGCTGTCCACCACGACCGCGTCTTTCGCGCGCACCAGAGGCGAATCTTCGCGCTCGCGGTCGCGGCGGTCGCGCTCGCGGATTTCATCGAGCGTACGCGCGAGGTCGATGGCGTCGCCCTTCTGCTGATGCTCGCGCCACCGCCGCTCGGCCCGGACCTCGGGCGACGCTGTGAGGAAAATCTTCAGCTCCGCGTCCGGGAAGACCACGGTTCCGATGTCGCGCCCTTCCATCACCACGCCGCCACGCCCGCCGGCCCGGCGCTGCTCGGCCACCAGCACCCGGCGCACGCCGGGCACCACCGCCACTTTCGATGCCCCCTGCGCCACTTCCGGGGTGCGGATCGCCGAGGTCACATCTTCGCCGTCGAGGAACACTTGCTGGCCTCCGTCCTGCGCTCGCAAATCGATGCGTGTGTCGGCGGCAAGCGCGGTGAGCGGATCGGCGGCTTCGAGCGGGACGTCGCGCCGCAGCGCCTTCAGCGCGATCGACCGGTACATCGCGCCCGTATCGATATAGACGTAGCCCATCAGTTCCGCCACGCGGCGCGCAAGCGTGCTCTTCCCCGAGCCCACCGGCCCGTCAATCGCGATGATGAGTTCTGGCAATCCTTACCTCGACGAGCGATGTTGCGGCAGGCGAAGAGATATCCTTCAGTCGCTCCGCTCCTTCAGGTGACGATGCTCGTCGCATCGTCAGATTCGCTTGAATGCGCGCTCGATATCGCGCACGGAATACCGCAGAACTACGGGCCGGCCGTGCGGGCAGCTCATCGGGTATTCGGTTTTCGCGAGCTCGCCGAGCAACCATTCCATTTTCGTTTTGTCGAGCGGCGTATTCACTTTGATCGCCGCGTGGCACGACGTCGAAGCCGCGATTTTCGATTGCAGCGAATCGATCGAGATTGCCTGATTCTCGCGCGCGATGCCGTCGAGGATTTCAAACAGCAGTTTTTCTGCGTCGCTGCTGGCGATTCCCGCCGGCGCGGCCTGAATCGCGACGCTGCGCCCACCCATCTGGTCCGCTTCGAATCCGTTGGCGCGAAGCTCGTCGCCAATCTGCTCGAACGTCGCAAGCTGTCGCGGGTTCAGCTCGACCACGATCGGCACGAGCAACCGCTGCCCGCCGAGATCGCCTTCGCGCCGCGCGCGCAAATGCTGCTCGAAAAGGACGCGCTCGTGCGCCACGTGTTGATCGACGATCCACAACCCTTCGCTGTTCACCGCCACGATGAAGCTCGAATTGACTTGTCCCAGCGGCTTGAGATCGGCGATATCCTCGGCGCTCGGCAGCGTCCCCGGCAGACCCTCGCTGGCAGCTGCGACGGCCGCCGCGGCATCTGCCCCCGCGGCTCCAGCCGGCATCGGGAAATTCATTGCGCCGCCGGATTCGAATCCCAGCCTCTGCGCCATTGGCCGATCGAGCGCGCCCGACAGTTCCAAATCTTCCGTGACACCCGCCCCCGAGCCGAACGAAGATCCGAGCGAGCCAGGAATTTCCGCTCGCGGCGGTCCCGGAAACGTGCTCCCATCCGGCATGGGCGCGTAACCGCGCATACTGCCCGGCCCATTCGCAGGTACGCCCGCGCCACCTGCCTCACCGGGCATTCCGGCACCCGCAGCGGCGGCGCGAGCCGGAAATCCCGGAATCGGCCGCGCGATCGAAAGGGCCTGGCGCAGCGCGTCGCGCGTGAAATCGTGAACGAACTGCGGATGGCGGAAGCGCACCTCGATCTTCGCAGGATGCACGTTCACGTCGACTTCCTGATACGGCAGATCGAGAAACAGCAGCACCACCGGAAACACGCCCGGCGGGATGATATTGCGGTAGGCCTCTCCGATCGCATGCAGCAGCACGCGGTCGCGAACGAGCCTGCGATTCACGAAGATGTAGATGCCATTGCGATTCGTGCGCTGCACTTCCGGTCGCGACGCGAATCCACTCACGCGCAGCATCGCCGCCTGTTCGTCTTCGCCGATCGCAGGCTCGGTGATCGCGGAGCGCACCGGCGCCTCATTCTCGGGAATCTCGACCAGTTCCTCGAGAGCCTGGCGGCCGAATATCTGATAGACGCGATCCGCGAGCTTTTCCACCGGCGCGCAATCGAGGATCAGCTGCGACGGCGTTTTCAGGACGAATTGCACCTCGTGATGCGCTAGCGCGTAGTGCGTGACGAGCGACGCGATGTGGCCGAGCTCGGTCGTCTCCGATTTCAGGAATTTGCGCCGCGCGGGGACGCAATAAAAGATGTCCTCGACGGCGATCGACGTTCCCGGCGGCACGCCCGCCGGTTTCACGCCGATCAGCTTGCCGCCAGCAAATTCCACGCGCGTGCCCTGTTTATCTTCGGCCAGGCGCGTTTCGAGCACCAGCCGCGCAATCGATGCAATCGACGGCAGCGCCTCGCCGCGGAAGCCAAGCGTCGCGATCGAGAGCAGGTCGTCCGCTGTGCGTAGCTTCGACGTCGCGTGGCGCTCGAAGGCCAGCAGCGCGTCGTCGTGGTTCATGCCGCTGCCGTCGTCGATCACGCGGATCAGCCGCTTGCCGCCCGATTCGACCTCGATGCGGATCGAGCGAGCGCCGGCGTCGAGCGCGTTTTCGAGCAGCTCCTTCACCACAGAGGCCGGCCGCTCGACCACCTCGCCCGCCGCAATCTTGTTCGCGACATTTTCCGCCAGTATGCGTATGCGACTCATCTGGGACGCACCACTTCCCTTGTTGCAGGGCCGTAGCCCGCCCTTGTCAGCAACTGCATTTCATAGCGGGCGGTCGACCTCCGAATCTCAAAACTGCAGCGCACCCAATATATAAGCAAAGGCATCAGAACCAAACTCGCGCCAAAGATTTCGAGGAACCTAACATCATTCCAGTACGGCAAAGCGCTCAAGGCCAACAGCGTCTCGACGAGAAACCCCACGACCAAATAAACACGCACAATCCGCGGAAGCAAGTAGTCGATCTTGATGCTTAAGGCAGCGGTCGGCCATTCGATCGAGCCATCTGCGAACGTGTGACCACAGTAGAGGCAGGTATGTGTTCCCGAGCCGAGGCGCACGACGGAAAGAGACCTAGCAAACACTCGCCGACAGCGTGGACACCTAAGTCTGAATGGCGACGGAAATCTCATTTGTCAGTGGGCTTGATTGCGATGCCGAGTTCATCGAGCTGCGCGGAATCAACGTCGGACGGCGACTCGGCCATCAGATCTTGGGCTTTGGCGGTCTTCGGGAAGGCGATCACTTCGCGTAGCGATTTCTCCTGCGCCAGCAGCATGGCGATGCGGTCGATGCCGAGCGCGATGCCACCGTGCGGCGGCGTCCCGTAGGTGAGCGCATCGAGAAAGAAGCCGAAGCGGTGCCGCGCCTGCTCGTCCGTAAGGCCGAGCGCCTTGAAGAGGCGCGCTTGCACGTCCTGCCGGTGAATTCGAATGCTGCCCGATCCGAGCTCATTGCCATTTAGCACAAGATCGTAGCCCTTTGAACGGCACTCCCACGGCGCGGTTTCGAGCTTCTCGATATCCTCTTCGATGATTCCGGTGAACGGATGCTGCGCGCTCACCCAACGCTTGTCGGTGTCGCTCCATTCGAAGAGGGCAAAACCTGTGATCCACAGAAACTCCCATTTGCTGCGATCGATCAGATTCAGCTTGTCGCCGAGGTGCAGGCGCAGCTGCCCGGCGACGCCGAGCGACGTGTCGCTATGCTCGACCTGCTCCTTCGCTGCGACGGCGACGATCAAGTCGCCCGGCGCCGCGCCCAATTCCGCCGCCAGTTTCTTCAGCCCCTCGGCGCCGAGATTCTTCTCGAGCGGCGACGAAATTCCCTCCGCCGTCACCTTCACGGTGTACACGCCACGCGCGCCCGAGCCTTTTGCGAATTCGGCAAGCTCGTCGAGCTGTTTGCGCGACCACGATGCCGCTCCGGGCGCAACCACCGTCTGAACGTTGCCTTCGATATGCAGCACGGCCCGCGCTGGCTCGAAATGCTGCGTCACGTTGTGCAGTTCCATCCCGAAACGCAGGTCGGGCTTGTCCGAGCCGTAGCGGCGCATCGCGTCCTTGTAATCGAGGTGGCGGAACGGGCCTTTCGCCGCGACGCCGACGACCGCGCACGCCCGCTCCATCACGCGCTCGATGGCCTCGAAAATATCCTGCTGGCGCGGAAACGACATCTCGAGGTCAAGCTGCGTGAATTCGGGCTGGCGGTCGGCGCGAAGGTCCTCGTCGCGAAAACAGCGGACGATCTGATAGTAGCGGTCCATGCCGGAGATCATCAGGATCTGCTTGAAGATCTGCGGCGACTGCGGCAACGCGTAAAACTGCCCGTGATGGACGCGGCTCGGCACGAGATAATCGCGCGCGCCTTCGGGCGTCGAGCGCGTGAGCATCGGCGTCTCGATCTCGAAGAAGCCCTGCTCGTCGAGCGATTTGCGGATTTCGAGGACGATGCGGTGCCGCAGCTCGATATTCGAGTGCAGCCGCGGGCGGCGCAGATCGAGATAGCGGTAGCGCAGCCGCGTCTCTTCGCTCGCGGTTACTTCGTCTTCGATCGCAAACGGCGGCGTCTTCGAGTTGTTCAACACGTGCAGGCGCGTGGCTAGCACCTCGACCTCGCCCGTGGCGATTTCGGGATTCGATTTCTGCCTGCGCAGGACGCGCCCCTCGACAGCGACCACGAACTCCGATCGTAGGCCCTCGGCCTTGGCATGCGCCTCGGGGTGCAGCTCCTTGTTGAAGACGATCTGCGCAATGCCCGCGCGGTCGCGCAGGTCGATGAAGATCAGCTGTCCGAGGTCGCGCCGCCGGTGCACCCAGCCCATGAGGACGACATCTTTGTCCGCGTCCGAAGCGCGCAATGAGCCGCAGTATTGTGTGCGCTTCAAATTTCCCAGTGAGTCCAACAATGAGGCTACCTCCATAGCAGCCAGTGGCTAGTGACGAGTGGCTAGTGGCTAGACAACCACCAGCTTTCGCCGAATCGCCGCCACCATTTTTTGCAGTTCCCCAATTTCATTTGCAATTGAAGATACTTCCGATTCCTTGCAATATCCCAGGTCCATGCTCAATAACACCTGAGTCTCCAGCTCGGCCAGCGAGCCGCTTGCATGCGATAGGAACTGCAAGAACTCGCGCGTGCCATGCCGAGCCTGGCCTTCGGCAATGTTGGACGGCACCGATACGGCTGCGCGGCGCATCTGGGCGCTCAAGCCAAATCTCTCGTCGGCCGGGAATCGCATGGTCAGTCGGTATACCGATTTGGCCAGACTCATACCTTTCTGCCAAATTTTGAGCTCCTTATAGTGAGTCACTCTCGTGCTGTCGGGCGCCATCGAGGACCTCTAGCCACTAGTCACTCGCCGCTAGCCACTTCTTCTCTCCGATTCTAGATACTCGAGCAGATCGTTCTCGTTGAGCTTCTTCTGTTCCGCATCTGCGAGCCGTTTCAGCGTGTACGTGCCCGACGCGACCTCATCTTCGCCGATGATCAGGGCGTAGCGCGCGCCGAGCTTATCGGCGAGGCCGAGCGACTTCTTGAATTTCATCTCTTCGGGCGGCAGCTCGACGGCCAAGCCGCACTCGCGCAGCTTGCGAGCGATGCTGACCGCCGTCGCGTAGGTTTTCGCGCCCATCCATGCGACGTACACAGCCAACCCCGGCAGCTTCGGCAAGTTGCCGCCTTCCTGAATCGAGAGGATCGCGCGGTCGGTCCCAATCGCGAAACCAATGCCCTTCGTCGGAGGACCGCCGAGCAATTCGACCAGCCCATCGTAGCGCCCGCCGCCGCAGACTGCGTTCTGCGAGCCGAGGCCCGCGGCGGTCACCTCGAATGTGGTGCGCGTGTAGTAGTCGAGGCCGCGAACCAGGCGCCAGTTTTCTTCGTAGGCGATGCCGCGCAGCTTCAATTCATCTTTGAGCTTCGCGAAATGCTCGCGGCAATCCGCGCACAAGTGATCCGAGATGCGCGGCAGCGTCTCGATAATGGGCTGCTCATCGGGCAGCTTCGAATCGAGGACGCGCAGCGGGTTCGTCTCGATGCGGCGCTGGCTGTCCGGCCCGAGCTTCTCTTTCACTTTTTGCAGCTCCGCGCGCAGCAATTCGACATATTTCGGCCGACACTCTTTGCAGCCGATCGAATTGACGTAGAGATTCGTATTCGCCAGCCCCACGCGGCGGAACAGCACCAGCAGCATCTCGAGAACTTCTGCGTCGATCGCGGGTGCGTCCGATTGCCCTAGCACCTCCGCGCCCACCTGATAGAACTGCCGGTACCGCCCTTTCTGCGGCCGCTCGCGCCGAAACATTGGCCCCACGTAGTACAGTTTCACGTTTCCCGGCAGCGTGTGCATTCCATGCTCAATGTACGCGCGCGCAACGCACGCCGTCGCCTCGGGCCGCAGTGTGAGATGCTCACCCAGACGGATCAAGTGGAGGTAATGGACGAATCGGAGCAAGGCGGGCGCGCCTTCCTGGCCAACACCCTCGCATGCCTCATGCAATTGGATTATGGTCACCTCGTTCTCGTATGTGTGCGGAATGCGCCCGGCGTGCCAGGCTTGGCGAACCGCTGCGTCTGCTGTAATAACTTCCTCGACCGTCTGCGGGTAGCCAACGTTGATGTTTCCGCGATCCTCGAAGGTGTACATCTCCTTGCCCACCACGTCAGTATCGGCGCCGATGGATCTCGCGAAAAGCTCGGTCTCTTCGAAAATCGGCAAACGGATATCGCGGAAATTGTAGGTTTCGAACACCTCGCGCGCAATTCGCTCGAACCAATTCCACAGCGCCGAATCCGGCGGCAGGATGTCGCGCGTGCCTTTGATGGCCCTAAATTGTCGCTTCTCAGTCATTTCTAGCTGGAAATCTCCGGCGAAAAGTCATTCGAACATACTAGCAGGGAGGCACGACGATGCAAGGGCATCGCTCCCGTTGATCGGCGCCTCTGCTGCCGCAACGAAGCGAGATGCGCCGGGACGACACGGCCCTCCGCAGCCACGCAAAGCCAGTTCCAAACCGGAACTCGAATGCCTCGACGTTTCACCATTTGAAACATCTATCCCCCTCATCAAAACGTTGCATTTTACGAATCCCTTACTTCCGTATAATCTCCGGCCCTCAAGTCTGTTGTCCCCACTCTTCAAAGGAGAGTCTACATGGCCGAAAAAACAACGGGTGAGATGAAGACTACCTTAGGGGTGACCGGGTTGACGTTTAACGCCATGGCGCTGATCGCACCCGGTGCATTCCTTTGGCTCACCTTTTACGCACAGGCGACGGAAGGCAACACTTCTCCGTCGATGTGGAGCGGCATCGTTTTCGCCTTGCTGCTTTGTCTGGCTACAGCCGTATCTTACGCAGAATTGTCAAAGCTCTATCCGGGCACAGGGAGTTCGTACTACTTCGCGGAGCAAGCGTTTCTGAACCACGATAAGGCCTGGAAATACGCGCGGCTGATGAAGTTCATTGTCGGCTGGGGCTCTCACCTCTACTACTGGATCTACCCCGGAGTGATGGTTGCGGCGACCGGCGCTTTCGTCGGGTACATCGTCGGAACTCTGTGGCCGAATTTCATGAACGCTTCCAACCCTGGGCCCGCGTTCATGGTATTGATCGCGATCATTTTCACCTTCCTCGTTTGCTACATCGCGCACCGCGGCGTCACCGCTTCGACGGGCGTCAACGTGGCGATGAACGTGATCCAGATCACGGCGTTGCTCATCTTCGCCGTGATGGCGATCGGCTACCGGATGAACCACGCGCCGGGCACCGTCGCCTTCCAGTGGGACGCCACATCAGGCGACGCGTATAGCTGCGAGTTTCAGATGGACGCGCAGAACAATATCGTCCGCGACGCCAGCATGGCCCCGGTGTGCAAGAAGGACGCCGGTGGCACGCCCGTTCCGTACCACGTCAGCTATCCGTGGAACGATGCGAGCGGGAACTTCCTGACTCATCCCGGCGCCAAGTCCGTAATCGGCATCCATAAATTCGGCTGGATGTTCGTTCAGGCGACCGTCGCCATCCTGATTCTGGTCGGTTTCGAATCGTGTACCTCGCTGGGCGGCGAGGCGAAGAACCCGAAGCGAGACCTGCCGATCGCGGTGATTACCTCGCTCCTTGTCCAAGGAGCTTTCTGCTATCTCTTCGAGTATTTCGCCATGAACTATTCCTTAAGTAGCGGCTACACCATGCAGAGCGCTTCCGGCTCGAGCGCGCCGCTTGCCGACATGATGGTCATGGTCGGCGACGCGGTCTTCGGGGCGGGGCACGGCCGCGCGTTCATGTTGATCGAAGCCGTCACGGTCTTCCTCGCGCTCATCGGCACCACGCTCGCCTGCATCAATACAGGCGCGCGCGTCACCTACGCCATGGGGAAGGACGAAGAAGTGCCGGAACACTTCGGCATCCTGCACGAGAAGAACCTCAGCCCGCACAAGGCCATCTGGACGCTGGCTGCTGTCACCATCGTCTTCGGCATCATCGGACTGCTGATGTTCTTTGGCGATGGAGGCGCACCGACCGATGCGGCGATCGCGGCTCTGCCTCACGGCTTCTGGTCGAGCTTCGGTTACCTCACGCACGACAAAATGGCGGCGTTGCCCAATTCCTTTACAACGGTTACGCTTGCCTCAAACTTCGGCACGTTCCTGCTATACGGTTTGAGCTGCTTCATCTGCATGATCGCCTATCACAAGCACCCCAACTTCAGCTTCCTCAGGCATTGGCTGATTCCGGGGTTCGGAGTGCTGGCGAACCTGGTCTGCATGTCGTTCTACTTGATCGGACCCTTCATGGGTTACGGCACGTGGAAGGAACCCTACTTTGCCTTGGGAATTGCCGCAGTCTGGGCCATTTACGGCGGCATCTACTTCACCATGGCAAGCAAAAAGAAGGGAAAGACAACTCTGGTTACAGCTCGCACGTAACTCGGGTGAAAACCTCGAGAGGGGCAGGCGCAAGCCTGCCCCTTTTGTCCTTGATAGGCTCTTTATTCTTAAGCGAGGGATGAGTTCTAATGTATAGAGGTCTTAGCGTGTCGTCTTCCGGCGCCGCTGCAGCCACAGCGACGGCGCGGTACGTCACGAGACCAAGCGATATGATCGATGTCGAGTTCGCAGAACTCTCGGATCTCGGGCGCGTGCGGCAAGGGAACGAGGACTACCTCGGCCACGTCGCGCCCGCTACGGAGGAACGAGCTCGCAGCCACGGCTATTTTTTCGTGCTTGCCGACGGAGTAGGCGGCCACGATCTCGGCGAGGTCGCTTCGAAGACAGCCGTCGAGAGCGTTCTCGAGGGTTTTCGCAAGTCCAGCGCCGGGGAGCTGCATCCGGCGCTTCTAACCGGCTTGGTTCGCACTGCCAACGTGCGTGTTATCGATGCCGGACACGACGCCAATCCCGCAGGCTCTCGCATGGCCACTACGATTGTCGCCTGCGCTCTGCGCCACGATCGAGTCACTGTGGCCCATGTGGGCGATTCCCGCTGTTACCTGATCCGCCGGGGCCAGGCGACGCTCCTCACGCGTGACCACACCGTGGCGAGCGAGCACGCGCGGCTAGGCCTGATTTCTTCCGCCGAGGCAGGTAGCGCGGAAACTCGCCATTTCCTGAGCCGCTCCCTTGGTTCAGCGCTCACCGTAAGCGTGGATGTCTCCGAGCATCAAGTGCTCGTCGGAGATGTTCTTATCCTGTGCTCCGACGGGCTCCACGGCTCCGTCCCCGGCTCCGAGATGGCCGCCGTTGCGGGCAATGGAGGCGACTTATCTAAAGCGGCGCAGCGCCTCGTGGATGTTGCGAATCAGCGAGACGGTAGTGATAATATCTCGCTGCAGATAATTCGCGTCCGGGGCGTCGAACGTGTCGGGATGTACCGGGGACGGCCCTATCGCCTCCCTTAAGCCTGACACGCCGCCGGTCTTCGCCTGACGCCTGCTCGCGAGGTTTCCAGTCCACCCCGGCGACAAACTCGATCACTACCGAATCGAAGGCCTTGTCGCTCGCAGCGGCATGGCCTCCATCTATCGTGCAACGGACATCCGCGACGGCCGCCAAGTAGCCATCAAGATTCCCCACCCCGAGATGGAAGCCGAGCCCGTCCTCTGGGATCGCTTCAAGCGTGAACAGGACATTGGCACGAGCCTGGATCATCCGGGCGTGATGAAGGTCTACGCCGACGAAGACCGCAGCCGCATGTACATGGTGATGGAGTGGGTCGACGGCCGCCTGCTTCGCCAGATCATGTCCGAGGCGAAGAAGCTCCCGGTGGAGCGGGCCAAGCGGCTCGTCGTTAACATTGCAAGCGCGCTCGACTACATTCACAACCACGGCGTCGTTCACCGCGACCTCAAACCCGAAAACATCATGGTCGACAAGGACGACAACATCAAACTTATTGATTTCGGCATCGCCGGCAAGGAAGGCGCGCGGCGCCTGACGTTCGCGAAGCTTTCTCAGGTGATGGGCACGCCCGAGTACATTTCGCCCGAGCAGGTGAAGGGTAAGCGCGGCGACGGCCGAAGCGATATCTACGCCCTGGGCGTCATGCTCTACGAAATGCTCACCGCCAAAACGCCGTTTGACGGCCCGAATCCCTTCGCCATCATGAACGACCGCCTCCTGAACAATCCGATTCCGCCGCGCGAACTCGACCCCACGATCTCGCCGCAGTTGCAAGAGGTGATTTACCGCGCCATCGAGCGCGACCCAAAGAATCGCTATCCCAACGCCCGGGAAATGGCCTCCGACCTCGAGCACCTCGACCAGGTAGGGGTCTCGGAGCGCCCCGAGCTTCACAATTGGAAAACGCGGCGCACTCCCTGGGTGCGGCGAATCCTCTTTTACATCATGCTGGTGCTGATCCCGATCATTGTTTTCGGGCTTCTTCTGCTCGTGGCGAAGCGCTGACGCCGTTCCCTTCGTCCGGAACCTGCAAAAAATAAAGGAAAAATGCTGCTGGGCGGTCATAAGGATTTTATAAATGCGCCGCAGTTTATTTCCTTATGCCTTCAATAGATTTAATGAGTTTGACCATTCAGCAAAGCGTCTGTAATTTGCTTGGCACCGTCGCGAATCCATGAAAACCGAGATAGCGCGGTAGGGAGGGAAGGTTTGCTTATGAAACGTGCGTACAAGTGTGCTTCGAGCTTCGCCACGGCCATGTTAGCGGTAAGCTTTGTAGCCTGGGCGCCAGCTTCGAGGGCAGCAGATGATCCACCTGCTACACCCTCATCGGCCGCGGCCCAGCCGGCTGCAGCCTCGCCGGCGCCCGCACAGCCGGCTTCGAGTTCGTCCGCGTCTTCAGAGACGCAGCAGCGGTTGGCGGATCTGGAAAAAGAAGTCGAGGCGTTGCAAGCGGAGATCACGTCCCTGAAGGATAGCGATACTCCGAGCATGAGGACGGCCGCGTACGTGGAGCCCGCAAGCGCTCCCGTAAGCGCGCCCTCACCGGCCCCGGCGGACAAGATTAGTCTCTCGAGCCTGCTCGGACCGGTCACCGTCAGCGGATTCGGCGATGTGTATTACGGCTACGACTACAACCACCCCGAAAACAACCAGAGTGGCCTGCGTGCTTTCGAGGCGCCGACCAACGGGTTCGCATTCAATATGGCCGAATTGATTTTGGACAAACCGGCTGACGCGACCTCCGCGGAAAGCAGGCTCGGATACCACGTGTCCGCCGGTTACGGCCAGGCCGCCAAAGTCGTGAACGGGTCCGACACCGTGTTTGCTAGTCCTTACTACCCCGACAACTTCTACGTCAAGGAAGCGTACGCTGATTACCTTGCACCTATCGGCAAAGGCTTGACGATCACGGTCGGCAAGTTCGTCACTCCGATCGGCGCCGAGGTAATCGAGAGCAACGCCAACTGGAACTATTCGCGCAGTTTGCTCTTCTAC
>JBAPOM010000270.1:0-3100 GCA_049279635.1 Candidatus Acidiferrales bacterium
GAGCTGCGCAGGCCGCCCATCAGGGGATATTTGCTGTTGGACGACCACCCCGCGAGAGCAACCCCGTAAACGCCCAACGACGTGACCGCGAAAAGGAAGAGCAGGCCGATATCGATATTCGATACGACGAAGACGGGCTGGCCGAGGAGCGTGACGCTCGGCGGGCCAAATGGAATCAACGCGAGCGCGGTGAGCGCAAGAGAAAGCGCGAGAAACGGCGCGAGCGTGTAGACGAGGCGGTCCGAGACCGGCGGCGTGACGTCTTCCTTGAAAAGGAACTTGAGGCCGTCGGCCAGCGGCTGCAGCAAGCCGTGCGCGCCGACGTAATAGGGACCCCAACGCGACTGGATGTGCGCAATGACCTTGCGCTCGAGCCAGGTAAGATACGCCAAGGCCGTCATGACAATGAACAGCAGGACGGCAATCTTGACTATCGATACCACCAAGACTGGATGCTGGGAGATGAACTCCACGGTGTCTCTTTTGCCTCGTTCGTCGAAGTGAGCCTGGAACAGTAGCGGCCCAGGGTGCCGCTCGTAAAGAGATAATCGTGTGAAGAGAAAACCGCGCCCGGGGGCACGTCGTAAGACGATTCCACGGACTTGCAGCTTGGCGTTGCCAATTCGGAGCCGCCGGCAAGCAGCGCCGGCAGCGAAAGATCGTAGCCGGCCACGTACTGCCGAATTTCCTCGAACGCCGCTTCCGGAGTGCGCAGGCGGATCGGCGTGCCGAGGCCCAGCATTCCCAGTTGGTGCGAAAGAATGCGCAGCAGGTCGAAATCGCTGCGCGGACCCTGCGGATCGATCGCGCGATGGGTCAGCTGAACTTCGCCGGCCGTATTGGTGAGCGAGCCGTCTTTTTCGTAGGTGGATGCGGCGGGCAGGACGACGTCGGCGCGCAGCGCCGTTTCCGTGAGGAACATGTCCTGCACGACCAGCAGTTCCAGTCCGGCGATCCCCGCCTGTCCGGCGGGCAGGAGATCGGGCGAAGCGACCGCGAACGTCTTGAGCGGATTCGCGCCGACGACGTAGAGAGCTTTGATGTTGCCTGCAAGAGCCGCCTCGATCATGGCGTGCGCGGAAAGACCGGGCCGCTCCGAAATTTCACCGCCCCAAATTCTGCTGAATTTGCCTCGTTCAGAAGCATCCGACAGATGCGCATATCCGGGCAAGCGATCGGGCAGAATGCCCATGTCGGCGGCGCCACGGGAATTCGAGTAGTCGCCGAGGGCCATGAATTTTGTTTTGCCGCCGAAGCGCGCGCCGAGCGAGACGAGATCGCGAATAGCCGCGCCCTGGATTTCCGCCCCGAACAATACGACGACATCGCTTTCCGCTTCGAGCGCCGCCTTCAATTGGACGAGACCTTCGGTGGTCTTCGCGTCGAGCTGGCCTTGTTCGCTTGCCAGCCAGCGAACGGCCTCGCGCGCGCCGGCTGCGACAGCAATCTTGGCCTGGCGATGAATTTTGCTCGGTCGGCTATCAATCGCGTAAAGCTTCAGGCCGTGGTGGCGGACGCCGGCGCGAATCTGCCAGGCAACGAGGGGATTCTGCTGCGTGACGTCGTTGCCGACGAGCAGGACTGCGCTTGCGTTGTAGATATCCACCATCGTGGCGAGAGAATCTTTCGCATTCGGGCCGAGAGCGGCGGCGAGGCCGGCGTAGTCCGCGGTGCGGTGATGGTCGATGTTGTTGGTGCCGAGCGTGACGCGGGCGAAGCGATTCAGTAGGTAATTTTCTTCGTTGGTGGTGTGATTCGAGCCGATCACACCGATCGCGGAAGGGCCGTGCGTCGCGTGAGCCTGCTTCAGCCTGCGCGCGACTTCTTCGAGCGCGTCTTCCCAGCTCGCGGGCTCGAGCGAACCATTGCGGCGGACGAGCGGCTGGCGGATGCGTTCGGGATTCGACGTGAAATCGAAGCCGAAGCGGCCCTTGGCGCAGAGGAACTCGCCGTTGAAGCCGGAATGATCGCGATTGTTGGCGCGCAGAATTTCATTGTTGCGGACGCTCAGCGTGGTTTTGCAGCCGTTCGAGCAGTGCGCGCAGGGCTCGCCGACGTACGTCATTTCCCACGGGCGCGTCTGATAGCGATAGGTGCCGCTGGTGAGGGCGCCGACGGGGCAGATGTCGATGCACATGCCGCACTCTTCGCAGGCCAGCTCGCCCGGCTGATTCGGCAGGATCACGGACAACACGCCGCGCGAGCCGACGCCGAGAGCTTTCACGTCCATGCCTTCATCGCAAACGCGCACGCAGCGGAAGCAGAGAATGCAGCGCGGCGCGTCGTAATAGACCAGCGGCGACCACTTTTCCTCGGGATGGTGCAGCTTCTCTTCGGTGAAGCGCGTTTTGTCGAGGCCATAGCGGAAGGTCATGTCCTGCAGTTCGCACTCGCCGCCTTTGTCGCAGACGGGGCAATCGAGCGGATGATTCGAGAGCAGGAACTCGATCATGTCCTTGCGGGCTTTGTGGACCTGGTCGGTGGTCGTCTTCACCACCATGCCATCGGTTGCGACGAGCGTGCAGGCGGTCTGCAGCTTCGGCATTTTCTCGACTTCGACGAGGCACATGCGGCACGCGGCTTGCAGCGAAAGGCCCGGGTAATAGCAAAAGGACGGGACTTCGATTCCCTGGCGTTTCGCCGCTTCGATCACGAGCGTCCCCGGAGACGTGGTGACCTGCTGGCCGTCGATCGTGAACGCGATCTGTTTTTGATCCGCCATTCGTTTCCTAATGCGCTGCCGCGATTGCTTCGGCGGTTTTGTACGCGCACTTCCCCTGCAGATGATCCTCGAATTCGTTACGCCACTTTTTCACGATGCTGATCGTGGGCAGCGCTGCGGCATCGCCCAGTGGGCAGAATGTGCGCCCGAGCATGTTTTTCGAGAGCTCGTCGATCAGCGGAATGTCCTCTGCGCGGCCGCCGCCCTCGTGGAAGCGGTCGAGCAGCTTGCGCAGCCACGCCGTGCCCTCGCGGCAGGGAATGCACCAGCCGCAGGATTCGTGCGCGTAAAACTTCATGATGCGATGCGCGAGTTTGACCATGCAGGTATCTTCATCCAGGATCACGACTCCGCCGGAACCCAGCATGGAGCCGATTT
>JBAPOM010000271.1:0-20563 GCA_049279635.1 Candidatus Acidiferrales bacterium
CTCAAGCACTTTATCCACTTCTCCCCGAGGCGCCAGCAATCCGATGCGTTCGAGGCGATCGACCACGTTCTTTTCGGCTTTCTCCTGCCACTGCCGCTCGGCTTCGATCGGAGAATAATCCTGGGGAGTGCCGCCGCTATCGAGCGACGCCGATGGATTCACCCCAGTCTGATTGAAGTCGACCGGCCGATTCAGGCTCGCGAGGTCGTAGCCCCACAAGCGCGTCTGTGCCTTGAAACGGATGGCCGAACCGGAAGCAGTCTTGAGCTCCGATTCCTGGCTATAGATGGCCGCGGGCAACCAGAGGTCCGGCTGGAGATTCATGCGCCAGCTATCAAAGTGCAGATTGAATCCGATGCCTTCGTTATCCCCCGATTCAAACATGCCGTTGAACCGGACGATCGTAAATCCCTGATCCTCGGCCCAGATGCGGCCGTTGAAGCGGCTCTTGCCGGTCTTGGGCAGCGGCGTGACGTCGAAAACGACGCAGCGCACCGCGCCGAGGAATTCCCGGCCGACATAGCGGAAATCATAGTGCTCGCGATCCAAATCAGTCGGGTCGACGTAAACCATCTTCAGGAAATCATCGGAACCGCTCGAGGTAGATTCCTCCAGATGCGAAAAGGGATTGAACGCCGCGGCCAGGCCCTTCTTTTTCTTTTCCTTGTGCTTGTTGTCGAGCATCGAATCGTCGGCGATTCCGCTCGAGAGCTGCGCCTGGCCCAGGAAATACTGGTCTTTCATGGGCACAATGCCCATTTCCGGGTCGGGCTTCATATCCTGCACATACGTTTCGATGATCGGGCTGTAGCCCCGGATCGCGGCCACTTCTTCATGCTCGCGGGCGATGATGCGATCGATGGCCTGGTCGACCGTGGCGACCGGCCCCGCCGCGGAAGCGCCGGCCTGCGGCTGTCTGCGGTCGGCGGTCGATGTTTGCGCCGCAGCGGCGCCTGTAAAAGTGCCCGCCAGGACGATCGCAATGGAAAATCGGTTCAACGCGCGCATGGATTTCCCCCTTCGGCAAATCGCTCTTCCATAGTTTCGGACTCGCCTAGTTAATAATCAAGGGTAGCAAGGAGCGGAGCCTTGCGGGGACGAGACGCAGCCGCCGTGTGCTCAATAGATTAGTTCGACGATTCCGTTGAATCCGAGCTTGTTACAGAGACAACGAATCCCCGAAACGTCGGCGGGGGAACCGGGCCGCACCGGCGCTTCTCTATTTGGGGCGGCTGGAGGGGCCGCGCGCGATCATCTGGATCGAATAGACCTGGGCGGCGTTGGCGATCTGCTGGCCGGTGGAATCCTCCGCGCCGCGAGCGAGGATGAAAAGCGTATGCCTACCAGGACCTCCGAAGGACATGCTGATGATGTCGCGCGGCGTGGGAATCAGGCCGAGCCATGTGCCATCCGCGCCGATCACCTGCACGCCAGGGTTGGTGCTGACGTAAACGCGCCCCTCGGCGTCAACGGCGCTGCCGTCGCCAGCCGTCTTGTCTTGCAGCTTGGCGAAATCGCGCTGGTTCGTGAGCGAGCCGTCGGGCTGCACGTCGAACTCGACCACCGTGCCGACGTTGGTGACGTAAAGATGCTTCTCGTCCGGGCTGAGGATGATGCCGTTGGTGTGGAGATTTTCGCCGTACTGGGCGATCACGCCCTTGGGGCTCGCGTAAAACAGGCCGCCCATGCTGAAGTAAGCGCCGCCCTTGCGATCCGCCGTCAGGTCGTTGAGGACGCTGGGGACGCAATCAAGCGTGTCGCCTTGATATTTGTCCGCGAGAAGCTGATGGTGGGGTGCAAGCTCCCAGATGGCCGGATGCAAGCCCCGCTCGTCGATGAAAAGAGCGCCCTTCGCGTTGATGGAAAGGGCGCCGCCGGTGTGCGTGTCCGTGTAAGCGACCGAGGCGTTGCCGTCTTTATCGAGCTTCACGACGTCACTCTTGTCGTTCTGCGCGATCAGCAGGCCGCCGTCGCGCGTAGCAACGATGCCGTCGCCATTGTTGCCCGCGTCCTGCCAGAGAAATTTCCATTGCTGGCCGGCCGCGATCACGCCGGGAATGGCGGTCACCTGAGTATCGCGAGGCGCCGGGCCGGGTCCGCCGAAGTGGAACGCGCGCTGTTTCGGCGGCGGATTCTTGCAGGCGGCGAGCGCGGCGTCGTAGCCAGGATCAGCGTTGTTCTGAACCGAGGGAGGCGGAGCATTCGGGTCCGCGGGCGGTAGCTTCGGTGCCTGGCCCTGCGCCATCAAGCTGGCGGCGAGAAACAGCCCAACAGTAATCGCAAGCGTTCGCAGTGATTTCATGACGTCCCCCCAGTCGGCACGGCCGTGCCGGAAATACGTGTCTGCCCTTGCCTTTGTGCGTGGAGTATACCCAAAGTGACCGCGACCGGGCGATATGAAGATTTCCTTTTACCAACTCTTCGGAGTCGAACGGTCCCCGCTCCTCATCTAATTTGCTAGGCTTCTAACAATGCGAACGCGCATCTTGATTTTTCTGGCGACGTTTCAGTCGCTGCTTTTCGGCTTGCACTGGTTCGTCTACGAAACCTGGGTCTCTTTCCGGCAGGCGCCCGATCCGCCAGGGATTTCGTGGCTCGCGATCGCCGCGGCGATTCTTTCCATCACGTTTCTGACGGCATCGCTGCTCGCGCGCAAGTATCCGCAGTTCCCTGTCCGCCTCTATTACACCGCGGCGGCGGTCTGGCTCGGCTTTTTCAGCTTTTTCGTGCTTGCCGCGTGCGCGTCTTGGATCGTCTTTGGAGCCGCGCGGCTCTTGCGCCTCGGCTGGGGGCAGCCTTACATCGCTTCCGTGTTTTTCGGCGCCGCGATTCTCGCCGGTCTTTACGGCATGCTGAATTCGGCCCGCACGCGGGTGACGCGGATTTCGGTGAAGCTGCCGAATCTGCCTGCGCCATGGCGCGGGCGCGTCGCGGCGCTCGTCACCGACACGCACCTCGGCCACGTGCGGGGACGCCGATTCGCGCAGCGGATAGTCAGCATGCTCGCGCGCCTCGCGCCCGATGTTGTCCTCATCGCGGGCGATTTGTACGATGGCACCGCCGTAAACGCGCCGGAACTTGCCGCGCCATGGCATCAGATTGCGGCGCCGCTTGGGGCGTATTTCATCGCCGGGAATCACGAGGAGTTTGGCGACTACTCGAAGTATCTCGATGCCGTGCAGCACTCGGGCGTGCGGGTGCTCAACAACCAAAAGGTTGTGGTCGATGGCCTGCAGCTCGTCGGCGTCCATCATCATGACTCGGTGCAGCCAGAGCATTACCGCACCATTTTGCGCCAAGCCGAAATCGATCCGGATGTCGCGAGCATTCTTCTCACGCACGCGCCGCACCACCTGCCCGTCGCGGCCGAAGAAAAAATCAGCTTGCAGCTTTCCGGGCACACGCACGGCGGACAGTATTTCCCGTTTACGTGGATCACGTCGCGCATCTACGGGCCGTTCGTCTACGGCCTGCAGCGGCTCGGCGATCTGCTGGTTTACACGTCGTGCGGCGCCGGCACGTGGGGCCCGCCGATGCGCCTCGGCACGAATCCCGAAATCGTCCTCATCGCATTCGAATAACCCGCTCACTTCCCCGCGCTCGCCTCGCTTGACAGAGTGTCTGTGATGTTGTTACTTACTCCGCATGAAAACGCGACTGATTTCCCTCGCTTCACTCGTGCTTTTGTTTGCGTGCGTGACGGCAGTGGCCCAGGAACCCGTCGTGCCCGCCGCAGACCCCGAATCCCTTTTCACCGACCCGAATCCGCAGCTGAACGCCAACAAGCAGGTAGCGCTGCACATCGAGCGCGATCTGCTCGAAGCGAATCACTGGGATGAGGCCGGCAAGTGGATCACCGATCGTTACATCCAGCACAATCCGATGGTCAAATCCGGACTCGCGCCGGTGGTGGCGTTCTTCGAGGCCACGCGCAAGCCCTCGCCGATTCCGGAACACATGAAGACTCCGGTGGTTGCCGTCGTAGCAGATGGCGATCTCGTGATCGTCGTGACAGCGCGGACGCTGAAGAATCCGCGCGACCCGTCGCAAACTTACACGACGTCGTGGTTCGACATGTGGCGGATCAAGGACGGCAAGGCCGACGAGCACTGGGACGCCGCGACGCTTCCCGCGCTGGGTGCCACCGCTGGACCGAAGACCGACAACTAGCCGAGAGTTTTGTGCCGCGCCGACGCGATCGACCCGCGCGCGGCTCGCATGAGACTCGGACTCCAGACGGAGGCGGTGGTGTCCAATCACGCGCGTGGGACGTTTGAGGTGAAGATGGCGCTGCTTCCGGCCGATGATCCGAGCGCGGATGCGTCGATCGGACGAATGTCGATCGACAAGCAATTCCATGGCGATCTCGAGGGCACGAGCAAGGGGCAGATGCTGAGTGCGATGGGCGGCGTGAAGGGCTCGGCCGGCTACGTGGCGATCGAAAAAGTGAGCGGAACGCTGAAGGGACGCAGCGGGAGCTTCGTCCTGCAGCACAGCGGGACGATGAATCGCGGCGTGCCGCAGTTGATCGTCAGCGTGGTGCCGGATTCGGGGACGGAGCAGCTCACCGGGCTTGCGGGCGTGCTCGAAATTATCATCGAAGGTGGGAAGCATTCGTACCATTTCGAGTACTCACTTCCATCGTAAACTGATGCATTATTGCGGTTGCTTTTCTGCTCCAAGTACAGCAGCAACACTGCTGCTATGGGGGCCTTAACCGGGCCTTACATGGACGGCAAGGCATCTTTTTGACGACTTATGCAACTTAGCGCGTTCGGCGCTACACTTAAACCTTTACTTGACGCTCCTGGTCGCCAGTCTTGAGGCGCGCTGCGTGGCGTGGGAGAATTTTCAGCCAATCAAATCGCGTGTGATTGGAACTCAGTTTCGAAATTCAGACATCCGAGGATATCCGGCGAATGGGCAACGCGACCAGTCAACCATGCAATCCGATTCTTAACGACAACAAACTGAAGCTCGGCACGTTTTGCACGAACACGATTGCGAATATGACGTTCATCCCCGAGCTGCTGCAGCCGACTTGGACGAACACGCTGGCCGCAGCGCAGATTGCCGACGCGGCCGGGCTCGAGGCCGTGGTTCCGATCGCGCGGTGGAAGGGCTATCTCAACGAGAAGCCCGACCACCCGTCGAACGTCGTGCTCGACGTTTTCGCGTGGGCCGCGGCGATGGCGCAGGCAACCAAGCATTCCGCCGTCTTCGCGACATCGCACGCGCCCACCATGCATCCGCTGGCAGTAGCAAAATTATCGTCGACGATCGATGCGATATCGGGCGGGCGCTTCGCGCTGAACGTTGTGGGCGGATGGAACCGGCGCGAATTCGACATGTTTGGCATCGATCTGGTCGAACACGACCAGCGTTACGTCTACCTCGAGGAATGGCTGGAGATTTTGCGCAAGCTCTGGATCTGCCCCGCTGAATTCGACTATGAGTCCAAGAATTTCCACATGAAAAAGGCGATCTCGCGGCCGCAGCCCCTGCAAAAGGGCGGCATCCCGATCATGAACGCGGCGCTTTCGCCGGTCGGCATGCGCTTCTCGGCAAAAAACTCGCAGATCGGCCTGATCAGCCTGCAAGGAGATTCACCCGAGGGCTGGCGGCCTCAGGTGGAAGCGTACAAAAAGATGGCGCGCGATGAGTTCGGCCGCGAGATTCAGCTTTGGACCAACGTCGCCATCGTGCAGCGCGGCACGCAGAAAGAGGCGGAAGATTATCTGCATCGCTACTCGGTCGAGTATCTGGATAAGGAAGTGCTCGACAGCATCATGGCCACGATCAGCAAGGAAAATAACATCCCGATGGATTCCGACGTGCTTGCCGGAATGCGCCGGCGCATGGCAGTTGGCGCCGGGTCCCCGATGATTGGCAGCGCGGAAAGCATTGCCCAGCAGCTTGCCGCGATTTCGCGCGTCGGAATCGACGGCGTCCTCATGACGTGGCCCGATTACATCGACGGCGTCCGGCGCTTCGCGAAAGATGTGCTGCCGCTGCTCGAGCAAATGGGGCTGCGCAAGCCGTTTCGCGCTGCCTGATCGAGCGGCCCAGGGCTGAAGCCCCATTTTCGTTGAGCGCTTTTTCGAGAGCCTACCCTTCGACTTCGCTCAGGGTAAAAAGGCTCACGCTTCCACCCGCAAACCGCCGGGTCGCAAACCCGGCGACCCATCGCTGCAAAACCGATGGCCTTGAGAACCCGAGCGCTCGACTCGCATCGCCGAGATTTACACTGCCTCGCACAGACCGGATTGCCTGTGCCACGTGCCACGCCTGCCAGCCTTTACGTTCCGCACACGCCCGTGCCCCGAACACGCCATGGCACCCGAGCACTGTGCTAAATCCGCAAAGGTGGCCTGCAAAAAAATCAGGATTGGTTCTAATCTGAAATTAGGACACTACCAGCGGGCTCGTGTGCGCTAGACTGAACGGTTATGAACATCGTTCCTGCGTTCGGTCGTCTCCGCTGTAAGCGGCCATCCTTGCTTCGCGCGGCAATCCTGGGCTTGATCGCGGCGAGCGCATGCTCTCCAGCGACGCTGAGGGCGCAGTCGACGCTTGGGGGAGTTGACGCTCCGGAGATTCCGCCGTACACGTCGAAATCGACGGTGCTGCCGCCCATTCTGAAAGGCATCAATTATGAGCAGCGCCTGGGATCGCAGATACCGCTCGATGCAACATTTCAGGATGAAGATGGAAAGACGGTTCAACTAGGTTCCTACTTCGGCAAGAAACCCGTCGTCTTAATTCTGGCTTATTACCGCTGCCCCATGCTGTGCACGCTCGTGATGGACGGCGCCGCCAAGGCATTCAAGCAGCTCAGCTTTGATTTGGGGGATCAGTTCGACGCGCTCACCGTGAGCTTCGATCCGCGCGACACGCCCGCCGACTCGAAAAGGGAGCAGGCCAAATACGTTCAGGTGTACGGCCATCCGGACGCCGTTGGCTCGTGGCATTTTCTCACCGGGCAGAAAGACCAGATCGACCGGCTGACCGACGCCGTCGGCTTTCACTACGCCTACGATTCGCACACTGGCCAATACGTGCATACGGCCGGGATCGTCGTGATCACGCCTGAGGGCAAAGTGGCGCAGTATTTTTACGGCGTGACGTTCGATCCGCAATTTCTGCGGCTGGCGCTGGTGCAATCCTCGAAGGAAAAGATCGGCTCGGTGGTCGATCAGATTCTGCTTTATTGCTGCACGTACAATCCGGATACGGGGCGATATGAGGCGACGATCGCGCGCGTGCTGCAGATCGCGGGCGCACTCACGATTCTGCTGCTAGGCGGCGGATTGTTTCTCTTGCATCGCGCGACCAAAGGAAAAGGTGGCGGGCCACAGCCCGTGTGAAATGCCGGGTCGCGGAAACGGCGACCCACTCGCTACGAAATCGAAAGCTCCCTTACGCGGCGATGGCGCGATGTTGCCAGCGGCGGCGGGCGGCGGACCTGCGGATTCCCCGCAGGATGCTTTTCATGTACAGGCGAACGCCGAGGCCTACCGTGCCCCAGTACATCGCAAAATTCTCGCGAGCGTCCGGCCCCAGCGAATGGATGCGCGTTTCGGTGCGCACCAGCGTCTTGCCATCCTTGAACTCATCGAACCAGAAATTTGTGAACGCCCTCGTATACGCCGGATTCTCGAACGCCTGAAGCTCCTCCACGCTCCTCATCCGGTGGATGCCGTAATCTCTCGTCCAGAACCGGCCCGTGAGCGCTCCCAGCAGTTCGTGCGGCTGGCGCGTCTCGATCTCGAGCGCGCCGAAAGCCATCGCGGCCTCGCGGAAACTTGCCGGCTTTTCCACTTGCCTGCCCAGGTTGCGAATCGACGCGAGAAATTCCGCCAAAGGCATGTCGGCTGGTTCGAGGCATTCGAGCGCGTCGCGGACTTCGTCTGGCGTGGCCTCGATCGTAATCCGCTGCACGATTCGCTGTTCGAACTCCGGCGCAAGCTTGTTCAGGGTCCGGGTTGCCAGCGGAACCAGTTCCCCGGCGAACGGGCTTTGCGCCGCGCCGTCATGGAAATCCTGTGCGAAGCGCTCGACTTCGTCCCAGCGTGTGAACTCAAAATCCTTTCTCGTGTCGGTGGGCCCGCCCTCTTTTTCAGAGATTACCCTCATAATCCGGCGCAGCAGCGGGTTGTACTCCCGGTAGTTCAGCGCGCCCGGGAAACTGGCGATCCATTCGGGTGTCCAGGAAAGATCGTCGAGAAATTCGCGGACCGGCCGCAGCGACTCGAGATGCGCCGCCTGGGTTCCCGGGGTTTCGGCAAGGCAGACCGAGAAGAATCCGGTCGAGCCGACAGCCATCAGCTCGGTTCGATTTTCCTTCACGAACCTTCGCAGAACGTTCGGATACCGGCCGCGGTAGATCGGCGCGCCCAGTAGCACCGCGTCGAAATTGCGCACCTCCACCAGCCCTTGCGTGCCTTGGCTAAGGTCCGCGACGTGAACGTCCGCACCATGCTCCGTAAACCACTCGCCAAGAAAATGAGCGATCTGGGCTGTTTGTCCAAACTTCGATGCAAAGTAGATGCCGATCATTGCGGCTCCTTGCTGTCGCCTCCTGTGTACCCCGCGGCAGGGGCTGTGGCTGTGACGCGTGTCACGCGGTTGGGTGCCCAGATGGGCAGCCCCCGGGGCTGAAGAGTTTGTGGGGCGACAGTGTTTGGGAACTGAGGTGTGACTTCTGGTTGGGCGCAAAGGCCCCACCCTCACAAACCGAGGATGGGGCACCCGGAAGGTCAAAGGCAAAGATCGGAGGAAGAAGCCCTGTTGCCGGGCGCTACATTTAAACCTCAAGGCGACGGAGCGGCATTTTGCGCGCCAAGGGCGGGGCGCTGCGTATACAATGGGAGATTGCGCCCTGCGAATGGGGCGCACATGGCATGGTGACCCTCGAGACAATCAAGGCGGCACGCGAACGCATCCGCGATTCCGTTTTCCTTTCGCCGTTTATGCGCTCGGAGACTTTTTCGAAGCTGACCGGCAACTCCATCTATCTCAAGCTCGAAAACCTGCAGATGACCGGCTCCTACAAGGAGCGCGGCGCCCTCAACAGAATCCTGCTGCTGACAGATGACGAAAAGCGGCGCGGCGTGATCGCAGCATCGGCCGGAAACCACGCGCAGGCGGTGGCCTACCACGCGACGAAGCGCGGGATCGCGGCGCAGATCTGCATGCCGCTGACCACGCCGATCGTGAAAGTGACGGCGACGCGCGAATTCGGCGGCGAAGTGATTCTGGCGGGCACGAACTACGACGAAACCTGCCAGGAAGCGCTGCGGCGCTGCGCCGAAGGCGGCCTCACCTTCATTCATCCTTTCGACGACGAGGCCGTGATCGCCGGGCAAGGTACGGTCGGCATCGAGATGCTCGAACAGCAGCCCGACATCGAGGTCCTCGTGATTCCGGTGGGCGGCGGCGGGCTGATCGGCGGCATCGCCTGCGCTGTGAAGGAGATGAAGCCGAAGATTCAGGTGGTCGGCGTGCAGACGTCGAAGCTGCCTTCGATGAAGGCGGCGCTTGAGCACGGCGGGCCGGTGACGCTGCCGCCCCGGGTGACGATCGCGGAAGGCATCGCGGTGCGCTGCGCGGGCTCGGTCACATACCCGCTGGTGAAGAAGTACGTCGATGAGATCGTCACGGTCGACGACGAAGAGATCGCGAACGCAATCCTGCTGCTGCTCGAAAAGGAGAAGACGCTCGCGGAAGGCGCCGGCGCGGTGGCGACCGCGGCTGTGATCCAGCACAAGATTTCCGCGCGCGGGAAGAAGGTCGGCGTGCTGGTCGGCGGCGGCAATATCGATGTTTCGCTGCTTTCTCGCATTATCGAGCGCGGCTTGGTGAAGGATGGGCGGCTCATTCGCCTGCGCATCCACCTGCCGGATCATCCGGGCGCGCTGCATCGCCTGTCGGGCGTGATCGCCGAGCACAAGGCCAATATCGTCGAGACGCAGTACAATCGCGCGTACTACGGCGTGCTGCTCGGCGATACGGTGATTGACATCACGATGGAAACACGCGGCCCCGAGCATGTCGCCGAGCTATCCGCGGCGCTCGATGCGGCAGGGTACGCGCACGAACGAATTCTGTGATTGTGATGCTGTCCCGCGCGGCTCCCTTCGTAACTCACGCCATGTTTTCAAAGCGCACGAATTGGGATCTTGAGGAAAACGCGTACACGCGCGCGTTGCGGCGGCATCGCGAGGCGGGCAAGCCGATTCTCGACCTCACGGCGTCGAATCCGACCACGTGCGGATTTCAGTACGATGAAGCTGCGATCCTCGACGCGCTCCGCGATCCGGCTTCCCTGCGCTACGAGCCCGAACCAAGAGGCATGCCGGCGGCGCGGGCGGCCGTGGCCAGCTATTACGCCGGCAAAGGACTCGAAGTCGATCCCGACCAGCTGATCCTCACGACCGGGACGAGCGAGGCGTATTCGTTCCTTTTTCGGCTGCTCTGCGAGCCAGGCGACGAGGTGCTGATCGCGCATCCGAGCTATCCGCTGTTCGATTTTCTCGCCACGATTCAGGACGTGAAGCTGCGGCCTTTACAGATCATCTACGACCACGGATGGCAGATCGACTTTCACAGCCTGCAAAACGAACTCGGCGCGCGAACAAAGGCGATCGTTGTGGTGCATCCGAACAATCCGACGGGACATTTTGTTGGGGTCGAGGAAGCGGAACGACTCGACGCGATTTGCGCAAAGCACGGCCTGGCGCTGATTGTGGACGAGGTTTTTCTGGACTACGAGATGAAGGCAGCGGCGACGCATAAGAAACGCCACGGAACCTTCGCCTCGAATGCCGCCGCGCTGACGTTTGTGCTGAGCGGGCTGAGCAAGATCGCGGCGCTGCCGCAGATGAAGCTCGGGTGGATCGCCGCGAGCGGTCCGGCGGCGCAGACCGGCGAGGCGATGGCGCGGCTCGAGGTGATCGCCGACACGTATCTGTCGCTCAACGCGCCGATGCAGCGCGCGCTGCCCGCGCTGCTCGCGCAGCGGCACGCGATGCAGAAGCAGATCATGGCGCGCGTGGAAACGAATCTGGCGGAGCTCGATGGGCGGCTTGCGCGGCAGAGATCGGTTTCGCGGCTCGAGGTCGAAGGCGGATGGTACGCAGTGCTGCGAGTTCCGGCGGTGCAATCGGATGAGGAGCTGGCGATCCGGATGCTGGAAGAGCGCGGCGTCCTTGTGCATCCAGGACACTTTTACGATTTCGCAGACAACGGATATTTGGTGATCAGCCTGCTGACGGCTGCGAACGAATTCGCGGAAGGAACGCGTGAATTGCTGGCTTGCGCGAGTGCCCTCTAAAGAAAAAGCGCGAGCGAATGTCCTCCGCTCGCGCCGAAATTGTGGTCCTGCGAGACGCTATTTTTTCTTAAAGGTATGCACGTACGCGACGAGCGCTTTGATCTGCGCGTCGGTCAGAGTGCCCTTGAACGGAGGCATGTTGTTTTTTCCGTTCTCGATCTGGGCTTGGATCTGCGCGTCGGTCAGCTTCTGAACGGCGTCCGAACGGAGGTCGGGGGCTTTGAGGCTTTTTCCGGTGGGAGTTCCGGAGCCGTCCGCGCCATGGCAGACGGCGCAGTTGGCCTTGAACACAGTAGCGCCATCGTCCGCCTTGGCCGGCGAGCTGGCGGCGAGCGCAACCAGGGCGAGGGCGATCGTCACGGCGAAAGTCACAACGACAGAACGCGCGCGCGAGAACGAAGCCTTTCTGGTGAAACTTGAATCAGAACAGATCGATATCGAGGTGTTTCGCTTATCCTGCATCCGTCCTCCTGTGACGTGTCAACACGGCGATTGGGCCACGCTGCTAAGAATATTTTGCACTAGCGCGGAGCCGTCTGCCAACAAAAATAAAGATTAAAAAGGCATACGGCAAGTTGCCGTTCGGAAGAATCCAACGTAGACTGTTGTACGATCACGTAGACGGTCGGGGCGTGGCTCAGCCTGGCTAGAGCGCCTGGTTCGGGACCAGGAGGCCGGTGGTTCAAATCCACTCGCCCCGACCATTCAATTCCCTCTCGCCGAAAGCGTTACGCGGCTGCGTTGACTACCGCGCTTTCTCAACGCCTAGATTGTGTTCAGTTGTGCCGACCGCCGCAGAACGCGAAGAGCATATACTCGCCGGAACAGTGCGTGTGTTCACATGTTCTACTGGGCCCTCAAAATGAAAGGCTCTAGGGATTTATGGTCACAGTTACGATATTCGAATCCGCAAAGGTCTTGCTCTCTTCGTCCAGTCGCCGGAACTTGACACTGTACTTCCCCGCATGACTCAAATCGTATAGCTTGGAAATGTCGATTACCTCCGCCACCGCTTCGCCGGCCTTTAGGGTGCGCCAACCTCCACTGCTCTGGGGAGGCATGGTGTCAGCCGTCAAATACGCCGGATCATCACGAGTCTTGAGAGCTCTCCCGAATTCGGTCATCGGAGCCACATTTGATTTGTCATTCAACACGTCAATCCTGTATTCGAAACTGCCGGGGCTCTCGGAGTTCTCTCTCCAGTAGAACGTCTGATGGCCCGATCTATTCCGCATGGTGACCTTCATCAGAACGGGAGAACCAACCTTAACAGTGTCTTTCACTGCCGCCAGAACTAAGGAGATAACGGACGAACCTTGAGACACTTGTGTTCCACTCTGGCTAACTGCCCATGTCACGCCAGATGGAGGGATGAGCCACAAAACGGAGAGCATCACCACAGTCCATCGTAACTTCGACATTTCGTCTTGCTCCTCTTGAGAACACTATACCGATTCAGTTGCAGGGCCCAGTCGTATTATTGGGCGCGGTGTTCGTCCACGTCGGAAAGGAATAATTGGAATCGGCACTCGGATTCACTTCTTCCGCTTCATCTAGCGGAGGCCGATTCCTGGCGCGGCTCGACCGGCAAGTTTTTAACCAGCCACGCGGCGATCCTCGTGGCATAGGCTTCGGCGATCGGGCCTGGCGACAGATAGTGGCTCGCACCCGGCACCCAGATTAGGTCGCGCTGCGGCGAGGCCGTGAGGCTGTCGTAAATCGCCTGAGCGTTCGGCGGAAATGAAATCTCGTCCTTTTCACCGTGGATCACCAAAGCCGGAATCTTGATCTGCGGACCGAATCCAACCGAGCTTGGCGCGCTCCGATCGCTCGGCGCTCCGAAAAATCCAATCATGGATTTTGCGGTTGCCATGAAAGACCGCCCGTCCGGGAACCAGTTCTCGAACGCGAGTGGTTCCAGCCCTTTGCCTTGCGCGACCAGCGAGCGCGCGTGCTCGAGCACGTCCTCCAGGCGTTTCTTGTCCGCTTCGGTCGAACGGATTTGAAACTCCAGATAAGGAGAAGGAATTGAGGCGATGAAGGCGACAGCCTTAACCGCGGGATCGTTGCGTTCAGCCATGTACTGCGCCATGCGGGGGCCGCCTAGACTGATCCCGAGGACCGCGATGCGCGCGTAACCCTCGGACTTGGCGTAGGCGACGAAAGCAGCGATATCCTTTATCGCGTCTGCGTACTCGGCATAAGGGTAGTTATAGGAGGCGCGCATATTGGCGATCACGAATGTGTAGCCCTTTTCGGTGAGCGCATTGGCCATCGGGTAGTAATCATGCGAGGGCACGAGTGCCGCGCCCGTCGTGGCGCCGGGCACCAAGATCACGAGCGAATTGCCGCGCTTCTGGGGCGTCCATAGCAGCCCGTTCAACGCCACTTTGTCTTCCGCTTCAACCCGAATGAGATCCATGATGTCACCTCCGGAGACTTCGTTCCGATTGTCGAACGGCGCTGACTATATGCCATTCGAGCGTATTCGATCAACGACGGTATTAGGGGGCAGACAGGACGCACGCATCTGTTGACATTCCTTAAAAATACGTTCAAAAAGGACGCGCAAAGAAGCAGGGCAATCGTGACGAGCCAAGATAACGACCGCGTGTTCGACTATGTGATCGTGGGAGCTGGGACGGCGGGCTGCGTGCTTGCCAACCGGCTGTCCGAAGATCAAGCGAACCGCGTGTGTCTCATCGAAGCCGGCCCCAAGGATCGTAATCCTTTCATCCACGTGCCCGCCCTGGTCGCCGCGGCGATGGCAAGGCCGAGTATTGTGTGGGGCTACTGGTCAGCGCCGCAGCAAGGCCTCAACGGAAGAAAGGTTCCGATTCCCCGGGGTCGAGTGCTCGGTGGCACGAGCTCGATCAACGGCATGGTGTACATCCGCGGCAATCCGAGAGACTACGACGATTGGGCGGCGGCGGGGAACCAAGGCTGGAGCTATCAAGAGGTGCTCCCCTATTTCGTCCGCTCCGAGAACAACGAAGCATTCAACGGCTCTCCTTATCACGGAAAAAGCGGGCCGATGAATGTCATCAGCATCAAGCGGCCCAACGCGCTGAATTTCGCGTTTCTCGATGCGATGAAATCGTTGCAATTTCGCGAGAATCTTGACTTCAACAGTCCCGATCCAGAGGGTTATGGCCTACGCCAGGGCACGATTAAAGGCGGGCGTCGCGAATCGGGAGTGACGGCCTTCCTCAAGCCCGCGATGAACAGGCCGAATCTTTCAGTATTGACCGAGGCATTGGTCACCCGCGTTGTCCTCGAGAATCGGCGTGCGACTGGCGTCGAGATTCAACAGGGCGGCGAAACCCGCCTTATTGGCGCGCGGCGCGAGGTCGTTTTGTCGGGCGGCAGCATCGGATCCCCTCAGATGCTGTTGCTCTCGGGCATCGGCGATGGCGCCGCGCTGCAGGCCATGGGAATTGCAGTCCAACACAATCTGCCCGGTGTCGGCGCGAACTATCACGATCATGTGGCGGCTGCAGTGCTGATGCGCACTTCGAACCCCACGTCGTACGGTATTTCGCTGAAAGCGCTCCCACGCGGGGCCGTGAACGTTTTCGAATATTTGTTGATGCGCAAAGGCCCATTCGCCAGCAATGTCTTCGAGTCGCATGCGTTCGTGAAGACGACGAGCGGGCTTGACCGCCCTGACACGCAAATCGTCTTCCAGCCGGCGCGCCGCAATCAGTCGACGTTCCCGTTGCCGCTTGGGCACGGCTTTAACATCAGCGTCGTTCTCTTGTACCCCAAGAGCCGCGGCCGTATCGCCCTGTCAAGTCCGGATCCACATGCAGCGCCGATCATCGATCCGAATATTTTGAGCGCGTCCGAAGACTTTGACCCACTTGTGCGCGGCCTGAAGCTGGCACGCAGGATACTCGCAGCGCCTGCTTTCGTCCCCTACAAGGGGACCGAGTTTCTGCCTGGTCCAAAAGTGGAAAGCGACGAAGCGTTAACAGACTATCTCCGCGCTACCACTGCAACCGTCTTTCATCCGGCCGGAAGCTGCCGCATGGGTGTTGACGAAGCCGCAGTCGTCACCCCCGAGCTCAAAGTGCGGGGCGTCGAAGGTTTGCGGGTCGCCGATGCGTCGATCTTTCCGAGGCTTATGGGCGGAAATACGAATGCGCCCGTGGTGATGGTTGCGGAGAAGGCGGCGGATATGATTCTGGGGCGGACGCCGCCTCCGCCAATTCAATTAACGCGAGACCGCTGATAACCGGGGGGATGCAATGGCCGTCGAACACATCAGAAAGTGGAAAATCGGAGACGTCGAAGTCGTCCGGATCGTGGAAGTCAACGCGCACGAAGATCCCTTTGAAATACTAATGCCGGGCGCGACGCCAGAGCTCGCCAAGCAATACGACTGGCTTTTCCCTCATTTTGCAACACCGGATGGCCGGATGAAGATTTCGTTTCAGGCTTTCGTTCTGCGCTCCGGCACACAAAAGATCATGATCGATACATGTATCGGCAACGATCGCCAGCGTGAGTACCCGATATTCACGAACATGCAGACCTCGTTCATCGAAGATCTGACCTCCGCCGGGTACGCGCCGGAAACGGTCGCAAAAGTCTTGTGCACGCACATGCATTTCGATCACGTCGGCTGGAATACGCGTAAAGTGAATGGCCGCTGGGTGCCCACCTTCCCGAATGCGCGTTATTTGTTTGGCCGCAAGGAATACGAGCACTGGCAGATGCTCAAGCGCACGGGCGGGTATCACGACTTCACGCACCTCGCGGATTCCGTCGATCCGATCACCAGTGCCGGCCTGGCCGACTTCATCGAGCCAAATTTCAAGGTCACGGACGAAGTCTCGCTCGTACCGACCCCCGGACATACGGCGGGCCACGTGAGCGTGCATATTTCGTCAAAAGGACAGGAAGGTTTCATTACGGGCGACATGCTGCACCACCCGCTCCAGCTTGCTGAAGCTGACTGCCCCGGCAATTTCGACATGGACAAGGAACAAGGCGTGAAGACGCGCAAGGCGATGTTCGAGCGCCTGGGCGATAAGAAGATATTGGTCATCGGCAGTCATTTCTCCGATCCGACCGCCGGTTACATTGTTCGCGATAAGAAGTATTGGCGTTTCAACGTTCAGTGATTCTAACGCGCCGCGGAGAGTAGGAACCAAGGCCTCGGCTTCACTGATTTCCGCACGTTCTTAATTTTAGTTGGGGGCGAAAAAATGCCGCGTCTCAAAGGTCAAGTTGCGTTCGTCACAGGAGCCGGGCGCGGAATTGGACAGGCGATGGCCCTCGCGTTCGCAGTGGAGGGGGCGATCGTCGGAGTGGCGGACATCGATCCGGTTACTGCGAAAACAACGGTTGGCCAGATTCAACAAAATGCAGGGACGGCTCGCGCGTTCCCGATTGACGTCAGTAAGCGAGACGACGTGCTGCGTTCCGTGGCTGAACTTGTTTCCGAATTCGGCCGCCTCGATATTGTTGCCAATAACGCGATCGTGTTCCGCAACGAGCCGGTGTCGGAGGTGCGACCGGAAACGATCGAGAGAATGATTTCCGTAGGACTGACATCCCTCTTCTGGACGGCGCAGGCCGCTTTGCTGCACATGGATCCGGAACGCGGCGGTGTGATTATCAACAATACCTCGCCCGTGGCAGATCTCGGTATCCCGCGCGCAAGCGTCTATTCGGCGATCAAGGGCGGCGTGTCGTCTTTGACTCGTGCACTCGCCGTCGAATTCGGCCCCCGCCGAATTCGCGTCAACGCAGTATGTCCGAGTTCGGTGCCCACGCCGGGTGCGCGCGAACTGAATAAGAATGATGACGCCGTATACGAGGTGCGGCGCCGGCGAACGCCCTTGGGTCGCCTGGCGACGGCCGAGGATATTGCCTCCGCCGCGGTATTTCTTGCCTCAGCGGAAGCTTCGTTCATTACCTCGGTAGTGTTAAGAGTCGACGGCGGGGCCGTCGTGTACGGCGGGGCTTGAGACGAATGAAGGAAACGCCCTTTGCGAATGCTCGGCCGATGGCCACGATGATCGCTGGGCGCTCCCCGGGCTTCCGCTACAATTCCACCACGCAGACTTGACCGCCTACTTTCACGATTTCGCCTTCTAGGGCGCATATCTCGATCATGGTTCCGTCTGACAGGGCGGCGATTTCCTGATTTACCTTTTCCGTTTCGATTTCGTACAAGGGTTCACCCACCTTGAATGACTGGCCCGGCTGTTTGAGCCATTTCACAATGGTGGCCTCTTCCATGTTCATCCCGACTCGGGCCAGCTTGAGGGTCACTTTCACTTGGGCTCAGTTGGGCGGACCTAACGAGCGTGCGCGTGCATACATTCAGCCGCAGTGCTCGCGATCTGCTCGTCGCCGGGGAGTACACGCAGCTCGGCGTTTGGCGCGTACGGCATCGACACGTCCGGGACGGTGACACGTTTGACGGGGGCTTTGAGCGACTCAAAGGCCTTGTCGGCGATGATCGCGGCGATGTGGCTCGCGGCGCTGCATCGGTCGCGGGCTTCGTCGGCGATAATCGCCCGGCCCGTCTTTCTGACCGATCGAAGGATCGCTTCTTCGTCGAGCGGCACCAGAGTCCGAGGATCGATCACCTCAGCGTCGATTCCGCTCGAGTGCAGTTTCTCCGCGGCGCTGAGTGCGGGCTTCAACATCGAACCTATGGCGACGATCGTTACGTCCGCACCCTCCCGCACGATCGCAGCTTGGCCAAAGGGCACCGTAAAATCTCCGTCGGGGACTTCCCCACTATCGCCGCCGCGGCCGCTGGCCTCCAAAAAGAAGGTTGGATTGTTGCCGCGAATCGCCTGTTTGAGTAATCCCTTCGCGTCGGCTGGGGTGGCCGGTACGAGCACGTTCAGGCCGCCGAGATTCATGAGGACGGGGTGAGGCGTGTCGGAGTGCTGAGCGGCTGTCGAGCGCCCACCACCGTAACCCGCGATGACCGTGATGGGCAGCTCGATCTGTCCGCCGGTCATCAGCCGAAGTTTCGCCATCTGATTGGCAATCGCGTCAAAGCCGGTATAAATGAAATTCGAGAACATCATGTGCAATACGACGCGACATCCGGTAGCGGCGGCTCCGACGGCCATCCCCGCCAAGGTGGCCTCACAGATCGGAGTGTTGCGAATGCGATTCCTTCCAAAGCGCTCGAGCAATCCTCTCGTGTCACCGAAGATAGCGAGCTCCACATCCTCGCCGAACAGAAAGACCTTCGGGTCGCGCTCCATTTCTTCGAACAGGGCTTCGTTGATCGCCTGAATGTAACGTTTACGCGCCATGATCCATCCTCAAGGTTTCTGCCCGGCAAACATTACGTCGAAGGTCAGTTCCGGATCGGCGGGTTCGCTCGCCTCCGCAAACTTGACAGCGTCCTCAACGGTCCGGGCAATCTTCGCTGAAATGTCGTCCAACTGGCTGGTCGTGCAGATTTTGGTGGAGAGTAGGTGTTCGCTGAAACGGGTGACAGGATCGCGCTTGCGCCACTCCTCGATTTCCTGTTTTTCGCGATATTTCCCACCTGCCAGAAACAGATCTTCTGCTTCGAGGTGCCCCTGGATTCGGTAGGTTCGCGCCTCGATGAAAGCGGGGCCTTTGCCGCTCCGAGCCCATTCGATGGCCTTCGCCGCCGCCCTCCAAACCGCCAGGACATCATTGCCGTCGACAATTTCGCAGGGAATCTTGAAGGCCTTGGCGCGGTCCGCGATTTCTCCGGCCGTTACGGTGACGGTCGGCGTAAATTCGCAGAAGTGGTTGTACTCGCACACGAACACGAGCGGGAGTTGCCATAGCGTGCTCACGTTGAGGCATTCCATGAAAACGCCTTGATTGGCAGCGCCGTCGCCGAAGAACGCCACCGCGACGCACCCGTTGTTGCTGAGCTTTGCCGTCAGCGCGGCCCCTGTTGCGATGGCGAAGCCGCCGCCGACGATTCCATTCGCGCCCAGGATTCCCTTGGAGAGATCCGCGACGTGCATTGATCCCCCCATACCCTTGCAGATACCCGTGCGCTTTCCCCATATTTCGGCCATCATGGCCTTCGGGTCTCCGCCCTTCGCGAGGAAATGCCCGTGCCCGCGATGCGTGCTGGTAATCCAATCCGTTTCGCGCAGGTTGGCGCAGACACCTGTAGCAACAGCCTCCTGGCCGATGTAAAGATGCACGGCGCCGGGCAACTTGCCGGCCGCAGCGTCGCTCCTAAGGCGTTCTTCCATCAAGCGAATGAGCTTCATCCTCTGAAAGAGGAAGAGCAGTTGTTCGTTGCTAGGATTCGATTGGTCAGTCATTGCCATGGCGGAACCTTTCCAGTGGTGCGGCATTCTTTCATTCATCGCCCAAGAACTCGAGACGCCGAAGTGCGGGTCACGCAAATGAACGAACCAGCTCTTTGCCGTCCCAGTTGATTGTGGCGCTGTACATCCGGCCGAAGATCGGATCGAATGCCGCGCCCAACTCGATGAGTTCGGTCATTCCCGGCAAGTGCGCGGTCGTGTCCATATAACCGACGCGGCCCCCGCTCGGGACGCGCGCATAGAAGGCCAATTCGCATCCCCATGCACGGTAGCGCTCGACATCGCGGTCAAAATCGGTGGATGCCACTCCCCAGTGATGGAAGCCGTATCCGCGCTTGTCAACAATATCGCGATAGACGGAGGGTGCGTCGTTGAGCTGCTGGATGAGCTCGATCATCATGTGCCCGGCGAAGCTCATGGCAATGTTGACGTCAACACCCGAGGGCTTGCCCCGGTATTGCGCGTCTTCACCCGTAAAATGCTCCAAGAGGAACCACGGCCCGACCCGCAGCTTGGCGGCCCACTCTCGAATTGCCTTTTGAATGTCCTGGACTACGTAGGCGGTTTGAATGATCCCATTGTCGGGTTGGCCGAAGATTACAAGACTCATGGCTATCTCCACATGACCGCTGGCGGCGCGGCGCTTTCTGGACGCCAGGCATGTATACGCGGGCTATCGGATCGTTGTCAAGACAGCATTGTGCCAATGGCGGCCAGGCCGCGGCCGAATCGAAAGTTCCAATCCGAAATTTACAACCCGATCTGGCGAGCACCCGCGAGATCGGCAGAGGGCACGAGGTCTGCCGCGGGTGCACCTTGAATTTGCACCAATCCTGATCCTGAGGGTTCGCGGGATAAGAGATTCTTTGACGGGATCCCAGTTCGCACAAAGGACTTCTCACAATCCTGCGAAGATGGTCCGCGC
>JBAPOM010000272.1:0-23240 GCA_049279635.1 Candidatus Acidiferrales bacterium
GCGTCAGGGTCTGCGTATTGGTGATTGTAGCGACCTGGCTGCCCGCATCGAGCCTTTGCGTGAACCCATCGAAAGAGGAGTATCCAAATGGCGCCCTAGTTGGATCGTGTTGGTAATAGTACTTAAATGCCAGGGTGTCCTTGGACGTCGCGATGAAGTCGAGGTCGGCAACAGCCTGATCGGCGATGAAGTAGGCCGGGTCCGTCACAAAGATATTCTCCGGAAAGTTAATGGTGGGCGTGAACGCAGGGTTTGCCGACGGGATCAGGAACTGTCCATTGGGCAGCTTATAGTTCAACAGGGTGTACGCAATGGGATCAATCTGGGCGCCCCCAGTGCCGATGGTAGGAGCGACGGCCCCTCCCGCGAAATAAGGACATGGCAGGGGCGGAGGCGGCGTGGGCGGCGTCGTCGGGCAAGTCCCCGTCGTTTGCTCGACGGCGGCAGCCAGCCCGGCCGGGCTGCGATCATTCGTCAGGAAGTAAGGCACAGCCGTCCTGGAAGTTCCAATTTCGAGGTCGGAAGTGTGGACGTGCTGATAGGACATAAAGCCAAACAGCTTGTTCTTGATGAGCGGTCCACCCAGCGTTCCACCCGCATCGTAGCGATGCAGTCCGGGAACCTTGTCCGCAGCGGGGATATTGGGGTCCTGGTTGTAAAAGAAAGGCGCAGCGTTGATCCAGTTCGTGCCGCGGTGACCGTAGAGCTGGCCGTGAATTTCGTTGGTGCCCGATGCAGTACTCAGGTCGATGTGCGCGCCGCTTGTTGAGCCCTGTTGCGCATCGTACATCGAAGTGTTCACCCGGACTTCTTGAATCGTCTCCGGGGCGGGCGTGGGCAGCGCCTGGCCAATCGCGAGATAAGGCGAGGCGGTACTTTGAATCGGCTCCGCCGTGGTGCTGCCGGCGCCAGCGACTCCGGTGTTGTTGACGACGCGAGCCGACGCTACGGAACTCGTGCTCTTGCCGTTGAAGAGGTTGCTGGCGTCTACACCATTTAGCAGGAAGGTGTTGCTGGTATCGCGCTGTCCGTTGGCCCAGATCGGGTTGTTACCGAGTCCCTGATTCACGCCCGTCCCGCTGGAAAGTTCGGAATTCACGCCCGTCGACAGAATGGCGATTCCAGTGAAGCTGCCCGTGGGCAGCGGAATCGACTCGACCTGCGATTTATCGAGGACGTAGCCGTTCGTGGTATCCACGGCGTTGAGCAGCGGCGTTTCCTGAACGGTGACGGTCTGAGTCACCTGGCCGACCTTGAGCTGGGCGTTCACGGTCGCCGTGCGGTTGGCCTGAACGAGGATCGACGGGATCTTCTGCGTCTCAAATCCGGCGTGCGCGAAGGTGAGCGTGTAGTTGCCGATCGGCAGGTTCACGAAGGTGTAGGCGCCGTCGGCGCTCGTCATCAGGGTGCGAGTGAGGGTGGTCTGATCGTTCACAACTGTGACGGTCGCGTCGGTGACCAGCGCGCCCGAGGTGTCGGTAACAGTACCCGTGATGCCGCCGAGCGTCTGCTGGGCTTGTGTGGAGGTTATCAGGATGAACGGCAGGCAGAGCGAAAGGACAAAAAAGAAAACACTTATCCTTCGAATCATCGAATTCACCCCTCCCAAAGGCTATTTCCAAACACTTCGCCGGGATCGTCGCGCGAGTCCGTGGCGGCCTCGCGACCTCTCGCGCTGCGCTGTTTGTGGCTTACCCCATTTGCAAATGCAAATCTGCTGCGGGGGAGAGTAGTCCAAGTCCGGGCCGGAGAACAATGAATAGTTTTTTTCAGGCCGATCAGAAATTTCGATGTCTTGATGAAATCTTTATTCGGAGTCTTCGGTGGAATCCAGATCGCTTAATGACGATGATGGTAATGGGCCGGGTGAATTCAGAACAGCCGCCGAGCGGGGAGCAAGGATTTGGGCATCTCCGCGCAGACTGTAAACATTGGCTCGTTGACGACCTGACTCATGTGCAGGTTCATCGCGACGCTGCATAGCAGGTAGGCGTGAACCGGCGTGAAGGCCCAACGATCGACCAGTAGGTCGATCATCCGGGACGTCGCGGCGCGAGCGGCGCCGGCCGCATCGGTGGCCGATTCCACCACGAACCATGCATCGCCGCCCGTCTCCTGGCCGCGGATCACGCCCGATTCGACGATCGGCGCGGCCAGCCGCTGCTGCTTGTGCAGCCGGAAGCGCAGAGTGACGTCCGCCGGGCACTCGATGCCGTTGATGCACACCTCGCCATCGCCCTGCGCGGCGTGCGCGTCGCCGGCGGAGAAAAGCGCGCCGTTATTGTAGACGGGAAGATACAGAGTGGCGCCCGCGCAAAGCTGCCGAACATCCATATTGCCGCCGAAAGGCCCCGGCGGCCGCGTGATGAACTCACCGTCTTCAGCGCGCGCGACTCCCATCACGCCGCAAAACGGCCGCAGCGGCACAATGGCCGGGGCAAGCGAGCGGCTGACGGCGCCTTCGAGCTTCCAATGAAAAAGGAACGGCTCGCTGAATCGTTCCTTCAGAAAGCCAAGCCCGGCGATCACACTCGACCATCCCCACCCGCGGTGCGCCACTTTCAGCACGTCGATCTGGAGGACGTCGCCCGGTTCAGCACGCTCGACATAGATCGGGCCCGTGAGAGCGTGGATGCGTTGGCGGTCGATCGCGAGAAATTCGGAAAGCGTCGTCTTGGGATTCACCTGCGCGCCGCTCGCGTCGACGCATTCGAGATGCACTGTGTCGCCCGGCTGTACGTGCAGGCGCGGCGCGAGCGCGCGGTTCCAGCGCGAGTGAGTGGGATTCGCGGAAAGCTTGTGCTCGGCCATGCGCGCTTAGACCTCGACGGACATTTGCAGCTCGACCAGCGCGTGGCGCGGCAGCGCCGAAACACCCAGCGCGGCGCGCACGTGGCGTCCCGCCTCGCCAAAAACTTCGATCAGGAGATCGGAAGCGCCATTGATCACACGTGGGGAATCTTCGAAGCCAGCCACCGCATTTACGTAGCCGTTCACGCTGATCACGCTCTTCACGGCGTCGAGCGAGCCAAGATGGCGCTTGAGCACCGCCAACTGCGTGAGCGCGCAGAGGCGCGCGGCGGCGTAGCCCTGCTCGACGGTGCGGTCGAGCCCGACCGTGCCGCTGATGATGCCGGAGGAATCGGTCGAGATGACGCCTGCGAGAAAAACGATATCGCCGAGCGTCTTCGCTGAGACGTAGTTTCCCCCGGCCGCCGGCGGCGGAGGCAAGACGATGCCGAGTTCTTGAAGCCGCGCTTCAATACCCATCCGCCGGCGCCCCTTCGCCTTTCCTGCGCAGAGCACTCTAGCATAGAGATCAAATTCTTGATTGCCCGCGAGCGGCGCTGCGCTAGGATTGGCCATGCCACGATCCCGAATTTACCTGGCGGGCGCCTTGGTTGCTCTGGCCGCCGCCGCGTTCTCCATCAGCTCCGCGCGAAGCGCCGGCGCGCAAGCCTCATCCGCCGCTGATTCCACCGGCATTTTGCATGCGACGCGCGAGTTGCCTTCGGACTTGGAGCTGGGCGGCGAACTCGCCGGCCTGCCGCCGAAAACCACGCGATACATCACGCGCCAGGACCTGCTCGCACTGCCGCAAGTGAGTTACACGGTGACAGACGATCCGAGCTTCAAAGACCTCGGGCCGACGCGGATCAGCGGTGTCTCGCTCGAGGAATTGGCGAAGCGATTCGCGGCCGCTAACGCGGATATGGTGGTGGCGATTTCCGACGACAAATATCGCGCGAATTGTCCGCGCGACTACCGCACGGCGCACCGGCCCCTGCTGGTTCTCGAGATCAATGGCAAAAGCCCGGCGGAATGGCCGAAGAGCGAAGGCAGCGACATGGGGCCGTACCTGATCTCGCATCCGAAATTCACGCCGCGATTCAAGGTGCTCTCGCACGCGGAGGAAATGCAGATTCCCTGGGGCGTCGTGCGAATCGACTTTCGCCGCGAGAAGCAGGTGTTTGGCGCGATCGCGCCTCGCGGCCTGCACGCGAACGATGCGCAGGTGCAGGATGGCTACCGCATCGCCAAAGAGAACTGTTTTCGCTGCCACAATGCGGGCGGTGAGGGCGGGAGGAAAGCGGGCGTCACATGGTTGGTGGTTTCAACGATCGCGGCCGGCGCGCCCGATTTTTTCATGGCGTACGTGCGAAATCCGAAATCGAAGAGCCCCCAGGCGCAGATGCCGGGCAATCCGAAATATGACGCGGCGACGCTCCATGCGCTCGCTGCCTATTTCAAGGCGTTCGCGGCGGCCATTCCTTCTCCCGATGCAGCGGGGCCGACACAATGACGCTGCGCGTCTGCAAGGTGCTGCTGGTTTTCTCGGTGGCGATCTTCTACACGCTCGTGGTGCTCAACAACACGACCGACTACAACTCGAACTACCAATTCGTGCGCCACGTGCTGATGATGGACTCGACGTTCCCCGGCAACCATGGGATGTGGCGCGCAATCAACAGCCCTGCGATCCACACCGCGTTTTACATCTCGATCATCGCATGGGAAGCAATGACGATGGTGCTGTGCTGGTGGGGTGGCGCGCGAATGGCAGCCGCCGTGGGAAGCGCGGAGGCGTTCGGGCGCGCGAAGAACTTGGCGATCGTCGCGTTGACGCTGAGCCTGCTGCAGTGGTCGGTGGCGTTCCTCAGCGTGGGCGGCGAGTGGTTCCTCATGTGGCAATCGAAATCGTGGAACGGGCAGGACGCCGCGTTTCGGATATTCACGGTGATCGGGATCGTGCTGCTGCTGGTCGCACTGAAAGACGAAGAAGACCGCCCGTAGGGTCGAGAGCTGCAAGCGACCGAAAAGGGGAAGGCATTGCGAAAATTTGCGGCGATTTTGGCGGCGTTGATGCTGGCGGGGCTGGCGCGAGGAACCGCGGCGCAGCAATCATATTTGTTCGCGAGCCCGGATACGCGGGCGTCGCTGACCGATGAGGACGCGCGCGTAAGCTTGACGTCGTTCGAAGAGCTCAACGCGATCGCCATCGCGGATCGTATCGCGTGTTCGATGACGCGCAAGGTGGAGATTTCCAGCGTGCTGGGTGTCTACGACACGTCCTCCGAGAATTCCATCCTTATGGAATCGGGTTTAAAGCCAAAGGAAACCGAATATCTGGGCTCCCTGCTCGGCAGATATGAACACCAGAAATTCGTGCTGCTATTTTTCCCGCAAGCCGGGGGGCGCGACCGGCTGTGGACGATCCACACGTCGAAATCGTTCGAAGCGGCGGCTATGGCGGTGCGCCAGATGCATCTGACCCCGGTAACGGTGCGCGCGGGCACGGATGGGATCGAAATCTGGGTGGTCGATATGGGCGACAAGTTCGGCGATCAGCCGCAGCAATTGGGCGCGCAGCTCGGCGGAAGCGTCACATCGCAGGACGGCACCGCCAACCTCCTCGGCGACGACGATCGCGCGAAATCTAAGGCGATCTTCGACGCCAAGATCAGCACATTCGAGCGGCACGAAACGCATAAGCTTTCATCGCGCCTGTGGACCGAAACCTGGCACGACGCCTCCACGCGCACCTGCAGCGTCAGCCTACCTGAATAAGGTCGCACGCCGATCCTCTGATCGGTTCAATCCGATTTGCGATGGGACACGTCGGCTTCTTTCGTTGACGCTTTACTCCGCCGGCCCTATAGTGGCTCGATTTATCGGGGATGCCGTTTGCTCGAGCGCATCTTTCATCTCACTGAAAACAAGACCACGGTGCGGCAGGAGCTCCTCGCCGGCCTGACCACCTTCATGACCATGGCCTATGTGGTCGTGGTAAATCCGCAAATTCTCTCCCAGGCGGGCATGCCGGTCGACGGCGTCCTTTTCGCGACGTGCATTTCGGCGGCGATTGCCACGCTGGTGATGGGGTTGTGGGCCAATTATCCGATTGCGCTCGCGCCCGGCATGTCCCTCAACGCCTATTTCACGTATACGATCGTGCAGCAGCGCGGCGTGCCGTGGCAGACGGCGCTCGGCGTGGTTCTGCTCTCGGGGATCCTGTTCCTGATCCTGACGCTGACGAACGTCCGCGAGCAGATCGTCAACGGCATTCCCGATTGCCTGAAGCACGGAACGGCGGCGGGCATCGGCCTCTTCATCGCGTTCGTGGGTTTCCGCAACGCGGGAATCATCGTGGCGAACAAGTCGACCTTCGTAGCCCTCGGCAAAACCTCCGACCCGCAGGTGATTCTCGCGGCCCTGGGCGTCATACTGATCGCGATTCTGATGGCCCGGCGCGTGGGCAGCGCGATCCTGCTGGGAATTATCGCCATCACGTTGATCGGCATTCCGCTGAAAGTGAGCCAGTGGCCGACGCACCTGTTTTCGTGGCCGCATCCCGCGGGGACGCTCTTCAAGCTCGACGTGCGCTCGGCCTTCAAGCTCGGCCTCGGCGATCTGGTCTTCGTTTTCTTCTTCGTCGATCTCTTCGACAACGTGGGCACCCTGGTCGGCGTCTGCGAGCAGGGCGGATTCCTGCGCGTCGGCGTGCTGCCGCGCGCGAGCCGGGCGCTGCTTGCGGATGCCCTTGGCACGATCACCGGCGCGCTGACTGGTACCTCGACGGTAACGAGCTACATCGAGAGCGCGGCAGGCGTGGCCGCGGGCGCGCGAACGGGCCTCGGCAATCTGATGATTGCGGCGCTGTTCGTCGGCGCCATGTTCTGCGCGCCGATTGTCTCCGCGATTCCGTCGTACGCCACGGCCCCCGCGCTGATTCTCGTCGGCGCGCTGATGTGCGGCGAAGTGGCCAAGGTGAAGTGGAGCGACTACACCGAATCCGTGCCGGCGTTTCTCACGGTGATCGGAACGCCACTCACATTCAGTATCGCCACCGGCCTGAGCCTCGGCCTGCTGTCGTTCACGTTCCTGAAATTGTTCACCGGGAAATACAAGGAGATCAGCCCGTTGATCTGGGTCCTGAGCGCCCTGTTTCTGCTACGCTACGCGTTTCTGAGCCACGAGTGATTTGCGGTTAGGCAAGGAGTGCAAACGATGCACCGCTTCGTAGGAATTCTCGGAATGCTCACGATGCTGTCGCTGGCCTACATTTTCTCCACCGACCGGCGCGCCATCCGCTACAAGACCGTCGCCTGGGGCCTGGGCCTGCAGATCGCGTTCGCATTTATAGTGATGCGCTGGGAAACGGGCCGTTACATCTTTCAGCGCCTCGGGGCGGCCGTGAACTGGTTTCTCGATTTCGCCTATTACGGTTCGTCCTTCATCTTTGGCGATCTGGGAATAAAGAACTCGCCCAAAGGCTTCTATTTTGCATTTCAGACGCTTCCGACGATCATCTTCATCGCCGCCATATTCGCCCTGCTCTACTACTACGGGATCATGCAGATCGTCGTGAAGGCGGCGGCGCACGTGATGACCAAGCTCATGGGCGCGAGCGGCGCGGAATCGCTCAACGTCGCTGCCAGCATCTTCATGGGCCAGACCGAAGCGCCGCTCACGATCCGCCCGTTCCTGCCCGAAATGACGAAATCGGAGATCATGACCGTCATGACCAGCGGCATGGCGCACGTCTCCGGCGGAATGATGGCGGCATACATCGCCTACGGCGTGAAGGCCGAGCACCTGCTCGCGGCCGTGATCATGACGGCGCCAGGCACGATCCTGATCGCGAAGATGTTGGTGCCTGAAACCGAGAAGCCGCTCACCGCGGGCCACGTGGAAATGGCGGAAATGGAAAAGGACATCAACGCGCTCGGCGCGCTTTCGCGCGGCACGATCGACGGCCTTCACCTCGCGCTCAACGTGGCCGCGATGCTGGTTTCCTTCATCGCGCTGATTTATCTCGTCGACGGCTGCTTCAACGCGGCGCACAACTTTCTCGCCGGGCATCATGCCGGATGGTTTCCTTCAAGCGTCGAGCAAGTTTTTGGCTGGATTTTTTCGCCGGTCGCGTGGGTGATCGGCATTCCCTGGAACGACTGCCATAACATCGGCAATCTGCTCGGCCTGCGCATGGTGACGAACGAGTTGGTCGCCTTCCAACAGCTCGGCCGGATGCAAGCCGCCCTCAATCCGCGATCGTTCACGATCGCCACATTCGCGCTCTGCGGCTTCGCGAATTTCAGCTCGATCGGCATCCAGATCGGCGGCATCGGCGCGCTCGCCCCCAACAAACGCTCGGAGCTGGCGCGCTTCGGCATTCGCGCGATGCTTGCCGGAACGATGGCCAACCTGATGTCCGCTTCACTCGTGGGAATCATGCTGCGATGAGCGCCGACAAATCAAAACCTGCAGCGCACGGGGACGAATTCGCGCGATCGGCGCGCGCCGCGAAATACATCCTCTCGAAAACAAAGCTGCGCCCGAAAATCGGCATCGTGCTCGGCACGGGCCTCGGCTCCTTCGCCGACGAACTCGCCAGCCCAACTCACATTCCCTACGCGAAAATTCCCGGATTCCCCCGATCCACGGTCGACGGCCACACCGGGCGGCTCGTAATCGGCAAGGTCGAGAATATTCCGGTGGCCGCAATGCAGGGGCGCGTGCATCTCTACGAAGGCTACGCCGTGAAGGACGTCGCGTTCCCGATGCGCGTTTTCCGGCAGATGGGAATTCGCGCCGCGATCCTCACGAACGCCGCCGGCGCGATCAATCTCGATTACGCCGAGGGCGCGCTGGTGATGATTCGCGACCACATCAACCTGCAGGGCGCGAATGCGCTCGTCGGCCCCAACGACAAGCGATTCGGCGTTCGCTTTCCCGACATGACGTTGGCGTACACGAAGTCGTACCGCGAGATCGCGCTGGCCGAGGCCAAAAGGCTGGGCATCGCGCCGCATGAGGGAATTTACGCGGCGATGCTGGGGCCGAGTTTCGAAACCCCGGCGGAGATCCGCTTTCTCAAAGCGATTGGCGCCGATCTGGTGGGTATGTCAACCGTCCAGGAAGTGATCGCCGCGCGCCACATGGGCATTCGCGTCCTCGGAATTTCCTGCGCCACGAATGTCGCCGCGGGAATCCTCGACCGCGAGCTCAATCACGAAGAGGTCCTCGAAACCGGCGCGCGCGTCCGCGGCCAATTCGTCGCCCTTCTCCGCGCGGTCCTCCCGCGCATCGCCGCCGACGTGCAGTAATTGTCGCTAGTTCGCCTCAGACGGTACCGGAAAGTGATCCCGGCGAGCCTCGACGAAGCCTTCTCATCTGTGCCCTGCCGGGCAGCAATCCAAGGAGCGATCCGCCAAGTGCTCCGATCAAGCCATCAAGGATAATCTGAAAGACAGACGCGTTTGGTTGCGTCCCAGCGCCCACGAGCAATCCGAAGAAGGCACCCACAAGCGCTAGGGCGGCGGACCAAAATATGACCGGGTGTAACGTGGGATTCTTCCGATCGAAGACGGTTCCAAAGCAGTAGCCAATGCTTCCAGCCCAAATCCCAGCCAGAGCAGTCCACCATAGATCCGCAGGGGTGTCCACGCCCTTAAGGCCGAGATAAAGTCCGGCTAGGCCCAGTCCAAGCGTCCAAAGAATTCTTCTCATCGCCATCCTAACTGCCCGACCACCAAAATTACCATGCCGGTGGTCGTCGAATTGGTTCCGAGCTAAGTGTGGTTGCGCCCGACGCACCCTGCGGAGAGGCAAATTTCGTTCCAGGCCTGAGCGAGGTTGGGCCGACCAATAGGACGGATCAGGAAATTGACGGAGCCGAGCCAAAACGGCTGCGCTACAATTGCGGCAGCCGTCCGGCGCGATTTGCCTCCATGCTGCGGTACGTGTGACTGCCCGCCGGGGCGCATCGACCATGCACAATGCCTTCATGGCGCGGGCCATCGAGCTTTCGATCGAAAATGTGCGATCGGGCCGCGGCGGTCCCTTCGCGGCGGTGGTAGTGAAAGACGGCAAAGTGATCGCCGAAGGCGTAAACTGCGTAACCTTGACGAACGATCCCACGGCGCACGCCGAAGTGATGGCGATCCGCGAGGCATGCAAGAAGCTCGGTTCTTTCGAGCTTACCGGCTGCGAGATTTACACGTCCTGCGAGCCCTGCCCGATGTGCATGGGCGCGATCTACTGGGCGCGCCCCGAGCGCGTCTATTTCGGCAATACGGCGGCGGATGCGGCGGAGGCCGGATTCGACGATTCGCTGATCTATCAGGAAATCGTCCAGCCGCACGCGAAGCGAAAAATCCCGATGATTCAGATGATGCGCGAAGAAGCGCTCGAAGGATTTCGCGCCTGGCTGCGCAAAAGCGACAAGGTGCCCTACTAGGTCTACAATTTCCACACAATGACCAAGCCCGCCAACTCCCGCTTGATCGGCAAGCCCGTGCAGCGAAAAGAGGGCCGCGAGAAAGTGACGGGCAGCGCGCGCTACGTCGACGACATCACTTTCCCCGATATGCTGCACGGCGCCACAGTCCGCAGCACGGTGGCGCGCGGGCGAATCACAGGAATTCATTTCGGCGAAGGCATTCCGTGGAATGAATTCACCATCGTCACCGCGAAAGATATTCCCGACAAAAACTGCGTCGCGCTGATCATCGAAGACCAGCCCTGCCTCGCCGACGGCGTGGTCAATCATCCCGAAGAGCCGGTGGTGCTCCTCGCACATCGCGATAAATACATCCTCGAAGAAGCGCGCCGCGCCGTGCGCATCGAAATCGAGCCGCTGCCCGCGATTTTCACCATCGAGGATTCGCTCGCGCAAAAAGAAATCATCTGGGGCGAGGACAATATTTTCAAATCGTTTCTCGTCGAAAAAGGCGATGCCGATGCGGCGATGACGACCGCGGAAATCGTCGTCGAGGGCGAATATGAAACGGGCGCGCAGGAGCAGCTCTACATCGAGCCGCAGGGAATGATCGCGCGCGCCAGCGCCGCCGAGGGCGTCACCGTCTGGGGCTCGCTGCAGTGCCCCTACTACGTGCACAAGGCGCTGAAGGGAATTTTCTGCCTGCCGTCCGAGCGCGTGCGCGTGGTGCAAACCGAAACCGGCGGCGGATTCGGCGGCAAGGAAGAATATCCGTCGATGCTCGCGGCGCACGCGGCCTTGCTCGCGCTGAAATCCGGTAAAACCGTGAAAATGATCTACGATCGCGCGGAAGACATGGCCGCTACTACGAAGCGGCACCCCTCGCGCACGCGCCATCGCACCGGAGTCACGCGCGACGGCAAACTAATCGCGATGGAAATCGACTTCACGATCGATGGCGGCGCATACGAAACGCTCTCGCCTGTCGTCCTCTCGCGCGGGACGATCCACGCCGCCGGCCCATACCTCTGCCCCAACGTGCGCGTGCGCAGCCGCGCCGTAGCGACGAACACGCCGCCGCACGGCGCCTTCCGCGGTTTCGGCGCGCCGCAAAGCGTCTTCGCGCTCGAGCGCCACATGGACCGCGTCGCGGAGGCCGTCGGCATCACGCCGGAAGAATTGCGCCGCCGAAATTTCATTCATCAGGGCGAGACGCTGGCCGTCAGCCAGGTCGTGCGCGAGAAAGTCGACATGGAAAAGCTGATGGCGCGCGCCTTCGAGCTGAGCGATTATCACGCGAAGCGCGAGCGCTTCCGCACCAAGAATGCCGTCGCCAGTGCGATCAGGCGCGGCATCGGCTTCGCAGCGTTTCTCCATGGCGCGGGATTCACAGGTTCTGGCGAGGAATATCTGGCCTCGGAAGCGGCGATGGAGGCGACGCCCGAAGGCCGCGTGCGCGTCCTCGCGGGCAGCACCGAGATGGGCCAGGGCGCGAACACGATTTTCACGCAGATTGCGGCGGATGCGCTCGGCATCGCCCCCGACCAAATCGACGACCAGATCGAAATCGTACAGCCCGATACCGCGCACGTGCCCAACAGCGGCCCCACGGTCGCATCGCGCACCACGATGATCGTGGGAAAACTCGTGGAATCGGCAGCCAAGATGATTCAGCAATCGCTGATCGAGAGCGGCATGCTGAAGCCGGGATACCGCGCCGAGGAATTTGCATCGGCCTGCGCGAGCTACATCGCGAAATTCGGCCCGCTAAAATCGCTCGCGAAATACGAGCAGCCGAAAGATCTGCACTGGGACGACGACAAGTATCAGGGCGACGCTTACGGCGCCTACGGCTGGGCGGTCTACGTCGCGGAAGTTTCGGTCGATATGCGCACCGCCGAAGTCCGCGTCGAGGATTTCGTCGCGGTGCAGGAAGTGGGCACGATCATCAATCCCGTCCTTGCGGCGGGGCAGGTCGAAGGCGGCGTCGCGCAAGGCATCGGGCTCGCCCTCTATGAAAATGTCGTCTGGCAGCAAGGCCGCATGATCAACGGCCAGATGACCAACTACATCATGCCCACCTCGATGGACGTGCCGCCCATTCGCGTCTGGTTCGAGGAAGTTCCCTACGAGCGCGGCCCCGCCGGCGCCAAAGGAATCGGCGAGCTGCCGCTCGATGGCACCGCGCCCGCCATCGCGAATGCGATCGCGCACGCCACGGGAATCGACATTCGGAAAATTCCGGTCACGCCCGAAGTGCTCGCGGAAATGATGGAGATGGTGCATGCCTGAAGGCGCGCGCAAAGTCCGCGTGACATGCGAGGTCAACGGAAAGCCGGCGGCACTCGACGCATATCCGATGGCGCGCCTGCTGGACGTTCTGCGCGAAGAGCTCGGCCTTACCGGCACGAAAGAAGGATGCGGCGAGGGCGAATGCGGCGCGTGCGCGGTCGAAATGGATGGCGCGCTCGTGAATAGCTGCCTCGTGCCGGTCGTTCACGCGGAGGGCGCGAAGATTCGCACGATCGAAGGCGTCGCGCGCGGCGATCGTCTCGATGCCGTACAGCAGGCGTTTCTCGCGCACGGCGGCGCGCAGTGCGGAATCTGCACGCCGGGAATGATTCTCGCGGCGACAAATCTTCTGGCGCGCCATCCCGAGCCGACCGACGCCGAAATTCGCGAGGGCCTCGCCGGAAATCTCTGCCGCTGCACCGGCTACGTCAAGATTTTCGAATCCGTGGTCGCGGCGTGCCGCGAGGCCGAGCCGCAGCCGTGAGGTCGTATCTTCCGGCATACGAATTGGCCGCGCCGCGCGATCTGGCCGACGTGCTCGATCGCATCGCGCGCGAGCCGGGCATATGGAAGCTTTTCGCGGGCGGGACGGATTTGATGGTCCTGCTCGAAGCGGGCAAACTCGCGCACAAGAAATTCCTGAGCATCTGGAAGCTGCCTGAATTGCGCGGCGTCGAAATCGCAACGGACCACGTGACGATCGGAGCGCTGACCACGTACACGGACGTGCGCCGCAATGGCACGCTCGCCGGAGACTTTCCGCTGGTGGCCCGTGCCGCAGCCGAAACGGGAAGCATCGCGACGCAAAATCGCGGCACGCTGGGCGGCAACATCGCGAACGCTTCGCCCGCGGCAGATTCGCCGCCCGCCCTGCTCGTCTACGACGCGGAGCTGGAAATCATCTCGGCGCGCGGCGCGCGCTGGTCGCGCTACGATGCCTTTCATTCCGCCTACAAGAAAATGGACCTGTGCGACGACGAGGTAATCCGCCGCATTCGCCTTCCTCGCGGCAAGCAGGGTTGGAAGCAGTATTACCGCAAAGTGGGTACGCGGCGCGCGCAGGCGATTTCGAAAGTCTGTTTCGCGGCTGCGGCACAGGTCGACGCGGGGCGCGTGAGCGATCTCCGCATCGCGCTCGGCAGCGTCGCGCCCACGGTTGTGCGCGCCAGGGAAACCGAAAAGCTGCTGCGCGGCGAGCGTTTGTCGCCGGCCGTGCTGCGCGCCGCGCAGGAAGTGCTCGCGCACGAAATCGGCCCGATTGACGACATGCGCTCGACGGCCCGCTACCGCCGCCGCGTATCGCAGAATCTGCTCGCCGAATTCATCGAGATGCTGTCCCAATAGACGCGATGCCCAATCCTCCTTCGCCCCCGGCCAGCTCCGCCGCTCCTTACGATCTCATCGTGCGCGGCAAGCGCGTCATCACGCCCGAAGGTGAGCGCGCGGCAGCCGTGTGCATCCGTGGCGGCGCAATCGTCGCGATCACCGCATTCGATGATGTTCCCCTCGGCATCCCTGTGCATGAAGCGGGCGGCGCAGTCGTGATGCCCGGCATCGTCGACACGCACATCCACATTAACGAGCCCGGCCGCACCGAATGGGAAGGTTTTTCAACGGCAACGCGCGCGGCTGCAGCGGGCGGCGTCACGACGCTCATCGAAATGCCGCTCAACAGCATTCCCGCGACCACAACCGCAGCCGCATTTCGCGAAAAACTCGCGGCAGCAGCGGGCCTGCCCGCCGTGGCGGGAAAGCTATCGGTCGACACGGGATTCTGGGGCGGCGTCGTGCCGGGTAATGTCGCCGAACTCAAGCCGCTGTGGGACGCAGGCGTCTTCGGGTTCAAATGCTTCCTCGTTCCCAGCGGCGTAGACGAATTCGCGTCCGTAAACGAAACCAACCTCCGCGCGGCCCTCCCGCAACTGGCGGCGCTGGGCGCGCCGTTGCTCGCTCACGCCGAGCTGCCTGGCCCAATCGACGATGCGATTGCGAAGTTGCCAAGAAGCGCATTGCCGAAACGCTACGCGACGTGGCTCGCATCCCGCCCGCACGAAGCCGAGGACGAAGCGATCGCGCTTCTGCTCCGGCTCGCGCGTGAATTTAAGGCGCGCGTCCATATCGTGCATCTCGCTTCATCCGATTCCATCGCGCAATTGCACGAGGGAAAAGCCGCCGGCCTCGCGCTGAGCGTCGAGACATGCCCCCACTATCTCTCGTTCGCGGCCGAGGAAATCGCCGACGCCGCCACCGAATTCAAATGCGCGCCGCCAATCCGTTCGCGCGAAAATCGCGAAAAGCTTTGGGCTGGCCTCGGCGATGGCACAATCGATTTCATCGCGACGGACCATTCACCGTGCCCGCCCACGATGAAGTTGCCTGAAGAAGGCGATTTCCTTCGCGCGTGGGGCGGCATCGCCTCGCTCCAGCTAAGCCTGCCTGCCATGTGGACGCAGGCCCGCTCGCGCGGCTATCCTGTCTCGCGCCTCGCCGAATGGCTTTGCGCCGGCCCGGCGCGCCTCGCGGGGCTTAGTGAGCGCAAAGGAGCGATTGCGGTGGGCCGCGATGCCGATCTCGTGATCTGGAATCCCGACGCAACGTTTCGCGTCGATGCGGCGCGCCTGCATCATCGCCACAAAGTGACGCCATACGCAGGCCAGGAGCTGACAGGGGTGGTCGAAACAACATTCTTGCGCGGCCGCAAGATTTTCGAGCGCGGCGAACTCTTATCTCCCGCCGCGGGACAAGTTCTTCGCCGGGGCGTCGCATGACGGATTTCACGCATCTCGTCGATCTAGCTGCCGAGCGCCTGGGTGGCCGCGCGATCGCGGCCAACGATGAATTCTTCGCGCCCAAAGAAAATCTGCTCAAGCCGTCGAAGCCGATTTTCATCGAAGGTAAATTCACCGCGCGCGGAAAATGGATGGACGGCTGGGAAACGCGCCGTCGCCGCACGCCAGGTTATGACTGGTGCATCATTCGCCTCGGGCTCCCGGGCGAAGTGCGCGGCGTCGTGGTGGACACTAGTTTCTTCACAGGCAATTATCCCGAGCGCTGCTCGATCGAAGGATGTGACCTCGGCAGCGGCCCGCCGTACAAGAACGAAAAGAAAGCTCTGCTCGGCGCGAAAACGAAATGGGTCGAGTTGCTGCCGGAGTCGCGGCTGGCCGGCGATTCGCACAATCCGTTCCAGATGGAGCGCCCCGGCCGCTTCACGCATTTGCGCCTGAATATTTTCCCCGATGGCGGCGTAGCGCGGCTTCGCGTTCACGGCGAGGTCGTGCCCGCGCCCCGCGCCAGCCGCAGCCGGCGTGCCGAATTCGATCTCGCTGCCGTCGAAAACGGCGGCACAATCGTCGCGTCGAGCGATCAATTCTTCGGCGAGCCTCTCAACATGCTGATGCCCGGCCTCGCGCGCAATATGGGCGAAGGCTGGGAGACGCGGCGAAGGCGCGGTCCGGGCCACGATTGGGCCATCGTCGAGCTCGGCGTGCCCGGGATAATCCGCCGGATCGAAGTGAGCACCGCGCACTTCAAGGGAAATTTTCCTGAGAGCTGCTCGATCGACGCCTGCTTCGCTGATGCCGCAGCAGATTCCGGCGCGGACGCGCTGCAAGAATGGAAACCGCTGCTCGCGAAAAGCCGGCTGAAAGCAAATGCGCGGCACGTCTTTCGGAAACAGCTGCGCAAGGTCGGTCCGGCGACGCATGTGCGCCTGAACATCTATCCAGATGGCGGCATCAGCCGCCTGCGCGTGTTCGGCGTGGCGGGAGCGACAGCGACTAGCGCCAGCGTAAGCGGAATCCAGCAGTTCAACGAAATGAGGGCGGCGCAGGCGCAAAAAGCGCTGCTCGATTGCTGCGGTTCGAAAGAATGGGCCGAGCAGATGATGGCGAAGCGCCCTTTCCCGAGCGAGGCCGATCTTTTCGGGGCAGCGGATGCGATCTGGTCGGCCCTCGGGCAGCGTGATTGGCTCGAAGCGTTTCGTCATCATCCGGCGATCGGCGCCGGGAAAGCCAAGGCGAAACAATCGGCGAATGTCAAGAAATGGTCGGCGGGCGAGCAATCCGCCGCACAGCGGTCCCAAGCGGAAACGCTCGCGGAAATGGCCGAAGCAAACTTCGAGTATCACGCGAAATTCGGCTGCGTGTTCCTGATCTGCGCGACCGGAAAGTCGGCGGACGAAATTCTCGCGAACCTGCGGAAGCGTATGCCCAACGACCCAAAGACCGAGCTGCGCGTAGCGGCGGAGGAGCAGAGCAAAATCACCCGGCTGCGCCTGGAGAAACTTCTCAGGGGATTGGCGAAATCATGAGCGAAATCACCACGCACGTGCTCGACACATCGCTGGGACGCCCGGCGGCGGGTGTTCCAGTGACGCTCGAGGTCCGCGAAGGCGCGGCCGGATGGAAGCAGCTTGGCCGTGCCACGACCGACGCCGACGGCCGCCTGCGCAATCTCGCGCCGCACCCGCTGCCCGCGGGAACCTATCGCCTCACATTCGACACGCGCGCGTATTTTGAATCGCGCCACGCCGCGAGCTTTTATCCCGAAGTCGCCATCGTATTCGAAGTGCGTGATGCGGCCGCAAAGTATCACGTCCCGTTGCTGATCAGTCCGTACGGCTATTCGACGTATCGAGGGAGCTGACAGGTGAGCATTCGTCTGGCGCAAAACGACTACGGCAAATCGCGCGTGCGGCTGCTGCGCGTCACGCGCGGCAAGGAGAAGCACGAAATCAAGGAACTCACGCTCGCCATCCGTCTCGAAGGCGATTTCGAGACCGCGCACACCAAGGGCGACAACAGCAAGATCCTGCCCACCGACACGATGAAGAATACGGTCTACGCTCTCGCGCGGCAAAACCCGGTCGACGCCGCCGAAACATTTTGCGGAGTGCTGATCGACCACTTCCTCGCGGGCAATCCACAGATCGAACGCGTCCACGTGCATACAGTCGAGTTCCCTTGGGGACGCATCATGCGCGACGGCAAGCCGGACGGTTTTGCCTTCGTGCGCACCGGCGAAGAGAAGCGCACGGCACTCGTCACCGGCACGCGCTCAAAGAAGAGCGTTCAGGCCGGCGTGAAAAATCTGATCGCGCTAAAAACGACCAAATCCGCATTTGAAGGATTCATCCGCGATCGCTACACCACGCTGAAAGAGGACCGCAACCGCATCCTCGCCACCGCGATCCGCGCGGACTGGCTCTACGAAAGCGCGGAGATCGATTTCAATGCCACGTGGGAATCGGTGCGCCGCACCCTGCTTGAAACATTCGCGGCCCACGACAGTCTCTCGCTCCAGCACACGCTCTACGACATGGGCAAATCCGTCCTCGAGCAATTCAACGCGATCCGCGAAATCCGCCTCTCGCTCCCCAACAAGCATTACAACCTGGTCGATCTCGCGCCCTTCGGCATGACCAACCCCGGCGACGTCTTCCTCCCCACCGACGAGCCTCACGGCCTAATCGAAGCCACGCTGCGCCGAGAGTAGACCTTCAGGTCTGATACGAAAAGTCGCGCGAAGCGCGAAAGGGTGGAAGCATGGGCCTTTAAGCCCTCGAAAAGCGCGCACAATAAGAAGGGGCTTTAGCCCTGGGTCTTTACCGCCCTTTCTACTTGCGTCGCGCGGCCAAAATCTTCTCGAACGATCCGCCGCGAATTTCCGCCGATGCCAATCCCGTCAACGATTCCGCTTCCCGCTCGCCGATCGCTCCGCAATCAACCGCGCGCAGCACGTACGCGAGCAGCCCCTGCCCCGTCGCTGCGTCATCCGCCACTTCCCCGCCCGATGGCTCGCTTCCCTTCTCAATCAGCGCGCGCAGCCGCGCCGCGGCCGGTTCGATGCTTTCGAGAAAAAACGAATACACGGCCGCATATCGCGTGGGCAGTTGCGCCGGATGCAAATCCCATCCCTGATAGAAGCCATTGACGAGCGAATGCCGCACATCCTCGAAATGCAGTTTCCATGCCGCATGAACCGCAGCGCGATTTTCGGCGATCTGCTGCGCGTTCAGCGCCGAGGGCCCATCCGCGCGATGCACCGGCACGGGCAGCACGTTCGTCCCTCCATCGGAAAGCCACAGGCCGGTGCCGGCCAGCGCCACCTGCATTACTTCACGCGCGAAATCGCACGCGGGATGGAGCATGCGCTGATGCGCGGCGGTAACGGCGCGGGCCGCCGTATAGTCGTACACGCCAAAATGTGCCGCGACGCACCGCCCGCGCGCCGCATCGACTAGCGGCAGCAGATTTGCCTCGCCGCGATCGTTAATCACAGCTTGCGTCGTCTCGATCATCAACTCGATCCGCAGCGTTCCGGGCGCAAGCACCAACAGCTTCTCGAGGTGCGAACACGCCTCCGCCAGCGCGGCCACTTCCCCAGGCAGCGTAACTTTCGCGAGGTTCACAAAAAACTTCCCCGGAAATTTCCCGCGCGCCTTGGCGGCCAGTTCCGTCACCACAATATCCAGCGTCCGAAGGCTCCGCGCGCGCAAATCCTCGCTGAACGGCTTGATGCGAATCCCGATGCCACACGGCAGCATGCCAGCTTCGATCGCCGCCGCGATTTCGCCGGCCGCCGCAGCCGCGTGGCGATCTTCCTCTTCCCAAGGACGATTGCCGTAGCCATCTTCGAAATCGACGTGCAAATCCTCGACGGGCACGCGCAAAAGCCTTTCGCGCACCCGCGTGTAGACGGTGTGGGCAAGCCATGCCGCCCGGTTTTCCTTGCGCGCGGATTCCGGGTCGCTCTCAATCGACTGCGCCAGCTTCCCCGCCGACGACGCATCCGGCAGCCGGTCCGCTCCCGGCAGCCCGATCGCCTTCGCAAACGTGATGAAATCCGGCGCGAATTCCTCGAGCGAGAGCAGCGCGAGATCGCCGAGCGTCCGCGCCAAATCGCGCCGAAAGAGGTCGCCCGCGCAGTAGTAGGTGTGAATCGGCTGGCGCTCGGCCGAAGGCCCGGGGTAGCGCGCGCGAAATGCCGCGTGCTCGTGCTCAAGCCCCTCTCCTATTTCTCGCAGCAGCACCTCGGTCAGGGTGGTCTTAGGGCGCGTATCCATCGAGCTCGCATCGCTCCTTGGCGAGCAGTCATTGTACCCGGAGTTTGCTTTCTCGTTCGCCGTGGTAGAAAATCCCGCTGCGCGGCGAATTTCCGCCGGCAGGCCCGTCGAGCGGGAAAGGGTGGAAGCGTGGGCCTTCAGAGTTTGTGCGACTGCGAACGTTTGCGCGGGTCGTTGCTTCAGCCCGCGAGGGCAAACCGGTGGAAGCGTGGGCCTTCAGGCCCTCGAAAAGCGCGCCCCAATAAAATGGGCTTTAGCCCCGGGCCGTTATCACCGCTCCTACTTGCGTTGCGCGGCCAGAATCTTCGCGAACAATCCGCGGTCGACTCTGCGATTCGATGACACTGTGACCGCATGCTTTGTCTTCAAAAGGAGGAGTGCGATGAAGAAAATCTTTGCTGGCATCGTTGCGATTTTGTTCGTTGTATTGCTTGGTCTCCATACCGAGGCAAAGGGAAACGACACGCAGCGCGAAGCTCAGGACCGCGTGCAGATCGAGAAGCTGATGTGGCAATACACGCGCGCGCTCGACACGGCGAACCCGGATGCCTACGCCGCAACGTACACGCCGGATGGCCAATTCGGCACCGGCACGCGGGCAGTCAAGGGAAGCGACGCGCTCAAGAAAATGATCGCGGATTTTCGGCAAAGCAACGCCGACGCCGCGGCCAAAGGCCAACCGAGGCCGGCCATGTACCACATGGAGATGAATACCTACCTCGAATTCGTCGACAAGGATCACGCCCGCATCGAGGGCTACTGGCAGACAGTGTTCGCCGGGCAAGGCACAACCGTCCCCGTTCGCGTAGCCGCCGCCGGCCGCGAAGTCGACGACCTCGTCCGCGTGAACGGCCAGTGGCTCATCCAATCGCGCGACGTCGCACCAAAGGACTAAGCGAACACGCGCATGCTCTTGCTCGGCCTCTCAAGGTGTGCAACGATCTGCGCCCAAAGGAGCCACTTGTGAATCGACTGCTGACCGCAACATTCGCTGTTCTCTTGCTTTGCCTTTCCTTTGGCGCGCCGGGACAGGCTTCGGCTCAGGGCCAACCTCAAGCCGCAAATCAAACTCCGCCCCAGGCTCCAGCTGCCGCTCGCCCAGCGCCGGCGCCGCTCGCGATTCCGAATCCGCACTACGTATCGATCGAGATGGAAATCGACGTAGATCGCCCGGCGGCCGACGTATGGAAGCGCGTCGGCAAATTCTGCGACATCGGCGAATGGTTTCAGTTTTCATGCACGATTCTTTCGGGAACAGACGGCGAGCTTGGGGTCGTCCGATCGATCGGCAACGAAGTCATGGTGGGCAAAACGGAGCTTTCTTACACCTACACTCAGCCGGTTCGTGAAGGTCAGCCTTACAACCTATATCACGGCACACTGGAAGCCCGGCCAGTCACGGCGACCACTTCCAAACTTGTCTACACGCTAGTCTTCGACAATTCGATGCTCGCTGATGACGCGGCGCGCGACGCCGACATCGCCAACAGAAAAACGCGATTCATGAACGCCCTCAAAAACATGAAGATTCTCGCCGAAGGTGGCACCTTGCCCCCGCGGCCAGCCCCTGCGCCAAGGTGATTCACGCCTTCCGCATTTGTAACCGCCGTGGAACGCGGGGACGGTCAGCGTATTTCTTTAGCGGCCGTGGTCCGGGAAATTTTCCCAGCCGGTGGGCGAATTGTACGGCATGCCGGAATGGCCCAGCGCCTCGATCTCGTGAATGCTCCCGCCGGAAATCTTGAAGATGTGCACGGCAACGTTATCGAACGGCTTGAAGCTCATCGACTGCGACGTGATGCCGGGAACGCCGACGATTTTTTCGGTGCTTTCTTTCATCGGGTGGCGAAACTGCGAAAAGCCCATCGCCAGGCCGGTTTGCGGATCGGCAATCATCAGGCGGCGCGGCTCGATGGTCTTGATGTAGTCCATCACGTGGGTTTTCAACTGCGCGGTGCAGCCGAGAGAACCGAGCACTTGGCGCGGGGTGGGATTGGCGGGCAAACTATTGCCGGTCGTCGGGAGGCCGTTTTCATGGCGCTCGCAGTCGGCGGCGAAGGGCGCGTTGTTCGCGTCGGCCGTGGTGACGGCCGTGTAGTAGGTGCCGGCGATTTTCAGCAGTTCGGCTCGCGGGATCCGTTCGCTGGCGGGAACCGTAGCCAAGAGGCCGGACCGCGGCGTCTGCAGGTTTTTCAGGTTTGCAGGCTTCAGATCGCCGGCCCACAGATGCTCTGCGGCAACGATATCGCCGTGGCGGATTTTCAATCGAAAGGAAGCCTCAATCGGCGTGTTGCCGGCGGACATTACGCACAGAAGGCCGACTTCCTCCGAAACCGGATCGGGCACGTAGATCTTGAAGGTGGTCGGCAGAGCATCGGCGGTTTTCCAGAGCCCTTCGCCGGGATGCGTCGGAACGGTGTTCTCGACAAACTCGACATGCGGCGAGAGCGGAACTCGCGATGGGTCGTGAGCGACGAGCGCGGCGAGATAGTTGTCCATCGCTCCGATCAGGCAGGCGCGATCGCAATGGGCCGGCAGCTTTTCAGCTTTCGGCGCGGCGAAGACCGAACTGCTCGCGAAAAGCACAATCACAGTTAATCTGTATAGGCTGTTCATTCGCCTCGCCCCCATTCTGCAGCATCCGAACCCATGCAGACAATGGCCACAGCAAAAACAGCCCGAAGCGCCCGGCCCCCAGGTAATTCGTGAAGATTTAAATGTAGCGCCGCCTTGCCCTGACGAAGGAAGGGGGCCTTTTTACCCTGCCTGCCCTGACGAAGGAAGGGACGGAGGAAGGGCAGCGCGGCATCTTCGCGTTAAGCGCCGCCGTGCGCCGCAACAGCGAAGATTTCGCCTTGGACTTTCCGGGTGCCCCATCCTCGGTTTCTGAGGGTGGGGCCCTTGTTCGTCACGGACATCGATGCGCAACGAGCGACGGGCGGCCGCCGAGCTCGGCTTGAGCGCGGGACGCGCGGCACAATTTAGCCCAGCCCGGAAGGGCTGGGAAAACGCAGCCATTGAATCGTCCGAGCGCCGTAGGTGCGGCACCCAGGTCCAGCCGCGTCAATGTGCGGACAACCCGCTGCGAGATTCCGGATTCTTAGGCCTCTAGGATTCAACTCATTCGCTTAGCTCGGTCCGCGAGGAGCCACTCGTGCCCAGCCGGGTATTCCGAATCGTCGCGTTGCGGCAGACGATGTCCGCCGCGCTCGGATTCATCCTGCTCACCTCTCCGGGGCGGGCTTTGGCCTCACAGGCGCAAGCCGACGCGAAAACCGGATCCCTACAGATTGACGTCGTGGACCCTTCGGGCGCGGCCATCGCCCGGGCCGAAATCCAGATTCAGCTTCGGCCTCAAGGCCCGGTGCAGAAGTTCGCGGCGGATGAAAAGGGCAAACTCTCGGTGGATTTGCAGCCGGGCGGCTACGATGTGCTCGTCTCTTCACCAGGCTTTCGGCACGAAACAAGGGAGATCGAGGTCCAGGAAGCGTCGCGTCAGGAACTCTCAGTGACACTCGCAATAGGAAGTTATAGCGGGCCGAAGGTGTCGTATAGCGTGTCAGCGATCGAGACGACGGCTGCGCCACTGCCCGAGCTTATCGGCGGATGCACGGGCCAAGAGCAAATTGCCGAGCTTCAGCCGACGGACCCGGCATACGC
>JBAPOM010000273.1:0-6477 GCA_049279635.1 Candidatus Acidiferrales bacterium
CGCCCTGCCAGCGGCCCGCGAGCCAGGCGAAGTCGTTCAAGGTGGGCTTGGCCTGCACCGCGGCCGGGGACGGCGGAGTCGGAGTCGTCGTATCGTCTTCGTGCTTGGCCTTTTTCGGCGCGAGGGCCGGGGAAATCGCGGAGGAATCGTCCGCTGGGGGAGTTGCCGTTGCGGCTGCCGGCGGCGTCGCGGTATGAGACGCGGTTCCCGCGCCCTTCGCATCTTGTGCGCGCATGCCGAGCGCGAGCACCAAAACCAGCAACGCGCCGAAGGCGCACGTGCGCGAGCACACTTCCGCGCGCCAATTTTTGCCGGCGGCCATCCCAAACCCTCTCTTGCCGATGTTCCTCTGAAACATGGCCCGAAGACAACGCCAAAATCTCTTGCATCCCATTTTGCTTCAGCCGCGTCGCATATGGAAGAGGCCGGCGACGAACGTGCATGCGGGGAATGTTTTGACGCTTCCTAAGGGCTGTACGATAATGGCTTGATTGGCCCACCAATGAAAACAAAATTACTGGCAACTGGAGTGGCGGTTCTGCTGGGCGCGACGCTGGGCGCCGCGAAAGTTTCGGCGCAAGCCGCTGACGGGCCAGAAGCGCCCGCCGCGTTGCAAGCGGCAGCGCCTGCCACGCCGCCATCGCCCGACGCCGCGAAGGCCGGCGACTCGACGCGCGCGGACGCCTACTACTACTTCACGATGGGCCATCTGCAGGAGTTGCAGTACGCGGCCTCGAACAGCGAGGACATGGCGCAGCAGTCGATCGCGTCGTACAAGAAGGCGCTCGAAATCGATCCGGACTCGGTGGTCGCGAAGGAGCGGCTGTCCGAAATCTACGCGGAATCACGCCACACCCGCGATGCAGTGATCGAGGCGCAGGAAGTTCTCAAGGCCGACCCGGACAACGTCGATGCGCGCCGGCTGCTCGCGCGCATCTATGTTCGAGCGCTCGGCGACATGGACGCGGGTGAAGTGCAACAGGAAAACATCGAGAAGGCCGTGGCCCAATTTCAGGCCATCCTGAAAATCGATCCCACGGACACGTACTCCGGGCTGTGGCTGGCGCGCCTCTACCGCTTCGAGAATCGGCACACGGAAGCCGAACAGGTGCTGCGCGGCCTGATTCAACGCGAGCCGGACAACGGCCCCGCGCTCGAACAACTGAGCCAGCTGCTCATCGACGAGGGCCGCTCGCAAGAAGCGATCGATCTGCTGACGCGCACCGCCGGCGATTCCGCCTCGCCCGACATCTACGATCTGCTCGGCGATGCGTACAACCAGGCCAAGGATTATCCCAAGGCCGAAGATTCCTACCGCAAGGCCATCGAACTCGATCCGGACGATCCCGGGCATCGCCACGGCTTGGCGCAGGCGCTGCTTTCCGAAGACAAGTATGCGGACGCGCTGGCGCAGTTCACGAAACTGGCGGAACTGGAGCCCGGCACCGCCGAGAATTATCTCCGCATGGCGCAGCTCGACCGGCGGCTCGGGCAGTACGACGATGCCGAATCGAATTTGCAGCACGCCAAACAGCTCGCCCCGGGAAGCGTCGAGATCCTTTACAACGAGGCGCTGCTTTACGAAGACCAGGGCCGCTATGACGACGCGATCAAGGTGTTGAGCGATTCGATCGCAGGCGTCAAGAGCCAGGCCGGCGGCGGGCAGTCGAGCCCGAACGCGCTTGCGATTCTTTACGAACAGCTCGGCCACGCCTATCTGCAAGCGCAGAATTATCCCGACGCGATCGACACGTTCGAGGAGATGACCAAGCTTGGTCCCGACATCCAAAAGCGCGCGGAGATACTCCTGATCAACGCCTACCGCGACAGCCGCGACCTCGATCGCGCCATTGCCGAAGGGAAGAAGGCACTCGAAGCTTCGCCGAAGGATCCAGATATCACCATCACGCTGGCGATGGTGTATGCGGACAAGTCGGACACAGCTTCCGGGACTCAGCTCCTACAAACTCTTCTGCAAGGCAATGCCAGCGACCAGCAGGTCTATCTTGATATCGCCGAGGTGGACGAGCGCGGGCGCAAGTTTGCCGACGCCGAGCAGGCCGCTGCGAAAGCCGAGCAGCTCGCGCAAACGCCCGACGACAAAGAGAAGGTCTGGTTCACGCAGGGCGCGATTTATGAGCGCCAGAAGAAATACGATTTGGCCGAGCAGGAATTCCGCAAAGTGCTGGCAGCGAGCCCGGACGATGCGCCGACGCTCAATTACCTCGGCTATATGCTCGCGGATCGCGACGTGCGGCTGGAAGAAGCGACTGGGATGATCGTGCGGGCGGTGAAGCAGGAACCCGCCAACGGGGCGTATTTAGATAGCCTGGGTTGGGCCTACTACAAGCAAAATAAGCTCACCGAAGCCGAGGAGTATTGCCGGAAGGCCGTCGATCGCGCGGGCCAGGATCCCACGATTCTCAGCCATCTCGGCGCTGTCTACGTGAAGCTGGGCCAGGATGAGCGCGCGGGGCAGATTCTGGAGCGTTCGCTGGCCGCATGGCAGAAGGCGCTGCCTGCCGATTACGAGGCGGACAAGGTCAACGAGGTCGAAGCGCAGCTCCGCACCGTGAAGCGCCGGCTCGCGCAGAAAATGCCCGCCGCCGAGACGAAACCGCAGTAAGCTCCCCGCATGCCCGCCGCGAAGAGTGCCACGAAGAAGAGATCGGTGCGCCTGCCTGCATTTGCAAAAATCAATCTGTGCCTGCACGTCCTTGGGAAACGACCGGACGACTATCACGAGCTGCGCACGATTTTTCAGGCGATCTCGCTGCACGATACTCTTCACATTGCGATCGCGCCTGCTCCAGGTGCTCTTGACGTCGCCCTGGAGTCGGATGATCCGCAACTGCCCTTAGGTCGCGAGAACTTAGTCGTTCGTGCGATATGCGACCTTGCGTCCGAAGTTCGATTCACGGGGCAAGTCTCCGCGCATCTCGAAAAGAAAATTCCGGTGGCGCGCGGACTGGGCGGCGGATCGAGCGATGCGGCGGCCGCGTTGATCGGGATGCTGCGGCTGACGAAAGCTAAGGTGCCGCTGCCGCGGCTGATGGAAATCGGGGCAGGGCTGGGCGCGGACGTTCCGTTCTTTTTGTTTGGCGGGCGGGCACTGGCGGTGAATCGCGGCGATGAAATTTACCCTTTGGCGGATGCGCCACCGCGCACGATTCTCGTGGTCTCGCCGCACGAGATCAGCGTCAGTACGAAGGACGCCTACCAGTGGGTTTCCGCGGAATTGACAAGACTGGCGAAACCCAATAGAATTTGGGGGTTCTGCGCTCTGTGCTGGAGCCGGCAGGGAAACGCGGCGAACGACTTCGAAACGCCCGTTTTCAGCCGTCATCCGAGATTGAAGGCGATCAAGGATGAATTGCTCGAGCGAGGAGCCGCAGATGCCGCGCTGGCGGGTAGCGGGTCGGCGGTGTTCGGAATATTCCGAAACCCAGCGCAGGCGCGCCGAGCCGCTCGTGCGTTCCCGGAAGATTTGGTTTTCGTCGTTGAAACCCTATCCAGGGAAAAGTATGGCCGTGCATTGGGCTGGTCCGCCTCGGTGGACTAGCGTGTGACTGTTTGACCGGAGGTGGGACGATTCTGGTCGAGGGCAACAATTTTAAGGTGTTCTGCGGCACGGCGAATGTCGCCCTGGCGGACGCGATCTGCGCGCAGCTCGGAGTGCCACGCGGCCGGGCCGAGCACGGCCATTTTTCCGACGGCGAGACGCGCTATCAGATTCTCGAGAATGTGCGCGGCGCCGACGTTTTCGTCGTGCAGCCGTGCAGCTCGCCGGTGAACCATCACCTGGTGCAGCTGCTGCTGATGATCGACGCCTTCAAGCGGGCGTCCGCGTGGCGGATTACGCCAGTGATTCCGTATTACCCGTACGCGCGGCAGGACCGCAAGGATCGCCCGCGCGTGGCGATATCGGCAAAGCTCGTTGCCGATCTGCTGGAAACGGCGGGATCGAGCCGAGTGCTCTCGCTCGATTTGCACGCGCCGCAGATTCAGGGATATTTCAATATTCCGGTGGATCACTTGTACGCCGCGCCGGTGTTGGTCGAGTATTTTCAGAAGAAGAAGCTCGGGCCGGTGACGGTGGTATCGCCCGATGCGGGCGGCGTGGAGCGGGCGCGGCTTTTTGCGAAGAGGATGGACGCGCCGCTGGCGATCGTCGACAAGCGCCGGATCGACATCAACGTGAGCGAAGTGATGCACCTGATCGGCGACGTGGCGGGTCGTCCGGCGCTGGTGATCGACGACATCATCGACACCGCCGGGACGCTTGTAAAAACGGCAGAGGCACTGCTCGAAAACGGCGCGACGAAGGTTTTCGCGGCGTGCACGCACCCGGTTCTTTCGGGTCCGGCCGTCGAACGCATTCAGAAATCGGCGATTGAGGAAGTGGTGGTGACGGATTCGGTGCCGCTCAACGATGCGGCGAAGAGTTTGTCGAAGATCAAAGTGCTGAGTGTGGCGCCGCTTCTGGCTCGCGGCATTCAGTCGATTCACGAGGAAACTTCGATCAGCGAATTGTTCATCTGACTCAATGTGGCCCGGCTTCCGGGCCTGAGGCTGGATCAAAGGAAAAGCACATGGAAACGTTTACAGTGGAAGGCAAAGTTCGCGAAGAGCGCGGGAAGAACGCTGCGCATCGCACCCGCCGGACCGGGATGGTCCCCGCGGTTCTCTACGGCGGGCGCAAGGATTCGATCGCGCTGGCCGTCAACGCGAAGCAGGTGGCGCGCATTCTACGCTCGGAGTCGGGCCACAACACGATCTTCAGCGTGCGGGTTGCGGACGGCGCCGAAGAAAAGGCCATGCTCAAGGATTGGCAGGTCGATCCGCTGAATGGCGCGCTGCTGCACGTCGATTTGCTGCGCATCGCGATGGACGTCCGGATGCGCGTCAGCATTCCGGTGCACACGTTCGGTGAGCCGCAGGGCGTGAAATTGCAGGGCGGCGTCTTCGAAATCGTCACGCGCGAAGTGGAAATCGAATGCTTGCCGGGCGACATTCCGGAAGAGTTCAAAGTGGATGTGACTCCGCTGATGATCGGCGACCAGCTTCGCGCGGGCGATCTTCCGATCGATCCCGACAAGATGAAACTGCTTACGGATAAGACGCGCGTACTGGCGCACGTGGTGATTTTGAAGAAGGAAGAGGAGCCGACGCCTGAAGCAGCCGTGGCCGCCGAAGCCGCTCCTGCAGAGCCCGAAGTCATCAAGAAGGGCAAGAAGGAAGAAGAGGGCGAAGCAGAGGCTGCAACGGAAGCCCCGGCGCCCAAGGCCGAGAAGAAGGGCAAGGAGAAGTAGCCGAGGCGCTTTGGGGCGGCGCGCGGGAATCCGGCGCGCCCATGCGCGATTCGGAGCGCGATATGAGGCCTCTGTGAGCCGTTTATGCGATTGATCGCTGGCCTCGGCAATGTGGGTTCGGAGTACGAGTGGACGCCGCACAACGTCGGTTTTCTGGCGATCGATGCGCTGGCCGAGCGCGGCGGGATTCGCGTCAGCCGCCCCGAAGGCAAAGCGCTGGTGGGCCGCGGCACGATCGCGGGCCACGAAGTGATTCTGGCCAAGCCGCAGACGATGATGAATTTGAGCGGCGTGGCTGTGCGGATGCTGCTCGAGCGGTACGAATGCGAGCCGTCCGAAACGATTGTGCTATTGGACGAGATCGATCTGCCGTGGGGCATGCTGCGGGTTCGCGATCGCGGCCGCAACAGCACGCACAACGGCCTGAAGTCGATCGTCGCGACGCTCGGCACGGATGAATTCATCCGCGTGCGGATGGGCGTGCAGCCGGCGCAGATCTGGGGCGACCGCAAGGATTATCTGCTCTGCACGATGGGGCGCGACGAACGGCAGATCGCGCAGCAGATGGCCGTGGATGCTGCGGATGCGGTCGAGGTGATCCTGACCGAGGGCTTGAGCAAGGCGATGACGCGGTTCAACCGCAAAGTTTCGAACGAGGACGAAGAGAAGCAGTAGAAGACGGGGAATCGAGAGGACACATGGAAGAGCGTTTGTACGACCTGATTTTTATCCTGCGGCCGGATACGCCCGAGGCGGAAATCGACAAAGTGATTGCGACGATCGAGCACGCCGCCACCGAAAAGGGCGCGAAGATCGAGAAGACCGACAAGTGGGGACGCCGGCGCATGGCGTATCGCGTCCAGCGGCTGCGCGAGGGATTTTACGTCTACATGGTGATTCGTTCGAGCCATGGCGAAGTGGTGAAGGAACTCGAGCGGCGCTTGAAGGTCGCCGACCCGGTGATGAAGTACCTCACCGTGCGGCTCGACGAGGAATTGAAACGCCAGGAAAAACTCAAGAAGCACCGCGAACGCAGGGCCGCTCGGCGTCCGCGCAAGGCCGTGCCCAGCACCGGAACGCCTGCTGCGCCAACCGGGGGCGCCGAACGCGCCGCCGCAACGTCGTAGCGGAGAAGAGTTTATTCAGGGGCTAAAGCCCAGTCGGG
>JBAPOM010000274.1:0-21062 GCA_049279635.1 Candidatus Acidiferrales bacterium
TTGCAGTATTCGGCGTGCTCGGGCGTGAGCGTGTAGAGATCGCTTTTCGCGATGCTCATCGGAGCGAGCGGCGGCGGCTTCAGCGGAAAGGGCTGCGTGGGTGAAGTCTCATCGCCGGGAACGGTCGTCTGCGGCACGGGGCGCTGTTCGAGCCCGAAGAGAGGCTCGCCGTTCGTCCGGTTGAACATAAACAGCAAGCTCTGCTTGCTGAATTCGGCGACGCCGGGAATCGTCTTGCCATCGCGCTTGATATCGAAGAGCGTGGGCGCGCCCGGCACGTCCCAATCCCACAGATCGTGGTGGACGAGCTGGCGATACCAAATCAACTTCCCGGTCTTGGCGTCGAGCGCGACGACGCTATCGCCAAAGAGCGTGTCGCCGAGCCGCACGCCGCCGTAAAAATCCGGCCCGCCGGTCGGCGCGACGGGCACGTAGACGATGCCGCGCTCGGGATCGAGCGTCATGAAGCTCCACACGTCCGTGCCGCCGCGAATGTTCCAGCTATCGCCCTTCCAGGTATCGTGCTCCGGCGTGCCGGGCTGCGCCTTCGTGTCGAAGGTCCACTCAAGCTTTCCGGTGTGCGCGTCCCACGCGCGGACCATCTGCACGCCGTTCTCGCCCGTGATGATCATATCGTGATAGATCACCGGCGCCGAGGAGGGAGCCACTCCGGTCACGAAGCCGCCTTCGCCGAAGCCCTCCGCCGGCTTTCCCATCTTCGCGTCGAGCGCGAGCATCTGCCGCCCACTGACGCCGAGGAAAAGCCGCGGGCCCGTCTGCGCGTCGCCGGGCCAGTAGGCGAGGCCGCGGCGCTGCGTTCCCTTCGTCTCGTACTTCCAGATCAGCTTGCCGGTATCCGGATCGAGCGCGAAAACGCTTTTGCCGGCGTCGAAGTACATCACGCCATCAACCACGAGCGGCGCACCCTCGGAATTCACGTCCGCGCCGACTTCGCCGCCCGTGTGGAACGTCCACGCGCGAACCAGCTTCGTCACATTGTGCGGATTGATCTGCGTGAGCGGAGAGAACCGCGTCGATCCAGGATCGGAGCCGGGATATTGCCAGTTGGTCCCCTGCGCCTTCAGCGCAACCGGCAGGAGAAAAAGGAAAAGAGCGGCGAGTTGCGCGCCGCTCTTGGAAATTCCAAACCGCCGTTTTCGCCTGCGACCAGTCACCCCGCTAATTAGCCCCCAGCAACGGGTCGACGTCGTGCTCCATGTCCGCGAGGGTGAGCGCCTTCTCGTAGAAGTGCGCTTCCTTGCCGTTCTTATCGAAGATCGTGGTCATCGGCAGGGCTTCACTCTTGGCCCAGCGGGGATCGATGCCCTGGTAATACGAGTCGTCTGTGGTGGAAGCGATGTACACCGGGAAAGGCGGCTTCTGCTCTTCGAGATACTTCGCCATCTCGGCCTTTTCGGCCGCATCGGTCACGTCGTTCATCGAGACCTCGACCACCTGGATCTTGTCGCCGTACTTTTTCTGCAGCTTCTCGATGTCGGGAAATTCCGTGTGGCATGGGACGCAATAGGTGGCGAAGAAATTCAGGAAGACGACTTTGCCCTTATTCGCCGCGATCAGATCCTTTACATCCTGAGGCGCAACGACTTTGATCTGCGGCCCAGCTGCGTCCTGAGCAGCGGCGCGGGGCACAGCCGCAAAAAAGATGCACGCTGCGCCCAGCGCCACGCTTGCGAGCTTGATCGAAACGCCCGATTTCATTGACCGTTACCCGAACTCGCCGCCGGCGCGGATGCGAGCATCTTCGTCGAGGCCTCGACAACGTTCTGGAACGTGTCGTCCGTGGTGTTCACGAAGTTCGCAAACACCTGCCGGTTGACGTTCACGAGAATCGTGTTTTCTGCCGCAGGATTCAGCTTGTAAAGGCGCATGCCGGTATCCGACGTACCCTTCGCGAAGTAGACCATCGGGATGGTGATGCCCTTATCCGCCGCGAGCTTCGTGAGCCAGTCTTTCGAGTCAGCTCCATTGATCATCACAACGAAGCCCTTGAGGTTCTTATTCGCCTGCACGAGCGCGTTGAGCTTCACGATCATGTCAGCCGCCTGATCGCTGGGCTTCGGGAAGAAGCCGATCACGGTCGGCGCAGTGCCGTATTCGCACACGTAGCAGGTGTCTTGCCCCTTGTACTTTCCGGTCACGTCGATCACGCGCAGCGACGGCGTCACCGCTCCCACCGGGCGTCCCGAGGTGAGCGGGCCGCTCGTGGTGGCGACAGCCGCACCGGCCGGAGCCGCAGGCGCGCTGCTGCTCGAAGACGAAGGAGAAGCGGAACTGCTCGTCTCGCCCGATGCCGCAGCTGCATTGGCCATCTTGATGGCATCGGCAGCATCAGTCCCGTCAACGGGGTACTTCAGCGCAACCCATTTGTACCATCCGCCCTCGAGGATTTTCGTATTCAGATAGCCGAACTCCGCCAGCTTCTTGTACATGTCGATCGAATCTTCGTCGTGGTTGCAGGGGCAATAGAGGACCAGCATCTTGTCGCGCGGCAGGCTGATCGGCGGCCTCACCTGCTGCACCCACGGGTAATTGATCGCGCCCGGAATGTGGCCATCGGCAAACGCCTCTTCGGGCTGCGTATCGACGAGCACGAAGCTCGTGTCCTTGTCCTGCATCATCTTGAGGACATCGGCGGGCTTGATGAACGTCGGCGGCGGCGTCATGCTCGCGTCATCAGGCACTCCAAGGTCATCCTGCGCCAGCGCGCTTGAAGAACAAAACGCCAACCCAATCACAATTAACAACGCAGCAACCCACTTCATCATAAGGACCTCCCTCATAAATGATCGGCCGAAACCCTCACTACCTGTTAGATTCCCGGCAAGGCCTGCAGGATACCGTCGAGGAGCAAGTCGATTGTTTGCCGTCACTCTCATGAAATTGGCAAAGCATCCAAGCCTAATTCGAGCCCGCGCGGTGAATGTTACTCACCGCTCCGCAGGGTGTCAAGGGAACCACTCCCACCACATAAATAGACGCAACAGGTGCGCTCGGGTTTCAGAAAAGTGCCAAAGCGGGGCGGCCGAGGAGCGCCGATTCTAGTGCGCGGGCAGGGTGAATCCGTAGATCACGCTATCCACTTCAAACACCACATACTGGCGGCCATCCAGCTCGTACGTCTCCGCGCCGGTGTTAAGCGTGCCGCCCGGGTACATGTGCCACAGGATCTTGCCGGTAGCCACATCGAGCGCGACGAGGTTTCCCGAGCTGTCGGCGGTGAAGAGCACGTGCCCGGCGGTAGTGAGGATGCCAAATTGCCCGCCGCGGCCCAGAGTGTCGGCCGTCCAGCGGACTTTGCCCGTCTGATAGTCGATAGCCTTGAGCATCGACTTCGACGAGAGGAAAAAGTCGCGGCCCGCCCAACCTTCGGCCCTCTTGCCGGGCATCGTGAGGTAGAAGACGCCCATGGACTCGCGCGAATTCACGTAGAAGAGACCGGTTTCCGGATCGAAGCTGGGCGCCTGCCAGTTTGTGCCGACGCCGCCGGTGACGAGCACGCCGTCGGTCTGCGGGTCACGCTTCGGATCGGGGATCGGCTCGCCGTTTTTGTCGAAGCCCAAGAGCCAATTCGCCGGAACGAACGCCTCCGAAAGCAGCGCTTTGCCGTTCGTGCGATCGAGGACGAAAAACAGGCCGTTCTTGTTGGCCTGCGCCAGCATCTTGCGCGGCTTGCCCTTGAACGTCCCGTCGAAGAGTACGGGAGTCATCACCGTGTCCCAATCGTGCGTGTCGTGCGGCGAGGATTGGAAATGCCAGACCATTTTTCCCGTGTCCGGATCGAGCGCAACGATCGCGCAGGTGTAGAGATTGGCTCCGATGCGTGTATCGCCATTTTCTACCGGATGCGGATTGCCGGTGCCCCAGTAGAGAAGATTGAGCTCCGGATCGTAGGTGCCGGTGATCCACGTCATGCCGCCGCCGCGTGTGACGACGTCGGTACCGTCGTGCGGCCAGCTATTCCACGCCACCGTATCATCGGGCTTGGGCATCGCGTCCCAGCGCCACTGGATCTTGCCGGTCATCGGATCGACGGACAGCAGGAAGCCCGGCAGATCCTCGGTGTCGCCGGAAGTTCCGACAATAATGTGATCGCGAACCACGAGCGGCGCGACGCTGCCGAAGGCTTTCAGCGCGGGATCGTCGATCTGGATTTCCCAGAGCTGCTTGCCATTGTGCGCGTCGATGCAGACGAGGTGATCGTCGGGCGTGGTCATATAGAGGCGGTCGTGCCACATCGCCGCGCCCTTGTTGCCGCCGCCGGCGCCTCCTCCTCCACGCTGATATTGCCAAATCTGCCGGCCGGTGCGCGCGTCGATGGCCCACATCTGATTCGACGAGGTGATGTACATGATGCCGCCCACCTCGATGGGCATCGATTCGAGCGAGCGCGAGTGAGTCTGATACGCCCAGGCGAGGGTGAGCGAGCCCACGTTCGCCCGGTTGATCTGCGTCAACGAGCTGTAGCGGCGGCCCGTGTAATCGCCGTTGAAAGTCGGCCAGTCGTTCGTGGCCGGCTTGAGAATTTCGGCGGGATCGAGCCACTGGGCGGGCATGCCATCGGGCGCGGCGTGCGCCCGGATGGATGAAAGCGCCGCGAATAGAAGCCCAAAACCGAAAAGCAGCAAAAGGGGCAGCGCCCTTTTCATTTCAAGGTCTCCAGGTAAGTGAATACGTCGTGCATCTCGGCGTCCGTGTATTTATCGAGAAGCGCGGCGTGCGCGGCGAGCGGATCGTGGATTTCGAGCTTCACCGCGCTGCGCGGCCACGAGTGATACCAGCCGTCCGTCCCTTGAATCCCGACGTTGAAGCCGTCATTCAGCACCAGCGCGCCCTCGAAAGTCTTGCCCGAAGGCAGCGTCACGGTTGCGGTGTTCGGCACGCCAGGCGGATAGAGGAAATGCGTTTCGAGATCGGGCGGCTCGAGCTTCTTCGCGATTCCCGCGAGGTCGCCCGTCACCGAGTGGCATTTGGTGCAGCCGCCGGGGCCGTCAAAGAACGCCTTGCCTGCATCGACGCTTCCCGTCGCCAAACGCGAAGCCGGAATGTCGTTGGGGTAGGCGCCCGGTACGCGGGTGTGCAGGTCGAAAAGCGCAAGCTCCGAATCAATGTAGGCAACGATGTCCGAGACCTGGTCCTGCGAGAATGGGAACGAAGGCATGCCCTTGTCCGCGCGGCCGTTCAGCAACACGGGAGAAATCAGGTCGCCACCCTTATCGTGGCGCACGACCGAGGAACGAATCAGGTCCGTACCGCGGCCACCCGTTAAATCGTCGCCGTGGCACACCGCGCAATTTTGCTTGTAGAGCGGCTCGCCGCGTTTTGCTGCCGCAGCCTGCGCAGCTTCGCGAGCGGCGCGCTCATTCGGATTCGGCGCACCCGGATAGCCCTGCTGCGCCTTGAGCGAAAAAATCACTGCGAAAGCGGCAAACGCCACGAGCGCAAGTTTCCTCAATTCGATTCCCCTCCCCGTCTTTTGATGAGACGTACGCTTGCCCGTGCCGGTTCCCGCTGTTTCGCTATTGGCCACGTCATAAAGACTTCCTCCGGTGGAAGGGCGGGGTTTCAACCCCGCCGGCCCTTAGAATCTCCCGGGCTTCAGCCCCTGAACCAGAGTCTTCGCATCCACCCGCAAACATTTATGAGAAAGCTTCTATTGGCCCGCCTTCGTCAAAGTTGCTCCAGTAATTTTCTTTGTTTGGTGCGCCCAGTTCGTTCCCGGATACGTAAATAGCAGATCGTATCCCGGCGAGCCGCCCGCCACGACGATGTGGAAATCGCTGGGGCTCTGAACGACCGGCACGAGCCCGCCGGGCTTCAGATTGTCCAGGAAAATCTGCGCGCGGTCCGCCCGGATCCGGCCGTCGGCTACCGAGGCCCGGATAAATTCCTCTTCGCTGCCCTCCCCGAACGAAACTTCTTTGGCCAGCCTTTCATAGGGCGTGCGGGTATGTTCATACAGATACTCCTGCAGGCTTTTTCGAGTGTATCCGAGGCTCGCGAGTTCGACCGCGCAATCCGGATGTAGCACGAGGATATGTTTCTGAGCGTGAGGCCAGACCGGCCCTCGATTCCGAATTTGCGTCGCAATCTGGTCGATCACGCCTTGCGCCGTCCACGGCGCGACGGCGCCGCCGCCGAAAATCACGGGCGTCCCCGCCGACGACACCGTCACCGTGCTGTCTCCCGCCTGAAAGCCCTCGCTCACGTTGAAAGGCTCCCACGGGCTCTTCGCCGTATCTTCCGCGAACGTGTAGAACGTATACCCCTCGAGCCGCCCGGTAAGGCCCATGAAGTTCACCTGCGGCCACGTTTGCCCGAGATTCAACAGCGAAAGCTCGAGCGCCCGGCCCACAGTGCTGTTTGCCTGCCATCCAATGCCCAACATGCCGATCCCGGAATTGAAGTCGAGTTCCTTCGCGATCGGCCCGTCCACGATCACAACCGGCGTGAACGATCCCGTCGACGCCACGACGTGCGTCAGATCGTAGTGCTTGTCGAGGAAGCCCTCCATCGCCGCCAGAATCACGGGAAAATATTCAGGCTTCGCACCAGCCATCACCGAGTTGATTGCGATCTTCTCCACGGTCGCCGTTCCGTTCTTCGGCGCCACTTGCCCGAGCACGTCCTCGGGCGAGCGCGTCGTCCCCGCCTCCATCGCTTTCACCATTTCGGGTGTGGGAGGAACAATCGGCAAGCCATCGGCCCAGCGGCTATCGAGGAACATCTCGTTCACCTTTGCGTAGGCGTCCTCGTAACTCTTGCCGGTGACCTTGATGTTCGCGCTCTCGAGTTGCTTCTGCACCTGCGACGGACGTGCTTCTTCCGGCGTCAGCGGGCGCGTCAGGTCGTCCACCATCTGAGGGAAAAATACGTCCGCAATCAGTTGCAGCCGCGCCTTGTCGCCGCGCGCCACGTAATATTTATCGGCGGGAAGCGCCAGCGCGCGCATTACCGGCATGCCACGATCCCTCGCGGCGGATTTTGCGTCATCCAGAAATTCAGTGGTTGTGAAGTAAACGCCCGGCATCCCTGTCTTTTCAATTTCGATCGTGTCGTGGGAACCCCACCACGTGCAGCTCCCTCAATCACCGACGCCGAAAACAAACAGATCGCCCTGCTGCTTCACCGTCGGATACCACTTCGGCAGATCCGTGATCGTCTGCGCCGCCGGCTTCGGATACATCACCACCGTCGCCGTCGGATATTTCTCCTTCAGCATCGCCGCCAGCACGTCGAGGAAATTGCTCGCGCCATATTTCCCGTTGTCGATCAGAACGATTTTCTTCCCGTCGAGGCTTCCGCCGCGCGGGCTGATGCCCAGCGTCTTCGGCGGAGGAATCTCGCCCCGCGGATTCATCACCTCGAGCGTCACCTGCGCGGATGCCGCGCCTGCCACGCAAAGGCTCCCGACCACGAGCACAAACGCCAGCAACCAATTCGTATTTTTCTTCATAGGATTGTTTCTCCCGAGCTGCGCCGCACCGATCGGTGCGGCGCCCTTCCGAGCGCCCTCAAGATAGGCAGGGTGGTCCCGAATGTCAATTCGATTCGACCGCTACTGCTGCCAGTTGGAGGTTGCGCCGTGGGGCAACATGACTATCACCGCCACGACCCCACCTCCGATGACCGAGGATCGATCTCACGGCAGGCCGAGGCTGCCGTACGCGCGCGGATACGTGAGGATGCCCCACGGCGTCTGGAATCCGCCGATCACCTTGATCTGCTTGTACGTCCGCGCATCGATCACGTAGACGTTGTCCGTCCGCCCGCACGCAAACAGCAGCTTCGAATCGTCCGGCGTGAACGTGAAGTGCCAGCAGCGTTTCCCGAGCGGCGCTTCACCGATCTGTTGCAGCGTGGCCGCATTGAACACTTGCAGCTCCTGCGCCGCGGCCGCCACCACGAAAATTCGCTTGCCGTCGCGGTCAAAGGCGAGGCCGTAAGGCTTCGCCGCCGTCTGCGTCGCGTGGATCACGTTGAGATTCGGATCGAGCAGCAGCAGCGTGCCCGATCCCTCCATCGTCACCGCGTACAAATTTCCCTGCGGGGACACTTTCACTCCGCGAGGGCGTCTTCCGTACGACTCCAGGTTGATATTTCTCACCTGTTGGCCCGTTGCGATGTTGTACACGCCGAGATTGTTCTGCGCCTCGTTGGCGACGATCAGCAGTTTGCCGTCCGGCGAGAATTCGAGGCCTTCCGTTTCCTTGCCGGCAATAAAACTCAGCGCGCGCGTCCAATCCTTTGTGTTGAACTCGACGACCTCCGACGGCGGCTCGTTCTCGTCCAACTCCTCCTCCGCCGCGCTCGGAGGCCCGCCGCTCGAGCCCGGCTCGTACGACGTGAAAAGCCACTGCCCCGTCGGATCGAGCTTCACGAACTCCGGGTTGTCGCCCACGTGCAGCTTGCGAACCACCTTCATGCGCCGCGTATCGATCACAGCAGCGTCCGCCGTGTCTTTGTCAGCCGTCACCAGATACTTGCCGTCGAACGTCACGCCTTCGCCGCGTGGCGCCACGTCCTGCGGATGAATTCGTTTCACCACCTGCAGCGTGTCGAGATCGATCACGCTGATGCCGCCATCTTCTTCGGTCACGTATGCGATGTTCGTCGCAATCCGGAAATAGTGCGTGTATGTAAAATACGCGGCGCCCGCGATCACGATCACCGCCACCGCCCATCCCGCAACCTTGCTTAAATTCATTCGCACCTCTCGCTCTCGACATCGCTTGTCGAGGAATCATTGCAATCACCAGATTCAACGTGACAATTGCTGGGAAGGTTACCTCGGATACGATTCCTTGTCGCGCCGAATTTCAGGCACACCGGGCAAGCGCCAACACCTTCACTCGGGCCGTTCCGATTCCTCATCGAGATAGCGCGGCAGGTCCGCGAGGCTATCGAGCATCAGGTCGGGCGGATGCGCTCGCATTCCCTCGAGCCCTAACCCATAGCTCATGCCGACCGCCCACGTGCCCGAGCTGCGCGCCGTTCGCACATCCACATCGGAATCGCCGACCATCATCGCCTCGCGCGGGCTTGCTCCGAGATTCCGTAACAGCGTGTTCACGCCCTCCGGATCGGGTTTCTTCGTCGCGAAGCTGTTCCCTCCATAAACGTATCGGAAATAGTTTGCGAGGCCCAGTCCCCTGAGGATCGCTTCGCTGAATCGCACCGGCTTGTTCGTCAGCACCGCCAGCTCGCGGCCTTTCAGCAATTCGAGCCCTTCGCGCACGCCGGGATAGGCCACCGTATTGTCGAGCATGTGCGCGCGATAGTACGCGAGGAAAAACGCGTGGCCCTTTTCGATTTCCTCCGGCGTCACGCCATCGCCCAGCGCCCGCTGTACCAGCGTTTGCGCGCCATTCCCGACGTAGCTGAAAATCGTGTCGTCGGCGAGCGCCTCGCGGCCCATCTGGCGCAGCGTCGCATTCACCGAAATCGCCAGATCGAGCTTTGAATCGATCAGTGTGCCGTCGAGATCGAAAATCAGCGCGCGCACTCCGGCAAAGCGCCCCCGCCCCGTATTTCCCGCGCCATCCCGGCCCATTCTTTTGCGCTCCTGCACGAATCGACATTCATTCTATGTGCCGCTCGCTCTCGTGTCACGCCGTTGCCGCATCCTTGGCAGGACTTTCGCCCGTTACCGAAAACGCAAAAGCGCCAAAGCTTTTTGGCCCGCGCGAACCGCGCGACGTTATCGTCTATGTACAGGCGAAGCTGCCTGGCAAGACTTGAGGATTGCCTTGAGCCGCATCTGGGAAGCCTTAAAGCAGGCGCAGCAGGAAAGGTCGCGCGAACGCTCCGCTCCGCCGGAGGATGTAACCGACTCGCCTGCCGATTCGGACCACCGCAAAGGTTTGCGCCATCCCCACATCGTTGCCGTGCTTGTCTACGGCTCCGCACCCGATAAGCAGCCGTTCCACGAAGAGGTCAACACGATCGATGTCGGCGAACACGGCTGCCTTCTCGCGATCGAGACTCCCGTCGTCCGCGGCCAGCGCCTGTTTCTCACCAACACGCGCACCCAGGCGGAACAGGAGTGCCGGGTTGTCCACGCATGCACGCTTGGTTCTGGCAAAACGCGTGTCGGACTCGTCTTCTGCTCTCCCTCGCCGAATTTCTGGATTCGCTCCAAATCCTCATAATGTTGGGCCGCTAGCGCCGCGCTGCTACAATAACCTGCCGCATCGCCACAAATTCATCCCGAGGCCTCATGGCAGAAATCCAGCCCTTTCGCGCATATCGCTACGACCCAAACCGCGTCGCGCTCCACGACGTTCTCACCCAGCCCTACGACAAAATCACGCCCGCGATGCAGGAGCGCTACTACGCCGCGAGCCCCTACAATCTGATCGCAATCGAAAAGGGCCGCGTGCTTCCCGGCGATTCTCCCGAGAATAATGTCTATACGCGCGCCGCGCGCACGGTCGACGAATGGATCGCCGAAAAAATTCTTGTGCCCGATCCCGCGCCCGCCATCTACATCTACGCGGAGGAATTCGAAGTGCCGGGTGGGCACACCCGGCGCGAACGCGTCGGCTTCATCGCTCTCACGCGCGTCGAGGACTACGACGCTCAGGTCGTCTTTCGCCACGAGCGCACTCTTTCCGCTCCCAAGGCCGACCGCATCGAACTCCTCCGCCGCACGCGCGCGCAAACCGGCCAGCTGTTTCTTCTCTACGACGACCCTTCGCAGCAGATCGATCGCTGGCTCGACGAAGCCGCGCGCAAAAATCCGCCGCTCGCGATGACGGACGAATACGGCGTCACGCACAAGCTCTGGCCCGTCTCCGATCCCGCCTTCGTCGCGCGCATTCAGAAGGCGATGGCGCCGAAAAAACTCGTTATCGCCGACGGCCACCACCGCTATGAAACCGCGCTACACTATCGCGACGAATGCCGTGCCCGCGCGGGCAAAACCGATCCGCTCGCCGCGCCCGAATTCGCGATGGCCACCTTCATCAACACGCATTCCAAGGGCCTCGCGATTCTCCCAACGCATCGAACGGTCGCGAATCTCCCGAATTTCGATTTCGATCGCTTCCGCAAGACTCTCGCGCCCTATTTCGATTGGTATTCCTATCCGTTTCTCAACCCGGAGGAGCGCCTGTCCGCCTACGCCGAGTTCCGCAAGGATCTCGAAGGCCGCAGCCATGGTCGCCGGGCGCTCGGCGTCTACGCTGGCTCCGGCAGCGCTGCCGATTCCGAGGAAAAGCCGGGCCCCGCGTTTTATCTCTTCGCTCTGCAGCGAGGCATCGATCTTGAGGACGTTATGCCGGAGGTGCCCGAGGCGCAGCGCGAGCTGGACGTCGTCCTCTTGCATCGCCTGATCTTGCAGAAAGGCCTCGGCATCACGCCCGAAGATGTGGCATCGGAGAAAAGCGTCGGCTACGAGCGCGAAATGGACGCAGCGCTCGCCGCAGTCGATTCGGGCCGCGCGCAAATCGCCTTTCTTCTGAATCCCGTCCCCGTAAAGCAGGTCGTCGAAATCGCCCTCGGCGGCAACGTCATGCCGCAAAAGTCGACGGACTTCTACCCCAAGCTCTTAAGCGGAATCGCAATCTACAAGCTGGAAGGTCGAACCACGGAATAGAGCGAGGGACAGGGCGGATCGAGGTTCGCCCAAACACGAAACACAAAAAAGCGCGACCCAATCGCTCGATCGGGCCGCGCGTCGTGAATTCCCTGGCGCCCGAAAAGAGGGGGCGCCGAACCGCCTAGTTGAAGCTCTGGATCGCCGCCGATTCGCTGTCATAGGTATCGAAGACGGTCATCAGCTTCGTCACCTGCAACACTTCCTTGAACTTCGATCCCAGGTTGGTCAGCTTCAACGTGGCGCCCTGCGACCGCGCGCTGTGAAACGTCGCCACCAGCGTGCCCAGCCCGGCGCTGTCGATGTAGGTGACCTGGGCGAGGTTCAGCACGATCTTCTTTTTCCCCGCTGCCAGCAAGCTCTTCACTTTTTCGCGGAACGAGTTGCTTTCCTCGCCAAGGACGATTCGTCCCTCGATGTCGATCACATCCACGCCGCTCACTTCCCGATCCGTCATTCGCAGTGCCACGTTCGCGCCTCCTCGAAAGTTCGATTCAATCTTGCGCTTGCAGTTTGAATGGCCGTCTGACGCCTCGGCCGGGTGTATCTTCCTTCAGTAGAAGTCCGAACAGGACATATAATAACCGCATCCGGGACATATCATCTTGCAGCTTCGCGCCGCCAGCCGCGCCGAACATCGCGGGCAATACTCCGAAGCAAATTCCGTTTCCCCGTTGCCGCCGAGATCCTGCTCCGCGGCTTTGAGAATCTTCCGGGTGCCTTCCGTCGGCGGAACTGCCTCTCCCAGTTGAGCCACCTCGCTCCTCAATTGGAGGGTTGTTTATAGCACATCCCGCCCATAGGGAAAAGCAAACCCGCGTCGGCTATCGATTGCCTTGCCTTCGGCGGGGCCCGGCGCTCGTGGGGTGTGCACAGGGTTATCGCGCGGCCGATGTCCGCATTCGATGCACGCCTTCCGCGTTGATCCACAAAGCCCCAGCCGCCGAAAGCGCCGTGCAAAGGACGACATTGCCGGTCGAAAAGGTCCGGCCGCTCACAGCGATCAGCAGGCATTCGAGGAGTAATGATGGAACGATGAGCGCGAGGGCAAAGAACAACCAGGCCGCCACTCCTTGCCCTCGGCCGGCTTTCAGGAAGATTCCGAGCGCAACTCCGGCCGGAACAAACACCATCGCGTGGTAGATGTCGCTGTAGCCGTCGAGTTCCTTTGGTCTGATCCACCGGACAAAACGCGCGAGAGCCGCCCCCGGCCCCAGTCGGTAAGGAAACCCCGCACGCTTCCCGTCGACGTAGAGCGACAGATCCGCACCATCGTAGGAATACAGGATGTTTCGCAATTGATTCGGTGCGAGAGCCTTCGGGACGTTGAAGGCAATTTGCGCATGCCGGGCGGATAGCGGGCTGCGGAACCAGAAGGCGAGATTCAGATCTTCCTGCCACACGTTCAGGTTCGCCACGTAGGGTGAGCGCGAAATCGAAATGATCCGGCTGTCGGGCCCATTGCCGTCCGCGGGTTTGCAAAGGATATGAATCGCAAACTGGTTCGTCCGTTGCAGGTGCCTAACCAGACCCGAAACGGGCGCTACCGAAGCGAGCCACGCACCACCATCGAGGACAAGTTGGTTCGGATCCCCCCGTGCTTGCATGCCGGCGGACCACGCGAGATCCGGAAGAAATTTCATCTGGTCGCGAAAGGGAGGACTGCCGGTGAAGTCGTAAGCTGCCAGCGCCCCGGGCGCACTGGCCTGAGAGACCGCCCCGCGCGTTAGTGCCAACGCCACCTGAGACGAGAGCGCCCGATCCCAGAACTCCAGCTTAGTCACGTCGTTGCCTATCAGCAGGCGGGAATCCGGAAGCCAATTAGTGAGCCTCGTCTCCGCCTGCAATCGGGCCGAAACCGCAAACCAGCATGAGAAATAAACCACCAATACAACCGCGAGCCGCCTTGCTGTGGCCAAGGATTCGATCGCTTGTTCCGCCCGCGTGAAGAGCCTCAGCAGAGTACTGCCCAAACTAATGAAGAGGAAGAATCCCACAGCCGATCCTGTGCTATTCGTGAGCACATCCTCCCAGCCTGAATCCCGGCCGGGAATATACAACTGGGTGAGTTCGATCGCGTAAGACAGGAAGAACCCGCTGATCCATACCACAAGAAAGGTCGTGGTTCGCGATTTTCCCTTTTCGAAGAGCTTCTCGGATAAGCCAAATCCGAACGGAACGAATAGGAGCACGTTCAGGAAATCGTCGAAGACGCCCATGTGCTTGCCGAAGGTCATACCCAAGAAGAAAGGAGAAACGCCATCGGGCAACTTGGCATGGGATATGAACCTGAACGGGAAGCAGGTGAGGAAGAGCATCCCCGCCAAGGCGGCAATCAGAATCCGGTTTGACCATTCCTCGGAGTCTGACTGGAAGTTCGGCTGGGCTGCCTGACTCTGCATCACTTTCGTGGTTTCCCCGTGTGGCTCGATTTAGTCTAGCACGGCTTCGTTTCGTACCCTGTTCGTAAGGGAGGGCCAGCCGTTTCATTCTTCGGCCCTCCTCATCTTCGCTTGGCCGAGCAACGGAGAATAAATCGGCCGTTCTATTAACTTATTGCATCCATTACAGTTAGCTTAGTTTTAGACAGCCAAGGACAGGCCAACACACGGCCACTCGGACAGGCGAAGGCCCCTGCACCATCTTTGTTCCCTTGTCCAGTAGAAGACTCATGGGCGCACTCCCTAGACTCAGCGTGCCATGAGAATGCAGCCCAATGCCAGAAATCGTCATTCCCTTCAGTCCGGAACCCAGTACCAGCCGAAGGCCTCCTTTCGCCGCTCCTTGGGCAGCATACTCGCCACGCTGGCCGTGATACTGACAGCCATCACGCTGACGAATTGCGCTGGCTATACAAGCGCAGCATCCACCGGGTCAAATGGGTCGACGGACCCCGGCACCGGCATCCTTTCCGCCAGCGCGACGACGCTTTCTTTCGGGAGCGTGGCCACGGGCAGTACGGCGGTGCAAAGCTTGAGCGTCACGAACACGGGCACTGAGGCGGTAAACATCACCCAGGCCACGATCTCCGGATCCGCCTTTACCGTGATGAGCGGGAGCGGAGCCGCCACTCTCGCCGTTGGCCAGAGCGCCACGGTTCAAATCCAGTTCGCGCCCACGGCGGCCGCCGCCGCTACCGGCGACCTGGTTATTTCGAGCAATGCCTCTAATCCCACGCTCACGATTGCATTGAGCGGGACAGGAACAGCCGCGGGTGTCTCGGTCACGCCATCGAGCGTCAGCTTCGGAAGCGTCCCCGATGGGACGACCGCGACTCAGGCAATCACCCTGCAGAATACCGGTACGGCGAACTTGGCGGTTTCTTCAGAGAGCGTGACCGGCACAGGATTTGGCGTGACAGGCTTCTCCGCGGTCACTCTCGCCCCGGGCAGCACCATGACCTTCAACGCAACCTTTACGCCGACTTCCACGGCGAGCGTTTCCGGCAGTATCTCGATCGTCTCGGACGCGGCAAGTTCCCCGACCACAGTTGCCTTGAGCGGAACCGGCACCGCGCCTGGAATGTCGGTGACGCCGTCCAGCGTCACCTTCGGCAACGTGCCCGATGGCACGACCGGGACGCAAATCATCACACTGAAGAATACCGGAACAGGGAGTTTGGTAGTTTCGTCCGAGAGCGTCACCGGTACGGGCTTCAGCGTCACGGGCTTTGCTGCGCAAACGCTGGCCGCCAATGCCAGCATGACGTTCAACGCAGTCTTCTCACCGACTGCTGACGGAAGTGCGTCCGGCAGCATCTCGGTAGCCACCAACCTCCCGACTTCTCCGACCACAATCCCGCTTAGCGGAACGGGCACTCAGCTTGGCATTTCCATCACGCCCTCAAGCGTGTCCTTCGGCAACGTCGCGGATGGCACAACCGGAACGCAGGCGATCACGCTGAAGAACACAGGGACTGCGAACTTGGTCGTCTCGTCGGAGAGCGTGACTGGAACAGGTTTCAGTGTAACCGGCTTCGCCGCTCAGACGTTGACGCCGAGCAGTAGCATGACGTTCAACGCCGTTTTCTCGCCCACAACTCCTGGAGCCGTCTCGGGCAGCATCTCCGTCTCCACGAATCTTTCAGGGTCTCCCACGGCGATCGCCCTAACCGGCACGGGCACGCAGCCAGCAATGTCAGTCACGCCCTCGAGCGTCAGTTTCGGCACCGTGACGGATGGAACCGGTTCCACGCAAGCGATCACTTTGAAGAATACGGGCAACGCGAACCTGGTCGTTTCATCCGAGAGCGTGACCGGTACCGGATTCAGCGTTGTAAACTTCACGGCGCAGACGCTCGCTCCCGGAAGCAGCATGAGTTTCAACGCCGTCTTCGCGCCAACATCACCCGGCGCGGTCTCAGGCAGCATTTCCGTATCCACGAATCTGCCGGGCTCTCCTACCGCGATCCCGCTCACCGGCACGGGAGCCGACCCCGCGATGTCGATCACGCCTTCAAGCGTCAGCTTCGGAAGCGTCGTGGACGGCACGAACGACTCGCAAACGATCACGGTCAAAAACACGGGGACGGTGAACCTGGTCGTTTCGTCCCAGAGCGCTACGGGCGCCGGTTTCAGCGTCACGGGCTTTTCCGCGCAAACGGTGACGCCCAACAACACCATGTCGTTCAACGCCGTCTTCGCGCCTACCACCGCGGGAAGCGTCACCGGAAGCATTTCGCTCAGCACAAACGTTCCGGGATCTCCCACCGCGATCGGCCTCAGCGGCACGGGCACGGCCGCGACCTTTTCGCTTGGCGCGACCCCCACGACCCTGAGTTTCGGCAGCGTGAACGTGGGCAGCAACAGCTCGCTCGGCGTCACCCTGAAGAACAACGGCAACTCGAATATCACCATCTCCGGGATCAGCGGCGCGACCGGCGGATTTAGCACGAGCGGCGTTAGTGTGGGAACAATCCTTACGCCAAATCAGTCGGCCACGCTCAACGTTATATTCACGCCGACCACATCAGGGGCCGCGAGCGCCACGATTACAATCACCAGCAATTCCACGACGACTCCTTCGATTTCCGTGTCTGGCACGGGAGCCGCCACCGCGTCTTCGGTGAGCCTGTCGTGGTCGCCCAGCTCATCGTCGGATGTCGTCGGCTATAACGTCTACCGCGGCACGATTTCGGGCGGGCCCTATACGAAACTGCCCTTGTCCCCGGTTGCATCGTCGCCGGCCACCGACTCCACCGTTTCCTCGGGCACCTACTACTACGTTGTTACGGCCGTCGATTCGAGCAACAACGAAAGCGCCGACTCGAACCAGGCAACCGCCTCAATCCCTTAGGCTCGTGCCTGCGCTTCCGCGAGCGCAGAGAGAGGAAACGTTGAGAGAGGAAAGAGCGTTCGCATCGAAGTGATCGAAAGGAATTCGCGGTAAGCCTGCCTCCACGCGAGGTCCAGGGAAGACCTGTCCTGACGGACAGGTTCGCATACCTGTCCTCGACATGTACCTGCGTCCAGTAGTTTTGCACACCCCCTCCAACTGACAATGCCTCCCGATGGAAGACCTTCGCACACGCGAAACGTCTCGCGGCGATCTGTGTTTGAGCCCTGCTCGGCGCCTGCGTACAACATCTTTTCGCGGCCTCGCTGTTGCCGTGGCTCTCTTCGCATTGCTGGGATCGGCCGGCTGCACCGCGCTGACGGGTTCAAAGCCGCTAGCGCCGGGAAGCACGACGGGGGGTTCCGGCGCGACTGCGAGCGACAGCGGCGCCGCCTCGATCAGCGTTGCGCCCTTGACGATTGCATTCGGCAGTGTCGCGGTAGGCACATCGAATTCGCAGTTCGTGACCTTGACGAACGAAGGCACCGTCAGTGAGACGGTTACGACGGTCCGGCCTTCGGGATCTGGCTTTATCTATACCGGACTGCCCACGCCCATCACGATTGGCGCGGGCCTAGCAGTCAGCTTCACCGTCTCCTTCGCGCCGACATCGGCTGGGGCCTCTTCCGGCAGCATGTCGATCGAGACCCCCGAGGCCACATTAACCGTGAGTTTGTCTGGCATAGGCATAGCCTCGACACCGCAACTCTCCCCAAGCACTTCGAACCTCGCCTTCGGCAGCGTCAACGTGGGGACGCCATCGTCCTTACCGGTGGCCCTGACGAACACGGGCACGGGGAACCTGAGCATATCGGGCGTGTCCGCCTCGGGGGCCGGCTTTACCGCGAGCGGCGGGTCAGGCGTCACTCTGGCTCCGAATCAATCGACCACGGTCACAGTCACGTTTGATCCGAGCGCCGCTGGATCAGTTACGGGTGGACTCGCCATCGCCAGCAACGCCACCAACTCGACGAACATCGCCTTGTCGGGCACCGGCGTCGCCGCTTCCTCCTCCACTGCGTCCACGCAACATTCCGTGGCCCTCAATTGGAGTCCCAGCGCATCGGCGGTAACCGGCTATTTTGTCTATCGCGGCACGATATCCGGCGGACCATACTCGAAGCTGTTCGCGTCCGCCGATACAGCAGCGAATTATAAGGACGGCAGCGTCTCGGACGGCCTGACCTACTACTACGTCGTAACCGCCGTCGATTCCAGCAGCGTCGAAAGCTCTTACTCGAATGAAGTGTCCGCCACGATACCGAGCGACTAGCAGCAGCCCTACGTTTCTTGAATCTTCTTTTTCCGTACTTCAAACCTCCCAACCTGCCGAAGGAAGCCCGACCCATGTGGCATAATGGTTGTCGCTGGGGGCGTTCCGCGTAAAGCCGATGGCATCGAAAAAAACAGTTCGCAGGAAGTTGTTGGCCGCGCATCGCAAGCTGCGTGCGGCGCGCATGATCGTGAAGGGCCTGATCTCGACCCGCCATCCGCTGCTCGTGCATATTATTCCCATTCGTCGCTGCAACTTATCGTGCACGTACTGCAACGAATTCGACGATTTTTCGAATCCCGTGCCGACTGAGGAAATGTTCCGCCGCATCGATCGGCTTGGCGAGATGGGCACGTCCGTAATCACGATCAGCGGCGGCGAGCCCTTGCTCCATCCCGATCTCGACGCGATCATCGCCCGCATCCGAAAAAATGGTATGACCGCCGGCCTCATCACCAACGGCTACCTGCTCGTCGCCGAGCGCATCGAGCGCCTCAACCGCGCCGGCCTCGAGTATCTCCAGATCAGCATTGACAACGTGCAGCCCGACGACGTCTCCAAGAAAAGCCTCAAGGTTCTCGACAAGAAACTCGAACTCCTTGCCGAGCATGCCGAGTTCGACGTCAACATCAATTCCGTCCTCGGCAGTGGCGTGCGCAATCCGGAAGACGCGCTCACCATCGCGCACCGCGCCATCGGTCTCGGCTTCACCTCGACGGTCGGCATCCTCCACGACAGCAACGGCCAGCTTCAGCCGCTCGGCCCTCGCGAGCAGGAAATCTTCGAAGAGATCATGTCGCTCGGGAAGCGCTCATTCACGCGCGTGAATCGCTTTCAGCACAATATCGCCGCCGGCCGCGAGAATACGTGGCGCTGCCGCGCCGGCTCGCGCTACCTCTATATTTGCGAGGATGGGTTGGTGCACTACTGCTCGCAGCAGCGCGGCTATCCCGGCATCCCGCTCGCCGAATACACGCTCGAGCAACGTCGCCGCGAATTCCTCACGAAAAAAGGCTGCGCCCCGCGCTGCACCGTCTCCTGCGTCCACCAAATCTCGGTCGTCGATAGCTGGCGCGCCCCGCAAACCCTCGATGGCGGCTCGCCATCCGCCACCGGCCCGCTCGTCCAAGTCACCGGCTCAGCCACCCGCGATTAACGCGCGTCATTCTGCTTTGCCCTGACGCAGGAAGGGAGCGCAGCGAAGAATCTCTCCTGGTTCGCATTGCTAATACTCGACCGGGTCTGCCGTTCCATCCGACCATCTGCCCACGGGAATCATGAATACGTCGATTGGTTCCGGATGGCCATCGAACTGTGGATTCAGCATGACGGGAGAGTGGTCCACATCCGCGCCCCAAACGGCGCCGTCCATCAGCGGAGTGTAAATCATCAGGTGAGACATCCAGTTGTGCGGGCTGTCGTCGGTAAGGTACTGCTCTTTCGACATCATGTAGCACATGGCTCCAGGCTCCAGAGGCGGCAGCTTTTGCTTCATGAATGTCTTGATGCCCGCGATGATCTGAGCTTTGGATTCACCGGCCAATACCATCTCCGTTCTTTTATACGTCATCGGCAGAATGGAGCGCGCAGCCGGCGGATTGTAGCAGACCGGGCCTCGAAGCTTAGGGTTCCAAAAATTAGCGGCCAATTCGCCATCGAATGGGCCCATCCACCCTCGCTCCACCACACACACGAAACCGTTCTTGCCTTTGACTGCGGTTTCGTAGCCATGCCTTCCCAGGACGAGGACTTCGGCATCGCGCGAGATGGCCGCCGGGGCCGCGCTCCGCGCCATGGCAATCTCGGCGTTGCGCTCCATCAAGTATTGATCGAGCGGAGCCATCTTCGGATAGAGTTCTTTGGCCTCCTGCCCTTGCGCTTGCCGCAATTCGCCGAGCCCGATCACCAGCGCAAAAGTCCCCAATGCGATCGTGGCGATTATTTTTTGCCCCATTCGCTTCATTGATTCCTCCCGGAGGAATTAAAAGACAATCCATTCCCGCATGGATGTCTGAATCGGGATTTCCGATTCGGCTCGCTCTCGGTCGCATGGTACATCCGTCCCGCACAATCGCGAAGAAAAGAGCAGGCGGCCCTCGGAATGACAGGTCGGCATTTTTTCAGCGGCCTGAATAAGTATTTCAACGGACGAAATCTCGGCTTCTACGGATATATGTGCGGGTACATAGAGCATAGAAATTGGTCGGGCGGTTAAAACCGCCTAAAAAGCCAATTTTGGCAGGATTTTGCATGATAAGGGAATATCCGAGCCGGGAAGAGCGAACCGAGAGGGCCCTTCGCGCGTACACGACGCTGCTGGACACGGCCGACTGGCTGAAGGCCGAGGTGCGGGTGCCGCTCTTGTCGTTTGGGCTGACGCTGGCGGAATTTCGTCTGCTGGAGGTGCTGAACCGGGAGGGGGCGCTCCCGATCGTCGATCTCGCCCGGCGTCGCGGGGGCAAGTGGCACAACATCGCAGCCATGATCCAGGGCATGGAAGAGCGCGGGTGGCTGCGCCGGGCCATCGCAACGCTGCCGCCGGTGGAGTTCAAGCGCGCGCACCCGCCGAAATCGAGACAGCACGAGAGGCGGCGAGGGCAGCGGCTGATCGTGGTGGGGCTAACGGCGGAGGGAAAGGCGTTTTTGAAGCAGGTGCTGTCCATTCACTCGAAGCTCGTGAAGGCTCTGATGCGCGCGCTCGAAGGACGGGAACAGGATTCGCTCTTTCGGAATTGTCGCAAGCTGCGCGAGGGAAATCCGGTGAGGTTCTTCGCGGAGCTTACGCATGTGGATGATGATTGAGGATGAGGGATGAGGGCGAGAGTTTAAAGTCGAGAG
>JBAPOM010000275.1:0-2891 GCA_049279635.1 Candidatus Acidiferrales bacterium
CCTTGAACGCGCAATTCCGCGTGCCATATCCCGGCTACCAGACGGATGGCCTCGCTGCCTCGGACGACAACGGCTATTCCAACTACAATAGCTTGCAGGTTACGCTGCGTCACCAGTTCTCGCATGGGCTCTCGATGCAGGCGGCCTACACCTGGGACAAAGACCTCACCGACGTCTTTTTTGGCCCCAGTGCCAACATCAATAACGCATTGTGCATGATGTGCCAGTACGGCCGGGCATCGTTCGACCGGCCGCAACGTTTTGTCGTCAACTACAGCTATGACTTGCCTCTTGGCAAAGGCATGGAGGGAGTCGCGGGCAAGCTGGTGAACGGGTGGAATATTTCCGGAATCACGATCGTACAGTCGGGCGATCCACTGACGTTCATCGACACGACAACGGGAGCAGCTTACGGCACAAGTACCACGAGCTATCTCGATGGAGTCTCGACTGCGGAGTATTGTCCTGGCTTTAACAATTCCAATATTCTTACGTCTGGCTCAATGGTTTCGAGGGTGAAAAATGGCTACTTTAATCTTGCCGGCTTTTGTCCTGCGCCCGTCGTGCCATACGGGGACGCAACCGCTACGGACTTCGGAAATAGCGGCGTCGGCGCTGTCCTTGGTCCGGGCCAGTTCAACTGGGACATCTCCATCCTGAAGACCACCAAAATTACGGAGCGGGTCAGAATGCAGTTTCGAACGGATTTCTACAACGCATTCAATCACCCGCAGTTTGCGGACCCCGGCGGCGGTTCCTTTGGCACCATCGGTTTCGAGGACATCGCGACGCCGTCGTCTGTACAGATACTCCACACGAACGTGAACCCGCGGCTGATTCAGTTCGGCGTGCACTTCTTGTTCTAAGCGATTAGCCGAGTGGGCGAGCCCCGAACGGCTCGCCCGCCCATCGGCAAGAAAACGAAGAGCCCCACCACCCAACGGATGCCGTCTCGTCGGTTCCCGACGGGGCGGCATTCGTTTTTTGCCCCCCGATCAATGCGGTTGGGCTGTAGACCTCGGTTTTGTCTGCCGACGGCTTAATCGCCCTTTGAAGATGTGGGCACGGGCTCCTGGTGGACGCGCGTGACGGGCGGGCCGCTATAGGCGCGCGCCTCGCCCTTCCAGGGCACCTTGTCGCGATCGGTCCAGCCGTTGATGTACATCGATTTGAAGACCCACTTGCCGTTTCGTTTCACGCAGAGATTGTCCCAATTGCCGATGCCGAAGACGAAATTCGTCCGATAGTCCACATTGAATTGGACGATCGTGAAGTAGGCTTTCACGCGCGCGCCTTCGCCCTCGGGCGTGATCAGGAAATGATTCGCCAGATGCTGCCGCCCGAACCACCAACTCGGCCGGTCGTACCACAGCTCCTCGAAAGCGCGGCGGATTTTGTCGCGCCCCTCGAGCTTTCCCTGCCACAAGTGGTCGAGATAGCCATCCTCAGCAAAACAGCCCAAGACAGCCTCGATATCGCCCGTGTTGATGCCCCAGGCATATTTCGCGAATAGCTCCATGATGTCGAGCCGGTCCTCGACAGAAAATTTGACAGTGGAATCCGACATCGCTGCACCTCATGTCTAAATATGAACTGCGCGCCGATGTTGCGTTGTCCGTCGCCGAGGGGATACTATGCGCGCGAGTCGATTATTGCAAGGTGCCCGCGCGAGGCAGAATCGGGTCATTGTGCGCGGAGGAGGGTTCATGGCATCGCAAGCGAAATCTCCGGCTATGGCCGGGATCTACAAGAGGTTGCGAGAATTCGGAGACGCGTTTACGCCAGAAATCATCGGCGAAAATTTGAAACTCTTTGCGCCGCTGCACGAAAAGGAGCCGTTCGCCGACGTTGAGGTAATTCGCAATCTTCGCTACGGCGACGACGAGCGCCATCGGCTGAATGTGTTTCAGGCAAAGGGCGCTGCAAAGGCAGCGCGGCCTGTACTTGTCTTTGTGCACGGCGGCGGATTCATCGGCGGCGATAAATCCATGCCGGGGATGCCCTTCTACGACAACGTCGGCCTATGGGCCGCACGCCGCGGTCTGGTCGGCGTGAATATCACGCATCGTCTCGCGCCCAAACATCCATGGCCGGCGGGATCGGAGGATGTCGCGGCAGCGCTGCAGTGGATCCGCAGGAATATCGGCGCGCACGGAGGCGATCCACAACAAGTTTTTCTGATGGGGCAATCGGCCGGCGCGGCGCACATCGCCCAATTTCTCGCGCACACTCGATTCGACAGTCCGGACCGCGGCGCGCTTGCGGGCGCGATTCTAGTCTCGGGCCTCTACGACACGAACACAATGGACAAGAATCCTCTCTTCAAGGCCTACTTCGGCGAAGACGCGAGCCTGTACGCGGAGCGCTCGGCGCTTCCGGGATTGGCCGAGTCTTCCGTGCCGCTGTTGGTGACCCTTTCGGAATTTGATCCGCCTGATTTCAAGCGCCAGTATGCGGAGCTTTTGCGCGCGCATCTTGAAAAGAAGCGCAGTCTACCGAGTCTGGCCTGGCTGCCGGGCCACGGTCATTTATCGGGAATGCTGGCTGTGAACACGGAACACGATTTCCTGGGCGATCGCGTGCTGGAATTCATCGAGTCGAGAGCCACCAACTAAGCGCGCGCGAAGCCCACGCGCTCTCGCAAAATGCGGGATTCGTTTGACCGCACCGTGCGCATCCGATAGCCGGGTGTCGCTCGTGAGGAGGCGCGCCATTTATCTCCCCTTGAGCTGGACCGAAATCGGACTGTCCTCCCGCAGCGGGCCAAGTCCGGCCTTAATGGGACGTGATCAACACTATCGTAAATTCTCATCTCATTGAATATAGGGTACATGTATCAGTTCGTTTCGCAAAACTACACGCTCAAGGAATCACAGAGCGGTATCTATGAC
>JBAPOM010000276.1:0-23956 GCA_049279635.1 Candidatus Acidiferrales bacterium
GTCAAACTCTGCACCATCGGCGAAGGCACCAGCGAAATCCAGCGCATGGTGATCGCCCGCCAGCTCCTCGGCAAGTAGCCTACGTTGATTGGCGCGTTGTTGAGCTGAAGCCTCCATAGGTGAGGCCGACGCCGAGAAGAAGCGCAATGGAGACGTACAGATAAAAAAGCTGCCCCCAGTGGAACCCTTCGAAGAAGAACCTGAATTCCGCCTCGGGCGGCAGAAACAAAAAAAGCAGGCCTTTAATCAGCGTCCCCCAGCCGACGAGGGTGATGACGACCGGCACGGCGCCGCCGGACCAGACATTGTGGGCGAGAATCATCGCCAGCCCAGCGCTCAGCGTCACCACGCCAAGGAGCAACAGCAACGGGGCGTCGTGAAGGATCGCCGTCACCGTCTCGATGGTCGCTTGCTTGTGCGTAACCATGGATAGCGCGACGAGAATGCAATAGAGCCCGATCAGCTTGCTGAGAAACGCAGTGCGTGCCGACATGGCGTCCTCCGAAACGAACCAACTCGCGGGAATCCCCGATTTCGGCCTTTGGCTTGAGTATCGTACGCCTCCCCGGCCGTGGAAACTATCGGGCTCGACGCCGAGCCGGTACCGCGCCGCATGGTCACCGGCGGCCAGTTGCTGGTTCGGCGTGAGCGTTGTGCTTTAGTTCACGGAGTGGACGGAATCGATCGGGTATAGCGTGACCGAGCAGCCGCTTTCATCCGAGCACATGAGCAGCGCGCGCCGCAGGATGCGCGCCGAGCTATCCGTCGGGAACGCAACCTGAAAGGTCGTTGCGGAGAGAACTTTCGTGGCGGACTTGAGTTGATCGGATCCGCTGATGAACTCGACGTCCTCGACTTTGGGGCCTGGCGCGAACAACAGGAAGAATTCGGCCGAGGCCGAGCCGGGCACGAGGCGCGAGAGTTTCAGCGTGCGCATCGCGGTAAGTGCCGCGCCCTCTTCGCCCAGGTGATAGATTTTGGTCGCCTTTCCTCCGGGACGGGTCTCGACAATCAGGGGGGAGTCGTTGGTGTCTCTGCCGAGAACTTGCAAGCGCGCGATCACCGTTTCTTGCTCGGTTCCCTGAACTTTGCGCTCGGTGGTCCTGAGAGCGAAACTATACATACGGATCGCGTCGACGTTCTTGTGCTCCCGTTCGTAGACTTGGCCGAGATGGTCGGCCTCATCTCCCCATTGCGACAACTCGAAAGCGGCATTCAGCAAGTTTTCGGCTTGATCGAGGTGACCGAGACGAAAATCGACCCAGCCGAGCGTGTCCCAAAAGGCGGCGAGCTGCGATGGGTGGCCCAAATCCTCGATCGCGAGCTTCTGCATGTCAACTATTTGGGAATCGTGCTCGGCCTGCTGCACCGCCTTCTGCGCGTAATCGAGAGCCTCGGGAAGATTCTGGTTCGCTTCGGCAAGCGCCCACGCGACGTTGTTGTACACGAAGCCGGGCTTGCCGAGGGCGAGCGCCTGCTGCAACGCGGCGTGCCCATCGTCGGGCTTGCCGGTGAGAATGAAAGCGATGGCCAGATTTGCCTCTGCGCCCTGATTCTTGGGATAGGACTTGAGCGCGGATTGCAGCAGCGGAATCGCTTCGGCGTAGCGCTTCCTCCCGACCAGCAGGTTGCCAAGATTCGAGGGAGCGTCGGCGTCGTCCGGAGCTACTTTCAATAGATCCTGCCAGGCTTCGATCGCATCGTCTTCGCGTTGAAGGGACATCATCGTGAAGGCGAAGACTTTGTAGAGGACGGGCTGTTTCGGGTCTGTCGCGATGGCCTTGCGAAAGGAGTCTGCGGCGTCATCGGAGTGACGCATATAGGCTTGCAGCTGCGCGAGGCGCATCCATGCGCGCGTGAACTTCGGATCGGCTGCCACAGACTGTTGCAAGTCAGTCATGGCGCCGCTCGGACCGGAATCTCTCATCGCGGCCATTGCGCTGCTTTCGAGCATCTTTGCGGTGAACACGGTGCTGTCGGGAAGGGCATTGAGCGAACTAACGAGATATCGCATCGCGTCTTGCATGGACTGGATCGGGGGGCCATTAGCGGAACCGAGTTGGACGTAGCCGTCGACATCCTTCCGCAGGTCCTCGCTGAACTTTTTGTAGTCGGCGTTTTCTCCGGTGGGAACCTGGCGCAGCTTGGTCGTCAGAACGCGCCGGGCGATCAGCGTATTTCCTTCGCGGGAGTAGGACGCGTGGTATTCGGCGTAATCCCGCACGAGGTCGACGTTGGCCGGCGCCATCGGCACGTAATCCGAGGGCAATTCGACCCGGGCTTCGGATTCGGTGGTGCTGGGCGAGCCGAGGAAGATGGGGTCGGAAGGATCGGCATCGTCATCGAGCGTCGGCAGGATATACGGCAGCCCAGGCACTGTGATCTGGTGATCGGCCCAGTCGGGATAATCCTTTCGAAGATAACTGTAAGAGAGATGAAACGGCACATTCGTGGCTTCGGGCGAAGCTACATTGACATCGCTGACCGTGCCCGCGAAGTTGAGCCCGCGTGAGAATTGTTGCACCAAATCAGTCCACTGCGTCGAAGAGACTTGGCGGAACGCAGCGCGCAGCACCGGCTCGAAGTCGTCGCGATTCGTGTTTTCGATTTGCGCGCTGAGGGTGCCGTCGTCGCTCAGCTTGCCCGTGACCTTGAAGACGTGCAGTTCCGGCTCCGGCGGATCGGCAGGCGTGGTGATGATCTGCGCTGGTTTTCCGGGAAATATGACGAGGGCCGGCTTATCGCGCAGCGGTTGCAGGAGAAGAGCGAAGGGAGTGATTTCGGGCGTTGTGTCGAGCCAGACGGCGCTCTTGCCCTGAGGGACGTATCCGATGAGGTGGTCGAACTGCGCCGGTGAGGGAATATCGGGGTCGAGCCTCTGAGTGGAACTGATCAAGACGGGGTAAGCCTGGATTCCGACCGCCTGCAGCAGAGACGCGAGCAGCGTGTACTTATCCTTGCAGTCGCCGTAATTGTTCGAGAGAACGTCATCGGCTGAGTGTGGCTGGTAACGTCCGATGCCAAAAGCGATGCCGATATAGCGATAGTGTGTGCTCACGAAATCGTAGATGGCGTGCAGCTTGGCTGAATCGTCCGTCATGCCCTTGGTGAGGTCGGCGGCCTTCGCGCGAACCGCGAGCGAGGGTTCGAGGCGATCTTTTTGGAGATTCCAGTACCAGTCCGCCACTTCGTCCCAGCTCTTGAAGCTGCTCACCTGCACGTCGGGTGCGGGATTCAGGCCAAGGGCGGCGTCCAGTGCGGCCCTGCCTTTCTTCTTCTCCGGCTTCGAGTCCAGATGCGAGCTCGTCCAAGTGTAGACGCGGCGGCCGGACGCTTCTGCGACCTTTTGAGTGGCCTGGGGGCCCTTCACCTTGACGGCGCGATCGGACGGAACGCTGATTTCGAGGCTCTCGTCGAGGACGATGCCTTCCCGAATGAAGTTGTAATCGAACCAGAATTGCCCGGCGACGAGCGGCTTCGTGGAAATCCAATGAACTTGAAATTCGAGGACGTCGCCGGCGCTCAGGCCCTTCACGGCGATGTGCTTCACGCGGAGATCGCTATAAAACGGCGCGCTGCGCGTGATTTCCGCATCGAGATCCTGGATATTGTCGGGCGGGGTGATGACGAGGCTGCCATCAGGCTTGCGCACACGCACGTAGTCGACGTCGACCGTCTGGTTCGCCGATTGAAACGGCAATTCGATCAGGCCCCACTGCTGGACGCCGGTGTCGTTCTGCACGCGAACCCGTGTGGTTTGTTCCCGGGTCGAGGTGCCGTCGTCCTGGAAGCCGATCTTCGCCGACATTTGCTCGATGAGGTAAGGTTCCTGCGAGTAGTCGGTTTTCGCCGGAGCGGTGCCTGCGGGCGTCTGCGCGCGCAGAGGCGAGAGGCAGAAAAGCGAAAGCGCGCCGGCAAGGAGAGAGGCGGGCGTCCTCTTCATGGCTCCATGTTTGTAACCTCAACACGTGTAAAAGGCAAGAAATGTCGCTGGTGTTGGTTTGCCACCTGACACCGCGCTGGGACGTGGATGCTAGGCCTGATTGATCATGAAGGTGGACATTTGATCGAAGAAGGCGCGAAGGAATTGCTCGACCTCGGGCGGAAGGGCGGCCTCGGCGAAGGCGTTGTTCATCAGCTGTATCCAGCGGTCGCGGGCGGCTTGATCGATGCGGAAGGGAAGATGGCGCGCGCGGAGGCGGGGATGGCCGCGCTCTTCGATGTAGCGCTGAGGGCCGCCGAAACGGTAGATCAGGAAATCGCGGAGGCGCGACTCGGCGGCGGCCAGTTCGTCGCGCGGATACATCGCGCCGAGAATGTCGTCGTGCGGGACCTGCCGGTAAAATGCGCCGACGAGGCGTGCAAAACCTTCTTCGCCGATCACCGAGTAAATCTGAGTTTCGTCCATGGATGATTGATTCCGCAAAGCGCGCGACGCGGCGCAGCCTCTACACGAAGTATTTCTTCAGCGGATTCCAGTAGTGCTCGTACCATCCCGAATCGAGGCCCGCGAATTTGCCTTCGGGGAAGCCGGTGTGATCGAGGATCACTTTCGTCTGGGCACCCTGCGCCCTGAATTCGAACTTCGCGATCGAATAGACGCCGGGCGCCCAGCTGCCCGGACGCCATGCCTGCACGATTCGCTGGTCGGGAACTAATTCGACGTTGCGGCCCGTGATCTGGCCTTCGAACATCGAAAACGCGCCGCCCGGCGCCGAATCGATCACAGCGGCGGTGCCCGAGAATGCGGCGAATATTTTCGAATCAAGCAGCGCGGCGTAAATGCGGCGCGGACTCGCCGGCAAATCGATCTCCTGATGGAGAGACGTGCGCAGTTTGTCCGCACCAGTGCTGGGCGGCTCCGTCATGGCCTGCTGTGCCTTGCCCCACGCTGCGGAGCCTGCCGCGAGGCTGCCAAACGCAGTGGCAAGTCCCCAGATCATCTGCCGTCGCGTGGGCCCAATAGCTCGTAAGAATGGATTACTTCGCTGGCTCATCGTCGTTCCTCCCGGACCGCGATCCGACGGTCCTCGCATCAGAGCACGGCAGGGAAATATGTTCAAGTGGTGCCGGGATTGCCGGGGGCGTCGCGGATCGCAAGAAATGTCAAGACAGGCGGCGCGGGCTTCGATAGACTGCGGCGCCATGGTGCGCAGCATCCTCGCGGTGATAGCCGGAATCGCGACTCTTACGGCGACTTCGTTCGCGATCGAGGCGGCGGCCGATTCGATTCTGCTGCGGCTTTTTCCGCTCGCGCTGCCGAACCGGGCGGCGATCAGCCACAATCTGGCAGCAGATGTTTTCTCTCTGGCCTATACCAGCGCATGCATCGCGGCGGGCGGGTACGTGACGGCATGGATCGCGCGCCGGTCTCCGATCTGGCATGCCGTGGCGATGGGCGTCGTCCAGGAAGCACTGACGGTGTGGGCCATGGTGTCGCTTCCTAACGAAGCGCCGCTGCGGAACTGGATTGCGACCCTCGTGCTGACCATTCCCGTGGCCTGGTGCGGAGGTTTGCTGCGCGCGAGGCCCGCCAAGAAAAGCGGCCCACCGAGCGTCGCGGTTGGGGCATGATGCCGGCGATTTGCGGCGGAGGTGAGCGATGAGCACGTACGTTTTGGTGCACGGCGCGTGGCACGGGAGCTGGTGCTGGAAGCGCGTCCGGAAGGCGCTGCAGGCGCAGGGGCATGACGTGTTCACGCCGACGCTGACGGGGATCGGGGAGCGATCGCATCTGCTTTCGCCGCAGATCAACCTCGAAACGCACATCGACGACGTGGTGAACCTGATTCGGTGGGAGGAACTTTCGAACGTGGTGCTTTGCGGCCATTCGTACGGTGGCGCGGTGGTGAGCGGAGCCGCGGACCGCGTCCCCGATCGGATTGGCGCGCTGATCTATCTGGATGCGTTCGTTTTGGAGGATGGCCGAAGTGTGCACGATGAGCTGCCGCCCGACCAGAGGGAGCGGCAGTTGGAGGGAGTGAGGCTTGAGGGCGAGGGGTGGAAAGTGCCGCACATCCCCGCCGCTGCGTTCAACGTCAACGCCAAAGATGCCGAGTGGGTGGACCGCCAGTGCACGATGCAGCCGCTGGCAACTTTTCAGCAACCGCTGCGGCTGGGCGGAGGGATCGACGCTGTGAAGGACGTCACCTACATTTTGGCGACCGGCCACGACGATTCGCCATTTATGCCGTCGTACGAGCGCGCGAGGGCCAGAGGCTGGAAAACACTCAGCCTGGCGTGTGGCCACGACGTGATGCTCGACATGCCCGAAGAACTCACCGCGATTCTCCTGAAGGCTGCGCCGCGCAGCGCCGCCTCGGGCGCGTAGTCGCGCCGACCGATTAAGGTCACGCTCCCTCGAAAGGGCTTTCCTTTTGCAGTTTCCGGCTTCCGCTGTTAAGTTTCCGCTCGGAATTGCACACCTGCTAGGCTAAGACTGCAACGCGAGAAAAGCGCGAGTCCGAGGAGACGGCGATGAAGCTGGGAGAACTGGCGGAGAAGCTGGGGTGCGCGGTCGAGGGCGACGCGAGCATCGAGATCACGGGCGTGGCGGGAATCGAGGAGGCCGCGCCGGGCGAGTTGACGTTTCTCGTGAACCGCAAGTACAAGGCGGCGCTCGAGACGACGCGCGCGGCGGCAATCGTGATCGCGCAGAACGAGCCACGCCCCCGACACGTCGGGGCGCTGCGTTCAGCAAACCCGTACCTCGATTTCGCGCGGGCGATCGAACTGTTTCATCCGACGCCGAAGTACGCGCCGGGCGTCCACGAAACGGCGGTGATCGCCCCTTCGGCAAAAATCGGCGTGAGCGCGCACATCGGTCCTTATTGCTATGTGGGCGAGGACGTGACGATCGGCGAGCACGCCGTGCTGCACAGTTTTGTCGCGATCTACCGCGGCGCGCGGATCGGCGATCATTTCTTCGCGCATTCGCACGCGTGCGTCCGCGAGGATTGCCGGATCGGCGATCGCGTCCTGCTGCAGAATGGCGTGGTGGTGGGCAGCGACGGTTTCGGCTTCGCGCGGCAGGCGGATGGGCGCTGGCACAAAATCCGCCAGTCGGGAATCACGGTGATCGGCGATGATGTCGAAATTCAGGCGCTGAGCGCCATCGACCGCGCGACCGTCGGCGAGACGCGCATCGGCCGCGGCACCAAGATCGACAATCTCGTGCAGGTAGGCCACGCTTGCAAGGTCGGAGAAGACACGTTGCTGTGCGGCCAGGTTGGCCTCGCGGGCACTACGAACATCGGGAACAAATGCATCCTCGCGGGGCGGGTGGGATGCGCCGGGCATCTCACGGTGGGTGATGGCGCGGTGATCAGCGCGCAAAGCGGCGTTCCGACGGATGTCCCGCCGGGCGCGATCTATTCGGGCTATCCGGCGATGGACAATCGCGCGTGGCGGAAGTCGGTGGCGGTATTCAACCGGTTGCCGGAAATGCAGCGCGAGCTGCGCGAATTGCGGGAGGAAGTGTCGCGGATGCGGGCGGGAAATGAGAGCAGCCGCGAGGGGCGGGTTTGAAACCCGCCCCTACGGGCAACGGCGAATCGGGTGCCGACGATAAGTGGTTACTTGCCGCGGATTTCGTCGAGGGCGCGGCGAAGGACCGCGATGATACGCTGGCGTTCTTCGGCCGAGGCGTCGAGCTTTTCGTACAGCGCGGCTTTTAAGTCATCGCGGACCTGACGGAACTCGACCCGCGCCTGACGCCATTCATCCTTGATGTGACGGCCCGCTTCGCTCGCGGCATCCTCCGCATCTTCGGTTTCCTGCCGGAAGCGCTTCTGGAACTCGGCGATCTTGCGGCCGAAACGCGCGAGGTGATCGAGAGTTTCGTCGGCGCTTGCGCGGTTTGCCTTCAGGTGTTCGGCGCCCGCTTCTGTGATGCGGTAGAGCTTCTTCGTGCCCTCGGCTTCCGATGCCGCGAAGCCCATCTCTTCGAGATAGGTCAGGGCGGGGTAGACCATTCCCGGGCTCGGCGTGTAGATGCCGCTCGAGTGCTCCTCGATGGCCTTGATGATCTCGTAGCCGTGACGCGGCTTTTCGCTCAGCAGCGCGAGGATGATCAGCTGGAGGTCGCCCGAAGCGAGCATCTTGGCCGCCCGCATCGCGGGTCCGCCCATGAATCCGCCGCGGAAGCCTCCGAAAAAGCGGTGCCTGCCGGCAAAGTGCCGGCCGTGGCGGCCGCCGCAACCCCATTCTTTGTAACGTGCTTGGTACATGTGTATCTCCTGTGTCGGGCTAGGCAGACATCGCAAAATATAGCGTACGATATAGCTGGAGTCAAGTAGTTGATCTCCGGGCTGCGAGCACAGGGAAGTGCCGGCCGTTCCGGCGCCGAAGATTCCTCAGACCTCGCCACGACGCTCAACTTCGGCGCGGTCCCAGGAGCATGGGCGCGGAAATGGGGCTGCGCGGTGTTCGGAATGACAGGTCCCGTGGTTTGCTACACGGTGCGGGCCGAAATGGCGGCGTCGGCTGCGGGGCGGCGCGCGCGGACGCGGAGAACTTTGCGCTGATTCGCTTCGAGGACCTCGAAGCGGAGGCCTGCCAGCTCGAGGATTTCGCCGGTCCGCGGCACGTGTCCCGCGACGCTGTTCAGGAGGCCGGCGACGGTGGTTGCGTGTGATTCACCCGCGAGCGCGTCGAGCTCGATGCCGAAAAGCTCGGCGACCTTATCGACCGGGACGCTGCCGCGAAGAACCATCGCGCCGGTCGATTCGCGGATCACGTCGGGGACGGGGCGGCGATCCTCTTCGGCCATCTCGCCGACGATTTCCTCGACGAGATCTTCGACGGTGACGACGCCGGCGAGCAAGCCGTATTCATCGATCACCACGGCCATGTGCTGATTCTTGCGCTGCATCTCTTTCAGCAGCTCGGAGCCGAATTTCGTCTCGGGGACAAAGAGCGCCGGGCGAACCAGCTCGCGCACGGTGCGCCGCGACGCGTCCCGATCGGGGATTTCGAGCATATCTTTGGCGACGACGATTCCAAGCGTGTCGTCGAGCGATTTTCCGTACACCGGCAGGCGCGAGAATTTCGTTTCGACGATGCGGTCGCGCAGCTCGTCGATCGTGGCGCTGGCCGAGATGGCGACGACGTCGGGGCGCGGCGTCATCACATCGCGCACGCGCTTTTCGCCGAATTCGACCACCTGCTCGATGAGCCGCGCCTCGTCCTGCTCGATGATGCCTTCCTCGGTGGCGGCGTCGACAAAGGCTTCGATCGCCTGCTGCTCGGTGGCGGGGGCGGTGGGCTCGTCTTCCGAAAGGCGGAGAATCGACGCCAGAAGATTCAGGACCGAGTAGAACGGCCACGTGAGCCACAGCAGCAGGCGGACCAGCGGAACGAGCGGCGAGATCCAGGTGCCGCTCGCGCTCGCCAAAAGCAAGAAGGGCAGAAACTGCATGGCGACCATGACTTCCGCGGCGAGGAAGATTACGACTTCGAGTCCGAATTCCGCTCGGCCGGGAACGGCCGCGTTCACCGCGAGAGCCGTTACGGCGGCAAGAAAGACAAGCCACAGGCGCGCGACCAAGCTGAAGGCAAGGGCGGCGCGAGTGCGGTCGAGCTTAAAGCGTGGCTCGATTTCCGATTCGAAGGCGAGGATGTGATCGCGGATGCGTCCGGTCGAGACGCGTCCCATCTCGCGATAGACCCGGTCGAGGTAAGAGACCACGATGAGCCCAAGCGTGAGAACGATGACGGCGAGCGTGTAGAGAAGAATAGTCATGGTCTAGGAGAGCCCGAGAGCGCGGCGCAGGCGCTGCTCGCGGCGATCCATCTCGCCAGTGTCGGTCTCATGATCGTAACCCATCAGGTGCAGGATGCCATGAAGGATCAGAATGCGCATTTCGTCATCGAAGGTGCGGCCGAAGCGGCGGGCGTTGCGGCGGGCGACGGCGGGAGCGATGGCGATATCGCCGAGATAGGAGGCGGAGGAAGGCGAGGCGGCAAATGATATGGAGGATGAGCCACGGCGGCGGGCATGCGAGCGGCGCAACTTTGTGCGCCTCGGATGATTGTCGTCCGAGGGAAATGAAAGAACGTCCGTTGGCTTGGGCTTGCTGCGATAGGCGCGATTCCAGCGAGCGATCTCGGCGTCGGTCACGAGGCAGACGGTGAGCGAATCGGGCGCGAGGCGCAGGGCGCGGCGCGCGCGGGCGAGGAACCGCTCCAGGTCGTTCACCGGGACTGGAACGCGACGCTGGCGATTCAAGACCATGAGACGAATGGTGCGATACAAGCTCAGCGACTGCGAGATTTCTTCGGGTGGTGAGGCTTCGGTTTTGCATTCGCGGCGCGGCGCGCGGCTGCGGCCTTTTCGTGCTTGGCGCGAGCGCCGGCTCCGATGGCCGCAGCTGCATTATGGCCGGCATCGGCGGCCGGGCCCTTTTCGCCGCTCTTCCCTCCGGGCGTTTTGGCGGCAGGCGCTGGGGCTTCGCCGCCCTTGCCTTTCTTTTTCTCTTTTTCTGGCTTTTCCTTTGCTTCGTCCTTGATTCCCGCGAGATCGCGCAGAATTCTGGTGCGATCCTCCGGAGTCTTGGCCTTGCCGCGCAACTGGAGATCGAATAGCTGATCGAGAATTTTGTCGAACTGCGGCCCGCGCGGGACGCCGAGCGCATCGAGTTCGCCGATGGGGAGCGCGAGGCGCAGCGGGCGCCATTTCTGGATGTAGTTGCGAATCTTGGAGAGCGCACGCGGATTTGGCAGTTCGACTTCGATGAAGGCGAGCGTCTCGGCGGGAAGGGAAGCGAGATATGCGTAAGCGTCGCGGGGCGCGTGGGTCTTGCGGCCTTTGAGCACCTTGACGACTTTCTGCGCCTCGGGAACGAGTTCGGCAATTGCATCGATTTCCGCCGCGCGAAATTCCATGCTGCGCAGCGCGGCGGCCATCTCGCGGGCCTTCAGCCGGCCGAGGATGTAGCCGGTCACGGCGAGGTGCAGCCGCGGACGCAGTCCGACCGCGAGATAATTCCCGCGAATGCGGGCGAGTTTGTTCAAGCTGTCGTAATCGGGCTTGCGCCGTTGCAGCTTCGGGTGAATCGCTTCGAGCAGCTCATGCGATTCCCACAGCTTGAGCGCAGCGACGGGATTATCGTCGCGGGCCACGGCTCGAAGTTCATGGCCGACTTCGCTGCCTTCGAAATTCGCATTCAGGCCGCGTTCCATGGCGAGATCGAACCATTCCTGCGTGCGCGACTCGAGATTGAAACCCATGCGGGCGCTATAGCGCAGAATGCGCATCAGGCGGATCGGCTGATTCGTGAAGGCGTGAATCGAAAGAGCGCGGACCTCCTGGCGTTCGAGATCGGCGAGGCCGTTGGTGGGATCGAGGAGCAGGCCGCGCGACTGCGCGTTGAGCGAAATGGCGATCGCGTTGATCGAGAAATCACGGCGGCGCAGATCCTCCATGATGCCTGCGAAGTGGTATTCGGGCTTCGCGCCGGGCCTCTCGTAGACGTCGTCGCGCGCGGCGGAAATCGAGCCGTCCGCGTCGCCCGCGAAGATAATTTCGTAGTGGCGGAGCTTCTCGCTCTCCGACGTGATTTTCGCGCCGCCCTTTTCAAGTTCGCGGACCATGCGCACCGGATTGCCTTCCACGGTGAAATCAAGGTCGCGGATCGGCTGGCCGGAGATCAGGTCGCGCACCGCGCCTCCGGTGAGATAGATATTCAAATCGAGCAGCCGGGCCAACTCCTGCACGCGCTCAAGCGCGGCGCGTTGCTCCGGCGAAAGCCTGCTTTCGAGCAGGAACATGTAATCAGGCATGAGGTCGTGCGCCTCCTGGCAGTCCCGCGGTAAGCATCAGGCGCGCGGGTGGTGCGCCTTATATACGGTCTTCAATCGTTCCTCGATCACGTGCGTGTAGATTTGCGTCGTTGAAATGTCCGAGTGGCCGAGCATCATCTGGACGGAGCGAAGGTCCGCGCCGCGGTCGAGCAGGTGCGTGGCGAAGCTGTGACGCAGCATGTGCGGCGTCAGCGGCTTTCGCAGCGCGGCCTTGCGGCCGTAGGCGCCGAGCAACTTCCAGAAAGTGATGCGGTCGAGCTTACCGCCCCGTTGGTTGAGAAAAAGATACGGCGACGAATTGCCGCGCAACAGTTCCGGGCGAGCCGTACGAAGATACTTCCGGACGATGGCGAGCGCCTGCTTGCCGACGGGAACCAGGCGCTCCTTATTGCCTTTGCCGATGCAGCGCAGGCACCCGGGATCCAGTTGCAGATCGTCGACGCGCAGCCCGCACAGCTCGGAGACGCGCAGGCCCGCGGAATACATGATCTCGATCAGCGCGCGATCGCGCAGGCCGACGATGGAGGTCGTGTCGGGCTGCCGGAGCAGCCGATCGACTTCCTCGATACTCAAGAACGAGGGGAGGCTCTGGCGAAACCGCGGGGACTCGATGGTGGCGGCGGGATCGTCGTCGATGTAGCCCTCAAGAAGCGCGAAGCGGAAGAAATTGCGAATCGTGACGAGATGGCGCGCCACCGAGCGGCTGTCGAGGCGCCGCTTGTAGAGCGAAGCAAGGAAATCGACCACGTCGCTGCGGGTGATTTCCTTCGTGCCGAGCCCGCGCTCGGCGGCGAACGCGGCGAATTTCTCGATGTCGCGCCGATAAGCCAGGATCGTATTGTCCGAGAGGCCCTTCTCGATGCGCAGGCAATTCAGGAATTCGCGAACGTGTCCTTCCATCTAAACCTCACCCGCGGCGAGCGGAGCGGTGCTCGGCTCCGTCCGCCGAAGAAGTTGCCAGAACTCGCGAAGCTCCTCGCAGCGAAGCAGCCACGCGAGGCCGAAATAGACAGCCGTCGACACGAGAATCACCGTGGCGAGCAGCCCGACCTGCGTCACCAGGTGCGCGGCGGAGGAAAAATGCGCGGCCTGCAAGCCGTAATACGAAATAAACGCCATCGCGACTGCGCACACGCCGATCTTCACGAGCGACGCGGCCAGGCCGCTCGCGCCGAGGCGGCCGTAGCGCTTGCGGAAAAGCAGAAAGAGCGCGGTGAAATTGAAATACGCCGTCAGCGAACTCGCGAGCGCCGGGCTGCCGTTCGAAAGCGAGCGGTAAAAGAAGAAAAGAAAAATGGTATTGAGCAGGATGTTGCTGCCGAGCGCCCAGGCGCCGACGCGCGCGGGCGTCCACGTATCCTGCGTCGAGTAATACATCGGCGTGATGAGCTTGATCGCGGCATAAGCCGGTAGGCCGAGCGAGTAGAAAAACAGCGCGTGCGCCGTCAGCGAGGTCGATTCGGCGACGAATCGCCCGTGCTGAAAGAGCACCTGCACGATCGGCCGCCGCAACAGAATCAGGCCGACGGCCGCCGGAATCGTGATGAACGAAACGATGCGCAGCGAAAAGCCGAACGTGTGCTTCATCTCGTCCCACTTGCCTGCGGCGATTTGATGCGACATCGCTGGAAGGACGGCAGTCGACATCGCAATCGCGTAGCTGCCGAGGACGAGTTGCATCAAGCGGTCGGCTACGTATAGCGATGTGACGCTGCCGGTCGGCATGCGCGGCGAAAGTGCGAAGATCGTGTCCACGAAAAGATTGATCTGGTAGACGCCCATGCCGAAAAACGCCGGTCCCATCAGGCGGCCGACCTTGCGCACGCCCGGGTCCGAAATCGAAAATTCCGGGACGAAGCTCATTCCTCGGCGCACCAGTGCCGGAATCTGCATGGCTAAGGCAACGGCGCCGCCAACCAGAATCCCTGCCGCAAGCGCCACGGCCGGAGTACGATATGCCGTGGGAGCCAAGCGCATCAGCGGCCGGTATATAAAGCCGAATGAGAACAGGATGAACGCGAGATTGAAGAAGATCGGGGTGGCCGCCGGAAGCCCGAAGACGTGAAAGCTGTTCAAGAGCGCGGCCGCGACGGCGGCCAATCCGATGAAAAAGACTGCCGGGAAAATAATCCGGTTGAGGAAGACGGCCAAATTGTTTTGGTGCGCGCCCAGGATTGTGAAAACATAGATGACCTGGCGCGAAAAGACGGCACCCAGAACGGCGACGATGGCGAGCAACACCGCCATGTCCCAAAAGACCTTTTGGGCGAAAGCCCAGGTCTCGCGAGGCGACCGGTTGCGCAGGTAGCCCGTGAAGACGGGTATCAACGAGGCGCCCAGGGACCCTTCTCCCGTCATCCGGCGGATCAAGCTGGGGATGCGAAAGGCGAGAATGAAGGAATCGGCGGCTGGCGAGGTCCCGAGCAGGAGAGCTACACGTTGATCGCGTAAGTATCCGCAAATCCGGCTGATAAGGGTGACAAGGGTTATGACGGAGGCCGATCGAAGGATCTGTCCTTTGTTGGTCAATCGGCGAATACCCCAGCGCTAACCCTTTAAGCACCAACAAGTTGACACTGCCCGAAGAGAAGATAACATAACCTGAGCCTAGATAGCAACTGCCGGGCGATGAAAAGCCCGGAAAAGTAGCCCGAAGCGTGAAAAGTCGCACTCCATCCTCGACGCTCAAGAAGGTCGTCGTCCTGCTGCTCGACGGCACCTCGGTGAAGGGGTATCTGAATCCGAGCTCGCTTGGGAAGGCGGAATCGGTCGACCTTTTGACGCTCGATGGCGAACACGAGGCGATCGAGCTAAAGCACGTAAAATGCGTCTACTTCGTCCGCGAGTTCAAGGATACATTCGAGTTGGAGCGAAAGACCTTTCTAAGCCGCCCGAAGCTGGATGGCCTGTGGGTCAGGCTGCGATTTCGGGATGAGGACGCGCTGGAAGGCATCGTCTCGAATAATCTCCTCGACCTGCTCGACACGGGGGTGCAGCTCACGCCTCCCGATCTGCACGGGAACGTCCTACGGATGTTCATCCCGCGCTCGGCGCTGGCCGAGATGAAGGTGCTGGGCGTGGTCGGCGTGGCCCGGCGGACCGCTCGGGCGACGCGCGGAATCGCGGCGGTCGCCGAAGCCCAGTCAAAACTCTTCGGCGAATAACAACGGAATCTCTCTCGACGAAAGACGCCCTGGCAAAATATTTTCCGAATAACCAAATTGGCTCTTTACTGGCTGCCGTTGTACTCTATATTGGCCTGCAGGAGAGAGCCAATGCTGCCTCTTCATTTGCAGTCCGAAAGCCACATTCCGCTGTATATGCAGCTGCGCGATCAGTTGCGCGCGCTGGTCCATTCGGGCGAGCTTCGCGCGGGCGACCGCATTCCCGCGAGCAGAGAACTGGCCGGCCAGCTCGGCGTCCACCGGACGACGGTCGCGAACGCCTACGCCGAACTCGAATCCGAAGGCCTGATCCAGGGCCACGTGGGGCGCGGCACATTCATCTGCGGCATGCCGGTGCGAAATTTTTCGCCGCCGCCGCGCTCGAACGGCCATGGCCACGGCCACAACGGTGCCCTGCGCTGGGAAGCGCTCTTCGCCGACGATCGCGCCGAGGAAAGCCTCAGCCGCATGATGCCGCGCGTTCCGCCGGGCGCGATCGCGTTTACCGTCGCGCGCCCTCCCGACGAGACGTTTCCGCTCGAAGAATTCCGCCATTCCGCGAACGCGGTGCTGCGCCGCGAGGGGCGGCGCATCCTTCAATTCGGCTCCACGGACGGCTACGATCCGCTCAAGCGGGAACTGATCAGCTTGTTTCGCAGCGAGGGGCTGAATGTAAAGCCCGAGCAACTGCTGATCACCGACGGCTGCCAGCAAGCGATCGACCTCGTCTGCAGGGCGTTTCTGCGGCCCGGAGATTCGGTGGGGCTCGAAAATCCAAGCTATCCGGGCGCGATCGCGATCCTTGCGGGTGCGCGGGTGCGTCCGCTAGCGGTCGGCGTGGATCCGGATGGGACGCGCACGGGCCACCTCGGTCTCGACATCGACGCGCTCGAAACCGTCCTGATGCAGAATCGCGTGAAGTTCATTCTCGTAACGCCGGATTTTCACAATCCGACGGGAACGGCGCTGCCGGTCGCGCGCAGGCGGGCGCTTCTGGAACTTGCGGCGCGCTTTCAGGTGCCGGTGGTCGAGGACGGGATTTACGCGCGGTTGCGGCTGCGAGGCAATCCGATTCCGTCGCTGAAGGCGCTCGATACCGCTGGCAACGTGATCCAGATCGACAGCTTCTCGAAGACTGCGTTTCCCGGGCTGCGGGTCGGCTGGTGCATCGGCCCCGAAAGCGCGATCGAGCGGCTGCGCCTCGTGAAACAGTCGACCGACCTGCACACCGATCAGCTTTCGCAAGCGGCTATCGCCGAATTCATGCGCCGCGGTTATTTCACGAAGCATCTTGCAAAGATGAAAAAGGTGTATCGCAGTCGCCTCGAAGCGATGGAGCAGGCGCTCGAAAAGCATATGCCGGAGGAAACGTCGTGGACGCGGCCCGAGGGCGGCATGAGCCTCTGGCTGACGCTGCCACCCGGTTTCGATGCAGGTGAGCTGTTGATTCACGCGCGCGAGCGCGGCGTCGTCTTCCTGGCGGGACGGCATTTCTTTTCGCAGCATCCGCAGCCGAATACGTTGCGCCTCGGCTTTTCCGCTGTGGATGAAAAGCGCATCGCCAAGGGCATCGAAACATTTTGCGATTTGCTGAAAAGCGAGCTTCGCAAGCGTGAGCGCGGCGCGAGAAGCGATTTGACGGCCCGCGTGGCGCTCGTATGAGCGCCGACGCAAAAGAAGGGCAGGCGCTCCGGTGCTGTTGAAACCGAACCCGACGAACAACTGCTTCGGCTGCGGCGGCGCCAACGCGCGCGGCATGCAGCTCACCTTCGAGCAGGACGATGCGGCGCGGCGAATCCGCGGCTCGTTTCGACTCAGCTCGGATTATCAGGGCGGCACGGGTTTCGTTCACGGCGGAATCGTCGCAACGCTGCTCGATGAGGTGATGGCCAAGGTGAGCCGCTTCCAGGGTGATCACGCGGTGACGGGGGAGTTGACGGTTGAATACGTGCAGCCGGTGCCGGTCGATCGGGATTTATTAGTCGAAGGATGGGAAATCGAGCGGAACGGGCGCAACCTGCTGCGCCAGGGCGAGATTCGGGATGCATCCGGCGCGATTCTTGCACGCGGGAAAGGGCGCTTCGTCCAAATCGATGTGGAAGCGCTTCGCAAAAAGCTTGGCGCCAAGGAAACGGCTAAACACTAGGGAATCGAAACCCTCGGCAATTTGGTGCGGCCGCAGGGCACGCAATCAAAAGGGGAGCGAGAAATGGACTTGATGAATAACAGCTTGTGGCGTGTGAAAGTCGGCTTGGCCGAGATGCTGAAGGGCGGCGTGATCATGGACGTGACCAACGCCGAGCAGGCCAAGATCGCCGAAGAATCGGGAGCGTGCTCGGTGATGGCGCTCGAGCGCGTCCCCTCGGACATCCGCAAGGAAGGCGGCGTGGCCCGCATGGCGGCGCCGCGCGTGATCCGCGAAATCATGGAGACGGTGTCGATTCCCGTGATGGCGAAAGTCCGCATCGGCCATTTCGCCGAGGCGCAAGTGCTCGAAGCGCTCGAGGTCGACTACATCGACGAGAGCGAAGTCCTCACCCCTGCGGACGAAGAGCACCACGTCTGGAAGCACGGCTTCAAGGTGCCCTTCGTGTGCGGCGCGCGAAATCTCGGCGAAGCGCTGCGCCGCATCGCCGAAGGCGCGGCGATGATTCGCACCAAGGGCGAGGCGGGCTCGGGCAACATCGTCGAAGCGGTGCGCCACATGCGCGCGATCGTCGGCCAGACGAAGAAGCTCACGACGCTCGGCCAGGAAGAGCTCGTGCACGAGGCGAAAGAACTCGGCGCGCCATTCGAGCTCGTCGAATGGGTGGCGAAGCACGGCAAGCTGCCGGTGCCGAATTTCTCGGCGGGCGGGATTGCCACTCCCGCGGACGCGGCACTCGTGATGCATCTCGGCGCCGAAGCAGTCTTCGTCGGCTCCGGCATCTTCAAGTCGGCCGATCCGGCACAGCGCGCGCGCGCCATCGTGAAAGCCACCACGCATTACAAGGATCCGAAGATTGTCCTCGAAGCTTCCGAAGAGCTCGGCGAAGCGATGAAAGGCCTGGACGTCCGCCAGCTCGAAGAAAAGGATCTGCTGCAGACGCGAGGCTGGTAAAGCAGTGGCAGGTGACTAGTGGCTAGAAGGCACGAATTCTCCGCGTTCTCTGCGCCTCCTTGCCCTGAGCCCGAAGCGAAGGGTGCGGTGAGTTCTCGGGTTTCTCTGTGAACTCTGTAGCAGTTCTCAGTGCTCTCTGTGTTTAACTCTATCTTGCAGACGAAATGGCAACCGAACCAAAAATCGGAATCGTAGCGATCCAGGGCGACTACGAAGCGCACGCCAAAGTTATCGAGCGCCTCGGCGTCGCGCACAGGTACGTCGGCGTCCCCGCCGATCTCGCAGGCCTCAGCGGCGTAATCCTCCCCGGCGGCGAGAGCACGACGCACCTGAAAGTGATGCGCGAAGAAGGCCTCTTCGAGGCGCTCAAACAATTCGCGAAAAATGGCGGCGCGTTCTTCGGCACTTGCGCTGGAGCGATTTTGCTCGCTCGCGAAGTCCACGGCCCGGCCCAAGAATCGCTAGCGCTGCTCGACATCGCCATTCTGCGCAACGGCTACGGCCGCCAGCTAGCCAGCGACGTTCACATGAGCGTCACCAAACTCCGCAAAGAGCCGCTCGAAATGGTTTTCATTCGCGCGCCGATCATCGAATCGATCGGCAAAGGAGTGGAAGTACTCGCGGAGGACGCGGGGCACCCGGTGCTGGTGCAGCAAGGCCGAATCCTCGCCGCGACATTTCACCCCGAATTGACCGCCGACACCACGGTTCACGAATATTTTCTTCGCCAGCTCAACGGTGCCCATGCCTCGGCGGGGCAATGACCGCATGTTCCGACTTGCCGCCATTCTTTTTTTGCTTTCGGGTATCCCCATCGCGGCCGCGCAACGGGGTCAGTGCAGCGCCGTCGAGGAGCAGCGGGCCGAAATGCAGGCGGACACACTCCGCACCTGGGATACGCTGTACAAGTCATACAAGCTATACGGGAAATGTGACGACGGCGCCATCGCTGAGGGCTACAGCGAGTCGGTCGCTCGCATTCTGGTCGATCACTGGAACACGTTGCCCCGAGTGGCTAATCTTGTGGCAAAGGATGCGCGATTTCGGCGTTTTGTCCTCGGACATGTCGATTCTACGCTTGACCTCAACGACCTGAAGAAGATCAGGGCAAATGCAAAAAGACAATGGCCGTCGGGACTAAGCGCGATTTGCGCTGAACTCACAAAGGAAACGGACGCCGCCCTCAAAGAGGACGCCTCGTCGGGCACCCAGTAAGAAGAGAGTCCAGCAGGTTCCGGAAAACGATGGCGCAGTGATAGACTGCGCGCACTTCGATGCCTGCGATGACATCGCGGCAGAATGCGCAAGGCGCGGCCGGTAAGCGCGGCTGGCGATGGCCGGCCGCGATAGCGATCGTCGTACTGCTAGCAGGCCTCGCCGCCTACCATCTTCGCTACGACCTGCGCAGCTACGCCGTATTGACTCACGTCATCGATCCGCAAGCCTCAGGTCCGCTGCTGCGTTTTGAGACGCGGGCGGTGACGACGGCGGACGTCAGCATTCCCATCGCCTCGGGCTCGCTACGCGGCCAGCTGTACTTGCCCGCGGGCGTCCCGCATCCGCACGGGATGGTCGTCGTGCCCGGAATTCATTACCTCGGCATCGAAGAGCCGCGCCTGATTGCTTTCGCGCGCGCGACCGCGAGCAGTGGGCTCGCTGTGCTGACGCCGCAAATGGACGCGCTGGCCGATTATCACGTCGACGCCTCTTCGATCCCCAAGATCGGCGAATCCGCCCGCTGGCTGGAGCAGCGCCTTGGGACCGGCCCTGTCACGGTGACAGGCATCAGCTTCGCGGGCAGTCTCTCGCTCTTCGCGGCCTGCGATCCGCAATACGCGCCGCACATTCGCGCGCTGGCGCTGATCGGCCCTTATGACGATCTCGCGCGCGTCTCGCGATTTCTGGCGACGAATGAAGAGGAATTTCCGGATGGGCGTTCGATTCCATATGCCGCGGATGACTACGGCCCTTCGGTTTTCGTCTACGCGCATCTCGCGCAGTTTTTCCCGGCGGCGGATCTGCCTGCGGCGCACGAAGCTCTGCGCGAGTGGCTATGGGAGCATCCTGAGAAGGCGAAGCCGTGGATCGCTCGCCTGAGCGAGCCGTCACGCGCAATGATGGAGGCCTTGCTCGACGACCGCATCGAGAACGTTCGGCCGCAACTGCTCGCAGCCATCGCCGCGGACGCGCCCGAGCTTGCCGCGCTATCGCCGCACGGCCATATCGCGGGGCTTCGCGTGCCGGTCTACATCCTGCACGGCGCGGCGGATAACGTCATCCCGCCCGCCGAGAGCCTATTCCTCGAGAGGGATATTCCGAAACAGGATTTGCGCGCGGTGCTGATTAGCGAAGTCTTCTCGCACGTCGACCCGCAGAAGCATGCGGGCTTGCTCGCAGAGATTCGGCTGGTCCGCTTCCTCGCCTCGGTCCTCCGCGCGGCCGACTGAGGCGCCGATTAGTCGTAATATTCAGCACCGAGGTGGGTGATGAGATCTTCGCCCATCATCCAGCGCAGCGTATTTTTCAGCTTCATCGACTGAATGAAGAGGTCGTGCTCGGGGTACAGCTCTTTCGCGCACATCGGCGACTTGAAATAGAAGCTCAACCATTCCTGAATGCCGCGCATCCCCGCCCGCTTCGCGAGATCGAAAAATAGCGCGAGGTCGAGAACGATCGGTGCCGCGAGAATCGAATCGCGGCACAAGAAATCGACCTTGATCTGCATCGGGTAGCCGAGCCAGCCGAAGATGTCGATGTTGTCCCAGCCTTCTTTGTTGTCGCCGCGCGGGGGATAGTAGTTGATGCGGACCTTGTGCGTGAATTTGCCGTAGAGCTCGGGATACACTTTCGGCTGCAAAATATATTCGAGCGCGCCGAGCTTCGATTCTTCCTTCGTCTTGAACGACCCCGGATCGTCGAGCACTTCGCCGTCGCGATTGCCGAGAATATTCGTGGAAAACCAGCCGTTGAGTCCGAGCATGCGCGCCTTGAATCCGGGCGCGAGGACGGTCTTCATCAGCGTTTGCCCCGTCTTGAAATCTTTTCCGCCGATCGGGACCTGCTTCTCCTTCGCAAAGTCCTCGAGCGCCGGAATATCGACCGTCAGGTTCGGCGCGCCGTTGGCGAAGGGCACGCCCTCGCTGATCGCGGCGTAGGCATACAGCATCGACGGCGCGATCGCCGGATGATTCGTCTTCATCGCCTTCTCGAACGAATCGAGGTCCTGGTGGACCGCCTCCGGCCTCATGAACACTTCGGTTGACGCGCACCACACCATCACGAGCCGGTCGAGCTTGTTCTTTTTCTTGAAGTCGCGGATGTCCTCGCGCAGCTGCTCGGCCAGATCGAATTTCGTCTTGCCCTTCTTGACATTCGTGCCATGCAGATTTTTCACGTAGTTCTGATCGAACGCCGCCTTCATCGGCCGAATCGTCTTGAGGAATTTCTGCACTTTCGCGAGATCGCGCGAATCGAGAACGCCCGCCTTCTCGGCCGCCTTATATGCATCGTCGGGGAACACATCCCATCCGCCGAAGACGATATCTTTCAGCTCGGCCAGCTTCACGAAATCCTTGATCTTCGGAATCCGCGCTTCCGTGCGCTTGCCGAGCCGGATCGTCCCCATCTGCGTGAGCGAGCCTACCGGCGTCGATTCGCCGCGGCGAACCAGCTCCGTTCCAGCCATCAGCGTCGTGCTGACGGCCCCCATTCCCGGCGTCAGCACGCCGAGTTTCCCTTTTGGCGGAGCAATACTCACGGGCCTGCGCATTCAACGTCCCCCTTTATATTCTTTCGGTGAAATTGGCGCTCGCGTAACCCGGCGCGATGCGCCGGCCCTGCGACGGGCCAGTGGATCAAAACAAAACATCATGCGGCATCGGCCAATGATTTGCAAACCGATTGTCGATCGTCAGATGAGGCCACCGTGTGGTTTTCGATCGTCATTGCACTCGAGGCTAAGGCGGAATCGCGTGGCATCAGAATAGGTGATGCACGTCACACGGCGGGGTGACTTGTGCCACATTCCCTTTGCCCCCAACAAGCTATAAGGGCATTGCGGCAACTCCTCGATGGGACGGGGAAGGGAGGCATGCAATGCACAGCGCGAATATTGAGGTCTTCGACGAGGCCGTTTGGGAGGGCCACGCGCTTGCCGCGGAGGTGCCTGCCCGAACGACCGCGGAGGCCCAAGCAACCTTCGTGCGCGGCATGTTGGATATGCCGACGCTACGCGACACACGGAATCCTGCCGAGTTGGTTCTTTCTCTAGTCATTCATATCGTCATCGTGGGCGCCGTAATACTCGCGCCGCTCCTCTTCACGCAGGTGCTCGACGTGCACAGCTTCGAGGCGGTATTCCTGGTCGCGCCGAGGCCGCCCGCTGCGCCGCCTCCCCCAGCAGCTCCGCAAGCATTAAAAGTGACCCGGCCGATGGCGCGGGTGCTCGACATCAACAAGCTGACGGCGCCCACCGTGATCCCGAAAAAAATCAAAATCGTGGCCGACGAAGCGCCGCCCGATCTCGGTGCGGGCGTTAGCGGCGGCGTGGTCGGCGGAGTAGCTGGTGGGGTGCTCGGCGGCATCATCGGCGGCGTCACGGATAACGTGAGGACCATTCCGCCGCCTCCGCCGCCGGAGCGAAGAATTGTGCGCGTCGGCGGAGATGTGAAGCCTCCTGTGCCGATTTCGACTCCTCAACCCAACTATCCGGCAGTCGCGAAAGCAGCGCACATCGAGGGGCTCGTGGTCATCGACGCCATCATCGACGAGCAGGGTGATGTTGTGGAGGCCAAAGTGATCGAGGGGCCTCCTCTGCTGGTTTCCGCGGCCCTTGAGGCGGTTGCCAAGTGGAAGTACGCGCCAACCTACTTGAACGGGCAGGCGGTTTCGATCAGGACGCACATCCAGGTCATGTTCCGCCTGCATTAATTTCACCGCTCGTTGGGAGGTGCCTCCGCATCTGGCGATATGGCCGGCTTTTTCTTTTCCGGCGCGGCGGCCACCGAAAAATTTGCTGCGAGGCGAGCAAGAGCCGCATCGAGCGTCATCTTTCCTTCCAGACGCGGCTGCCAATCCCTCGCCAGTGTCGTGCGGTATCCCGTTTGCGAATTCTCCGTCCAGAGAGCAAAGCGGTCTGCGTACATCGTGTAGTTCGGATACAGTTGTTGCACTAGAAAGCCCGATGTAAACCACAAAATCATCTGCGTAATTTCTGGGGGAGGATCTCTCTTCGCCCTTTCGTAGGCCTGCTTGACGGTCGTAGAAATCGTGTCGATCATCACGCCCGACGCCGCATGAAACAGCACTTCGAGCGCGGCGGTCCCTTGATTCCCGCCGTCGATGCTGGATGTCGTGATCCGCGCCGGATTCCGCGTGGTATACGATCCGGCGTAGTTGGCGTAGGCGACCACGTCCACACGGAGCGGGCGTTCAGGCCACGGCGTCTCGAACGCGGCCGCGATCTGCTGCGCCAGCGCCGCGCCTTGCTTGTCCACGAGAGGCATCACCGCCGCGATCCACCTCTGGTTCGCCGTATTGTGCAGAAACCACCAGTGCGTGCGGTAGACCGGCGCGGCCGCGTCGAGGACAGCGATCAGCTTCGGATCAAGGTCGCTGCGATTGACGGAGGTCGCGTCCTCCATATCCTCCAGGCGGTTCTTGATCTTTACCAGGTCTTCGTCCGACGCGAGATCGTGGTTCAGCATCTTCGCGCGGTAGTAGACCAGCGCATCCGACCATGTCTTCGAGTCGTCTTCAGAGAGCCCCGCGGCGATGCTCGCATCCGTCGATAATTCCGCCTCGTGGGGAGTGCCCTTCGGCCCGGCCGTCGCGATGGCGGCCTGCTCGTAAAGAAAGTGATGCAGGTTGATCCAGAAGCCGCTGTGAAATT
>JBAPOM010000277.1:0-10243 GCA_049279635.1 Candidatus Acidiferrales bacterium
GGCCCATTGATGATCATCGAATAGCCGAACGAAGTGGTCGAGGTGCCGAGCGCAAGGTCGCCCGTCGAGGCAATCGCGAGAAGAACGGGAAGGTACGAGGGGTCGCATCCCGCCATTACCGCGTTCACGGCTACCTGCTTCACGTTGTACTTGTAGCCTCCGGCTTTGCCGACCAGCTCGTCGGGCTGGTGGCTCGTCCCCTTGAGCATCGCGGCTACTCTGGCTTCCGTCGGAACGATGATCGGCATGTAATCCGTCATCGCGTTGTTCATAAAATAGCTCTGCAGATTGTCGAGGGAGTCGGGGCCGAAAGTCTCGGGCCCCGCCGGAACCGGCAGCAGCCCGGATTCTCGATCTTCGGACGAAAGCGGCGTGGTTAGATCGTCGAGGATCTCCTTCATCATCGGCTTTCCCGTGATCGGGTCGGGACCGTTTACGGCTGCCCACAATTCTTCAGGCGTCTTGCCCCATATCGGATGAACGGTGAAGACGATTCGCAGCGTCGGCATGCCGCGCTCTGCTGCCGTGGATTTCGCCAAATCTTCATAAGCGCGCGTCACGAGCGGCACGCTCGGGATTCCCATCTTTTCCATCGTTACGCAGTGACCGACGGTCGCTGGAGTGCAGCCGCTTCAATGGCCGATAGCCATGATGGTCGCGTTGCCGTTGGCTTTGATCTCCGCCCAGAGCTTTGGATCCTCCTCGGGATACGTCCCGGCCTTTTTCCGGAGCACGGTCTTCACGTCCGGCTGATTCTTCTGAAACCAGGCCGCCACCTGCTGCAACAACTGATCGGCGCCCAAGAATCCGGTGTCGACGAGATAGATTGTCTTTCCCTGAATCGTGCTCAGCCGCGGCGCCATGGAAAAACGCTGTACCGGCGGGGGAGTGCCCTTGGGCGAAAGCGCCATGAACTTCGCGTCGTCGCCGCCATTCCCGGCAACGTTCTTGTGCTTTTTCTCTCGCGCCTCTGCCGGAGAGGCAGCCAGGATTGCCGGAGATACGCCCAACAATGAGAGCAGTTGTCGCCTATTCATGATCTACATCCCCCTCTGTGGACTTCAGCTATCAGACGCGTCCACGGAGACTTTGTATGCAAAAATCCCACCGCCAACGTACAGCCAGCATTTCGCTCATCTGGCAGTTTACCGCGAGAAGGGATACATCAGCCACGCAAGTCCGATCCCGATCGCAAGAAAGAGCACGAAGGACCACACTGCGTATTTGATTCGCTGCGCCGTGGCGTGCCGTCCGATACCAGCCAACGCAATCGACACCAGCAGCGCGAAGATGACCATCGCAGGGAAGTGGCTGAGATGCAATGCGCTCGCGTGCACCGGCTAGCCTCTCCGCCCGCCCGCAATCGCATATGCGTCGAGCATGCCAATCAGGTTCACGATGCCCGCCGACGCGAGGAAGCGCGTGCCGTAGTCGCCGGCGGCTCGCGAAAGGTTCGGCCCGGTCGCTTCGAGGAATCGCGCCAGCACATAGAAGACCCCCGAGCAGGCGTCCGCGAGAAAGCCGAGCCTGCCGAAGGGATCGTTCGACACCGTCGTGAAAACCTGGCCGCGCATAATGTAGCCAGTGAGCGCCAGCCCGCCGACCGCCACAAAGAACGCCAGAGCGCGCCCCCACCGATGCAGCCACGCGTGGCCAAGCCCGGGCACGGCGAGCGAAGCAAGAGCAACGAGGAAGGGAAGTGCGTTGAGAGATTTCCTGCGGACCGCCACAGGGACGGGCGCGGCTTCGTTCACGGGTTCTTCAGCCACGGTTCATCCGGCGCGCCTCACGCGAGCAAAGCGAGCACTTCTTCTTGGATCGCGCCCGTCACGCGCGCATCGCGCTCGCCGACGTAAACGTTCACTTCGCTGCGAATGCCGAACTCCGGCAGGTAGATGCCCGGCTCAATCGAAAAACATGTGTGCGGGACGATTTTGCGATCGTCGCGCGTCTCGAGTCCGTCCATGTTCGCGCCGTTGCCGTGCACGTCCTGGCCGATGCTGTGGCCGGTGCGATGAACGAAATTCTTTGCGTAGCCCGCCTTGCGAATCGTCTCGCGCGCCACGCGATCCACTTCCCAACCGTGGATCGCCCGGCCGCGGCTCACGGATTCCTTGACGAATTCGACGGCGGCGTCGCGCGCCTCGCGCACGATTCGGAAAATCTTGGAATAGGCGTCGGGCACCCTTTGGCCGAGATAGCCCACCCAAGTGATGTCGTAGTAGACGCTGCCGGGCCGCGCGAATTTTCCCCATACGTCCAGCAGCAGCAGATCGCCCGCGCGAATCGGCCGCGACGCTCCCTGCTGCGGTTCATAGTGCGGATTGCCGTTGTTTGGCTGCACGGCCGCGACGGGAGGCTCGTCCGTGGTCAGCCCGTTCGCGCGAAACTTGTCGAGGATCCACTGTTGCAGCTCGAATTCCGTGAGCGGATCACCGTCGCGCACGCTCGCGGCCGCAGTCTCGAATGCCGTGCTCATCACGCGGTCGATGATCTTGCCTGCTTCGAGATGCGATTCGAGCTGTTCGGGCGTCCACGTCGCCTCGAATGTCTGCACGAGATCGGCCGAAGTCACCACGTTCTTTTTCAGCTTTCGCACAAACTCAACCGTGCCCGCGTCGACGAGCCCGATGTATGGAATATTGTTCTCCGGTGAATACTGCATCGCGATTTTCCGGCTTCCGGAAAGCAGCTTGCGCAGCCCGCCCTGAAGTTCTTCCCAGCTCGAATAGACGCTCCTGCGCCCGGCCAGCGAATCGAGAGCGCCTGTCTCGATCCGGTGAACCAGCTTGCGAGGCTCGCCGCGCGAGGGGATGAAGTAAAACCAGCGGCGCGTCGCCATACCGTTTCCGCCGAGCCCGAGGATGCGTGTGGCGATCGGATCGCGGTGGTGGTGATCGTAGAAAAGCCAGCCATCGATTTTGCTGGCGCGCAACTGGGCCTGAATCGCTTTTATGTCCGGCATGATTTCAGCATTTCGATGATTTGCTCGCGGCGCGCGCCCGCAATTTCCACGCGCTTCTTGCGGCTTTTTTCCCCAGCCACGATTCTAACAGCCGATCGGGGCACGTTCAAACGCTCCGCGAGCAGCCGGATCAGCGCGTCGTTCGCGCGGTCGTCGACCGGCGGAGCGGTGAGCCGGACTTTCAGCGCGCCCTGATATTCGCCTTCGATCGCATCATGGCTCGCGCGCGGAATCACGCGCACGGCAAAGGTGATCGCGCCGCCGCGTTCTTGTACGTCGATCGTGGAATCGAATTTCAAGCTGAGACTGTATCATTCGCGCACGTCGCGTCGCTGCCGGAATTTCTGCGAGAAATCCTCCCGCGCCGTCGCGTTTTGCCATACAATCCACGCCCGTCGTGGCCACAACACCACCATCCCCGAAAATTGCTGAGCCCGTTCGCCTCACCTCTAATCAGGTGCGCGGCTTCTGGGCCTCCTGGGCGGGCTGGGCGCTCGATGGGATGGACTCGTTCATCTACGCGCTCGTCCTGGTGCCGGCGCTCCGCGAGCTTCTGCCGAAAACCGGCATTCGTGCAACTGGCTCGAATGTAGGCTTCTATGGCGGCCTGCTCTTCGCGCTGTTCCTAGTCGGATGGGGCATGGCCCTTGTCTGGGGGCCGGTTGCCGACCGGTTTGGCCGCGTCCGCACCCTGGCGCTGACGATTCTGTGCTACTCGCTCTTCACGCTTTTGGCCGCTTTCAGCCAGAACGTTTGGGAATTAGCGGCCTTCCGCTTGCTGGCCGGCGTCGGAATTGGCGGCGAATGGGCGATGGGCGGCACATTCGTCGCCGAGGAGTGGCCCGAAAGCCGCCGCAAGATGGGCGCCGGCCTCATGCACACCGGCTACTATTTCGGATTTTTTCTCGCGGCGCTCGCCAATCATTTTGTCGGCGAAACGCACGGCTGGCGGCCGATGTTCGCGATTGGCGGCGTCCCCGCGCTCCTCATCGGATTCGTGATGTACGCCGTGAAAGAACCGGCGCGCTGGCAGGCGACCGCCAAGAAGATCACGCATCCGTTCTCGATGATTTTCAATTCAAAGTACCGCCGCCGCACGCTCCTGAATTCCGCCTATGTTCTCATCTCGATCATCGGGTTGTGGGGCGGGACCGTCTACGTGCCTACCGCTGTTGCGGAGATCGTCGGTCGCCAGCACATGTCGGCGATCCTCGCGCCGCGGCTCGGTTCCTACGCCACGATGGTGCTGTCGTTCGGCACGATCATCGGCTGCCTGCCCCTGCCGTGGATCGCGGAACGCATTGGCCGCCGCTTGACGCTGGGGCTCTTCTTCATTTGCATGGCGGCGTCGCTCGCGTTTTCCTTCGGCTACGCCTTCTATCTGCCGCAGGATGCGATGAAGTGGTTCTTCATCGGCCTTTTTTTCCTAGGAATCGGCGGCGCCAATTTCGCGATGTACACGTTGTGGCTGCCCGAGCAGTATCCAACGGAGTGCCGCGGCAGCGCCTTCGCCTTCGCGACTTCGGTCGGCCGCTTCGTCGGCGCCGGTTTCACGTTCCTGGTGGGCGCGGGCGTGTCGTACTTCCACACGATCGGCATCCCAGTGGCGTTAACGGCGCTTCCGTTCCTGCTCGGCCTTTTCCTGCTCCCGTTTGGACTCGAGACCAAGGGCCAGCCTCTGCCCGACTAGCGCGCCGCTTCAGTTTTGGTTTTGATGTTTGGGGTGCCCCATCCTCGTTTTGTGAGGATGGGGCCTTTTCGATGCAGATTCGGAGCCTGCTACGCCCCAGCGCGCGTCCGCTCTCCAAAAAGCGCCGTCCCGATGCGAATCTCGGTCGCTCCCTCTTCAATCGCGATTTCGAAATCGTGGCTCATTCCCATCGATAGGACGGGCAGGGGAGCGCCGAGGCGGCCGCTCAAATCGTCTTTCATTCGTCGCAGCTTCTGGAAGTAAGGACGCGCGCGTTCGGGATCCTCGAAATACGGCGGGACGCCCATCAGCCCGCGGAGCCTCAAATTCGAGGCAGGTGTGATGCTTTCCGCGAGCGCCGCCAAATTTGCCTCGGCGATCCCGGTTTTGCTCGGCTCGTCGCTAAGTTTCACCTCAATCAGAATCGGAACGCGTTTTGCCTGAGCCGTCGCCTCGGATTCGAGCGTCCGCGCCAGCGTCAGGCTGTCGACGCCATCGATGCGGTTGAAGAGGTAAACCGCGCGGCGCGCCTTGTTGCGCTGCAGGTGGCCGATGAAGTGCCATGCGGCCTCCAGCTTGAGCACCTTCGGCCATTTCGCTTCAAATTCCTGCACGCGATTCTCGGCGAAGTGACGCAGACCCGCGTCGTACGCCGCTCGAATCGCCTCGGGCGGAAAAGTTTTAGAGACGGCGACGATGGTAATTTCCTTGGGTTGCCGCCAGGCGCGTGCTGCCGCTCGTGCAATCCGTTCCCGGACGAGTTCCAGATTCGCGCTGACCGCCGTGGTTTCCGCAGGCACTGGCGCGATTCTAACACGGGGTACGAACCACTGGTCACTCGCCGTGCGTCGCTGCTACACTGAACGTCACTTCGATGCCTGCCCGCGGAAAGCTCATCGTGATCGAGGGAATCGACGGTTCCGGGAAGCGCACGCAGGTCGATCTTCTTGCGCGCGCGCTCAGCAAGCACGGCGCCCCAATCGTGCAGATCAGTTTTCCTCACTATGAAGGCTTTTTCGGGAAACTCGTGGCGCGCTTCCTCAATGGAGAATTTGGCTCGCTAGCCTCTGTCGACCCGCATTTTTCAGCTTTGCTTTACGCGGGAGACCGCCTGGAATCGAAGCCGGCTCTCGAAGCCGCTCTCGCGTCGGGAAAGATAGTGCTCGCCGATCGCTACATCGCCTCGAATCTCGCGCATCAGGGCGCGCGCGTGCCTGCCGAAAAGCGCGAAGAATTCATCGCCTGGCTCAAGCATTTGGAATACGGAGTCTATGGCCTGCCTGCCGAAGATCTGGTGATCTACCTGCGCGTCCCGGCGGCGGAGGCGCATCGCCTGGCTGGCGAGCGCGGCAAGTTAGGCGCGCGCGACTACACGAAATTGCGCCGCGACCTGCAGGAGTCGGACATCGCGCATCTCGAGGCCGCATCATCCGTTTACGACGGTCTTGCGCGACAGCCTCACTGGGCAAAAATCGAATGCTTCGATACTGGCTCCGGCACTCTTCGGGCGCCGAAGGCGATTCACACGGAAATTCTCGCGGCTATCGACGCACGCATCGCATCCGCAATGGGCAAAGGGAACTGACGCATGGGTTTCGACGAATTCCTCGGCAACGAACGCATCGTCCGCGCCCTCCGCTCGATGTTGCAGCGCGAACGCGTTCCCAGCGCCTTGCTGTTTACCGGCCCGCGCGGTATCGGGAAATACACGCTCGCCCGGATGTTTGCGCAGGCCGCCAATTGCCAACGCCTTCGCGACGACTTTTGCGGCGAATGCGATTCCTGCTTGCGGATGGCACCGCTAGCCGACCCAGCTCCGCTGATTCGGGCGGGCCTCGGCGAGCGTGGCGAAAGCGCGGACGCCTCCGCCGTCGAGCGCACGCCTCTGATTCTCGAAACGCATCCGGACGTCTGGGTAATCGTTCCCGATCCGGTCCGTCTCCGCACCCCGGTGGCGCGGCCCATGATCCGCGTCGGGCAGCTGCGCGCCGTCCAGCGCGCTGCCTATTTCAAGCCGCAAGGCCGCCGCCGCGTCTTCATCCTGGACGGCGCCGATACGATGCGTTGGACGGACGCCGACGTCTTCCTCAAGATCCTCGAAGAGCCGCCCGAATCCTCGACCCTGATCCTGCTCGCGCCCACGCCCGATGTTCTGCTGCAGACGATCCGCTCGCGCTGCCTGCAGTTCCATTTTGCACCGGTACCTGCAGATCAAATCGAGGCGTTCCTAAAGGATCGATCGGAGCGCAAGCCGGCCGAGCGCAAGCTCGTGGCCCAGCTTTCCGAAGGCAGCCCGGGTGCGGCGCTTTCGCTTAACCTCGAGGAATCGGCGCGCCTCCGCAGAAGCGTCTTGCATCTTCTCGATCGATCGGTCTCCGGGGAGGGTTTTTCCGACATTTTCGGCTCCACTGCTCAGCTTTCCAAGCAGGAACAGGAATCGTTTGAAAACATATTGGGCCTGTTCTATAGTGTCCTCACAGACCTGCTCGAGAATTCCTTCGGCCAAACGAGCAGGCTACCTCGCAATCCCGATCTGCACCGGGAAGTCGAAAGTCTTGGCAGGAAGATTGATTGGGCGTGGGTACTGCGGGCTACACGAGGCCTCGACGCGCTCGAAAGCCGGATTCGCCGCAATACGGGACGTCAACTGGGCCTGGACGCGCTGATTGCCTCATTGAGTCTCCGCTAGGCCCAATCAAAGTTTTTTTCGAAATGTTGCAACCGAAGCCCTTCTCGCGTAGTCATAATCTGTATCTTACTTAGGAGCAGCCATGGTAAACCGCAAGTTGTTTCGTCCCTCACTCGGGGAGCCGAAAGAGACATATACTCCGCGTCCCACGCAAGTAATGCCGCAGCCTGCAGCAGGGCCGCGGAAGAAACCCGCTCCACCCGACCAGACGTACGCGGAGAATTTCTACTATGTGAAGCAGATGCAATCCCGCACGCCGGTCGCTGTAGTCCTCACGGATGGCGAAGTGATTCGCGGCACGGTCGAGTGGTACGACCGCGATTGCATCAAACTTACTCGCTACGGCAGTCCCAATCTTCTGATTTATAAGCACTGCATTCGCTACGTCTACAAGGAAGGCGAAGAGGCAGCCAACGGCGGCTCCAACGGACAGAACGGTCAATAGGAACGCCTCGTTGCGCGTTGGCGTCTTGCCGGGCGGCGGTTGCGACCGATTTCAGCCGCCGGCTCAAACAGCATGAAGATCGGGATCACCTGCTACCCAACCTACGGCGGATCGGGTGTCGTCGCCACCGAGCTCGGCCTCGAGCTCGCGATGCGCGGGCACGAAATTCATTTCATCAGCTACGCGATGCCGATTCGCCTGAGCGGCACGAACGAGCGCATCTTCTTCCACGAAGTGGAAGTCATCACGTACCCGCTTTTCGATCATCCGCCCTACACGCTGTCGCTCGCCACGAAGATGGCCGAGGTGGCCGAAGAGGCGTCGCTCGACCTGCTGCACGTGCACTACGCGATTCCTCACTCCGTGAGCGCCCTGCTGGCCCGCATGATGACTGTGCCCCGGCGGTTGCCCTTCATCACCACGCTCCACGGCACCGATATCACGCTCGTCGGCAACGACCGCAGCTATCTGCCGATCGTTCGCTTCTCGATCGAGCAGAGCGATGGCGTCACCGCTATCTCGCATTACCTCCGCGACCGCACCGTCAAGGAATTTGAGATCAAGCGCCCGATCGAGGTCATCCCGAATTTCGTCAACTGCGACCTTTACAAGCGTTCGGATGATGCCGCCGCCCGCGCGCGCTGGGCGCCCGAAGGCGAACCCATCCTGATGCACCTGTCGAATTTCCGCCCCGTCAAGCGCGTCACAGACGTTATCGAAATCTTCGCCCTCGTCCGCGAAAAAATTCCCGCCAAGCTCGTGCTGATGGGCGACGGCCCGGATCGTGGCGCAGCTGAATACATCGCGCGCAAGAAGCGCCTTTCGAAAGACGTCTTTTTCTTGGGCAAGCAGGATCACGTACAGGAAAAACTCGGGTTGGCGGATCTATTCCTGCTGCCGAGCGATTCCGAATCCTTCGGCCTCGCCGCGCTCGAGGCGATGGCGTGCCAGGTGCCGGTCGTTGCGACCGACGTCGGCGGATTGCCGGAAGTCGTCACGCACGGCATCGACGGCTACCTCTTCGAGCCGCGCGATGTTGCTACCGGCGCCAAATATGCGCTCGATATCCTCACGCTGCCTGACCGCGGCCGCATGATGGGAGAAATGGCGCGCGCCAACGCCCGCCGCAAATACTGCTCCAACGACATCATTCCGCTCTACGAGCGCTACTACGAAAAGGTCATCAACTCTTCCCGCGCCTGAACGCTAGAAGGCATCTTCATATGCGCCCCTTAGAATCGGAGCTGTACTTCGATGCGTTCGCCTTTGACGTTTCGGGCGCCCCATCCTCGTTTTGCGAGGGTGGGGCCTTTGTGCAAAATCGCGAGCCAAAAAGCAGAAAGCCCGCCTTGCGGCGGGCTTTCGAGGGGAGAAAGTTCCCAGCCAATGCGCGGATGGCCGCAGAACCCTTTCCTCGACCGCAGTCTAGTGTTCGTTTCAAGGGAAGTCAAGCGCGAAAGCCAAAATCTGTCGCTATGTAAGCCTATTTGTTTCAGCGGAATATGCGTAGGGCGATCCGGTCAGGCAGATTCTTATCCACTTCCACCGATGGGGTCGGCCCACCCGGGGTGCCGTAGAAGTCCTCTGCATTGATGGGTTTACTGGCCAATCCCATTTGCAGCACCTGGACGTATTCGGCACGATCGAAGATCTTTCCCGGCAAACTGCGCTTCACCACCAGCCGCAAGCCGCCAAACGCCAGCCCCGCGATCAGTGCGAAAAGGCAGATGACTCCCGTGCCCTCGATCGTGCCCACAACCATCACTCCGATCGAGGGTTCCTTGAACTGAAACGTCGGCTCATTCCACGTGAGCACTGTTCCGGGTTGAACCTGACCTAGCACCGCATCCGCCTCTTTCTCCGAAGGCGCCCCGGCGACCACCGCCAGCAGCGTCAACGACCGCGCCGCGAAAAACGCGGGTGAATTCGATCCCGGCTTCGAACCGTTCACGTTGAAATTCTTCTGGATGTTCGCGAGCATGCTTTCCGCCATCTGCGGCGTCGGGAAATCGACGATCAGCAGCGTCGCATCGTGACCGCCCACGCGGTACTGCGCGACTTCCGCTTCGGCGCCATTCGAAAAGTCGATCGAACCGCCCAGTCCGCCCGGGAAAAGCTGGTCCAGCGTTTGCGGCCCCAGAATGTAGCGATCGGTTCCCTCGATGATGTTTTTCTGGGGCACATCTTGCCACAGCGTCGGCAGCGGCCTCTCCTGCGCATGCTTCCGCACGGCGCTGACGAGCGCCTTCAAGTCCGCCGCGTGCGCCGTAAGATCTCTTCCCTGAATATCGACGACTAGATTGCCCACCAGAACCAGCGCGCGGTCCGGCGTGAGCGCCGAATGGTCCGTCAGATTCGCGCGTTCCATTCCCGGCACGCGTTGATAGGAATACTCGCCGTACGCCCCGCTCGGATCCTTCATTTTGTAGAGCGTGACATCGAGCGTTTGGGGAC
>JBAPOM010000278.1:0-10877 GCA_049279635.1 Candidatus Acidiferrales bacterium
GCGTGATATCGCCTCGATGGGCTACAAGTTCCAGTTCATCACCCTCGCCGGCTTCCATGCGCTGAATCATTCCATGTTCGAGCTCGCGCGCGGCTACAAACACGAAGGCATGAAAGCGTATTGCCGCCTGCAGGATGCGGAATTCCAGAGCGAGCACGAGCATGGATACGATGCCGTCGCGCACCAGCAGTTCGTCGGCACCGGCTACTTCGATGACGTCCAGCAGGTGATCACCGGCGGCACCTCATCCACCACCGCTCTCCATGGCTCAACCGAAGCGGCGCAGTTCACGCCCCGCAAACGCGCTGCGCACGCTCCGAAAGCAGCTCACGCCGCCCACTGCTGAAGCGTCCCTCCGGTTTCAGCAGATCCTGATTAATATGGCTCTCTCCGTTATGTCAAAGCCTTCTAATCCGTCCTCGGGCCGTCGACACGTATCCCCAATGAAAATTGACACCGCGCGGCACTTCCGATAGTCTGGTTGAGATGAACCTGATGCCACTCGGCGCTTGTCCGGTCTGCAGCCGTTGTTGTCCGGACGTGTGTATGCCGCCGGGGACGTCTGGGTTCGCGAGCTAGTTCTTAGCAAAACTCGACTGGAATCCCACCCGCCCTCGAATGGATCGAGGAGCGGTTTTTTTTATGTCTTCACAAGAGATCAAACTTGACCTGAACGGCGCCCCACCGAGGGCGGAGGCTAACGGCCTGTCCGGCCATCTGAAGAGGCTCGAAGCCGAGAGCGTCTTCATCCTTCGCGAAGCCGCGGCCGAGTTCGCGCACCCGGTGATGCTGTACTCGATCGGCAAGGACTCTTCGGTGATGCTGCGCCTCGCGCAGAAGGCCTTCTACCCGGGGAAAATTCCGTTCCCGCTGCTGCACGTCGACACAAGCTACAAATTCCCCGAGATGATCGAGTTTCGCGACTGGTACGCGAAGCACGTCGGCGCCGAGCTGATCGTGCACAAGAATCAGAAAGCCCTCGACGAAGGCGCGAATCCCTACGATCTCGGCACGCAGAAGTGCTGCGGCCTGCTCAAGACGCGCTCGCTGCTCGATGCGCTCGCCGAGGGCGGCTTCGATGCGGCCTTCGGTGGCGCGCGCCGCGACGAAGAGAAATCGCGCGCCAAGGAACGCGTCTATTCTTTCCGCGATTCGCTCGGCCAGTGGGACCCGAAGAACCAGCGCCCCGAGCTTTGGAATCTTTACAACGGGCGGCACCACAAGGGGGAAAGCATTCGTATCTTTCCGCTCTCGAATTGGACCGAGCTCGACGTCTGGCTCTACATCCAGTCGGAAAATATTCCTATCGTTCCGCTTTATTTCGCGAAGGAGCGCGAGGCCGTGATTCGCGGCAATTCGATTCTTCTGCCGCAGACTGGCGTCCGCCCGCTGCCCAACGAAAAAACGCAGATGATCAAGTGCCGCATGCGCTCGCTCGGCTGCGTGCCGTGCACGGGCGCGATCCGCTCCGAGGCCGACACCGTGCCGAAAATCATCGAGGAGATGCTCTCGTTCCGGCGATCCGAGCGCGAAAATCGCGTGATCGACCACGACGAGGAAGGCTCGATGGAGATCAAGAAACGCGAGGGGTATTTCTGATGCCGGCCGCTCCTGCTGGGCCTTCTCCCGACACGACGACGGCGGCGGCTGTAAACACCTCGCCGCTCTCGAACGCGGGCCTTCTCCGCTTCACCACGGCGGGCAGCGTCGACGACGGCAAGTCCACGCTGATCGGCCGGCTGCTCTACGATAGCCAGTCGGTGCTCGAAGATCAGCTCGCTTCGGTGCAGAAGAGCAAGGTCAACCGCTCGACCGGCCCGATCGATTTCTCGTTGCTCACCGACGGCCTGCGCGCCGAGCGCGAGCAGGGAATTACGATCGACGTCGCCTACCGCTACTTCACCACGCCACGCCGCAAATTCATCATTGCCGATACGCCGGGCCACGAGCAGTACACGCGCAACATGGCCACTGGCGCATCCACGGCCGATGCGGCGATCGTGCTGATCGACGCCACCAAGGGCGTCCTCCGCCAGTCGCGCCGCCACGCCTTCATCGCGAGCCTGCTAGGCGTCCAGCACATCATCGCCGCCGTCAACAAAATGGATCTAGTCGGTTTCTCGGAGGATGTCTTCGACCGCATCGCCGCCGAATTTCGCGAATTCGCCGGGCAGCTCGGTATCAGCAATCTCTACGCGGTACCCGTCAGCGCGCTTGAAGGCGACAACGTGGTGCGCCGCAGCAAACGCATGCCCTGGTTTGAAGGCCCGGCGCTGCTCGAATATCTCGAAGCACTCGAACTCGGCGGCGATGCAGCCTCCGGCCCGCTGCGTTTTCCCGTGCAATACGTGATCCGTCCCGACGCAAGTTTCCGCGGCTTCGCCGGGCAGCTTGTTTCAGGCGAGTTGCGCGAAGGGACCAGCGTGATGGCGTTGCCTTCGCTCGTGAAGACGCGCGTGAAATCGATCGTGGCGTTCGAAGACGAAATCGACGCCGCGCGCCCGGGCGATTCCATCACGATCACTCTCGAAGACGAAATCGATCTCAGCCGCGGCAACATGCTCGTCGCCGAAAGCGATGCGCCGTCCGCGGGCACCGCGTTTCACGCAACGCTCGTTTGGATGCATGCCGAGCCGCTTGACCCGCACAAGATCTACGTCATCAAGCACACCACGAGAACCGTCCGCGGACGCATCAATCACATCCGCTATCGCGTCGACGTGAACACGCTCGAACATGTGCCCGCAACGAAGCTCGATCTGAACGAAATCGCGGCAGTGAACGTAAAAACCACGCTGCCGCTGTTCTTCGATCCCTATAAGAAGAATCGCTCCACTGGCAGCTTCATCGTGATCGACCCGCTGACCAACGCCACCGTTGGCGCCGGAATTATCGAGAGCGCCATCGCCGGCAACAGTTCCCACACTCATGCGACCGAGCGGAAGCGCAGCACGAAGGAAGAGCGTATCTTCCGGTTCGGGCATCCGGCCGCGGCGGTATGGGTGCAGGGGCGTCCCCGCGTCGCCGAAATGGTCGAGCGTCAAATGTTCGACGAGGGCTGGCACGTGCAGATGGCGGGGCCGAACGATTTTCTCGCGCACGAACTCGTCACCGTCGCGAAAGCCTTCCACCTCTCGGGCAATATCACGATTTTCGCTCCGCTCGACGACGGCACGAACCCGAAAGCGGTCGTCCGCGCGATCTACGGCCCGGAATCGTTCTTCGCGGTGCGCATCACGGACGATGCCGACGAAGAGGCTGTTGAGCGCATCATGAAGGTCCTGCGCAAGTGGCGCGACGCGCAATCCGATGCGGAGAAGAAAAAATCATGAGCGTGACGCTGCCTGCCACGGAGCTTGAATCGCTTTCAGTTGACGCATTGATCGATCGCATGCTCGCCGAAAATAAAGGCGCGCCGTGCATCACCTGCAGCTTTCAGGCGGAAGACATGATCGTCGTCGATCTGCTGCGCGAGCGCCTGCCGAAAATTCCGGTGCTCTTTCTCGATACGGGCTACCACTTCTCTGAAACGTACGCCTATCGCGACCGCATGACCAAGGCCTGGGATTTGAACTTGCAGAATCTTGCCGCGAAGCAGTCCGTCGCGGAGCAGGAAGCGCAATTCGGAATCCTGAATCAAACCGATCCGGGCCGCTGCTGCCAGCTTCGCAAGGTCGAGCCGCTTTTCTCAGCGCTCGAAAATTACGATGTTTGGTTCACGGGCCTGCGCCGCGAGCAATCGCCCACGCGCAAGAATTTGAAGGCCGTCGAGCATCACCAGCTGCCCAGCGGCAAAATACTTCTCAAAGTGAGCCCGCTTGCCGCGTGGACCTGGAATCAGGTGTGGAATTACACCAGCGAGCACGCGATCGAGCACCTGCCGCTATATGATTTTGGCTATCCGAGCATCGGCTGCGAGCCCTGCACCGCGATTCCGGCGGCGGGCGCCGATGCGCGCTCCGGCCGCTGGGGCGGGCGAAAGCTCGAATGCGGCATTCACACCGAATCCAAGCGAGCTGACGAATGAACGCTCTCATCGGATTTCTGATCGCGCTCGCGATTGGCCTCACCGGAATCGGCGGCGGCAGCTTTACCGTCCCGGCGCTCGTGCTGATCGTCGGCTTGCCCGCCTCGGCTTCGGTGGGAACGGCGTTCGTGTACGCCGGTGTGATGCGGCTGATCGCATCGCCCTTCTACCTGGGCGGCAAGCACATCCACTGGCGCTATCTATGGCTGCTGATCCAGGGCGCGGTTCCCGGCCTGCTGATCGGCACGTACCTCTTGCGCAAATTAAGCGGCCCGTCGAACATGCCGGTGGTTGTCATTCTCCTCGGCCTCTTGCTTACCGCGTCTTCGAGCGTGACGTTTCTTCCATGGGTGCAGAATCAGAACTTCGCGCGGAAGAATTCGAGCTGGCTCCCTTGGCTCGCGCTCCCCATCGGCATCGAGTCCGGATTCTCCTCGGCTGGAGCGGGCGCGCTCGGCACCGTGCTGCTGCTGAACTATTCCGAGATGTCGCCACCCGAAGTGGTCGGAACCGACCTCCTATTCGGGCTCGTCCTCGCGGTGATCGGCAGCGCGTTCCAGTGGAAGTTTGGTGCGATCGATGGCCACGTGTTGACGCAGTTGCTTGCCGGCGGCATTCCGGGCGTCGTGATCGGCTGCATCTTCGCGCGGCGCGTGCCCAAGCGAAAGCTGAAGCTTGTCATCGCCGTGATCGCCATTTTCGCGGGGTTGCAGCTCGTGTGGAGCGGCTCTCGAACGATGATCGCGAAGCGCACGCGTTCGACTGTGCCATCCTCAGTCGAAGCCGCACCGAAAGTAAAATGAAAATATAGAAGTTTTCTAGAGGTCGAAGCCGAGCTGGAGGCGGGCGGCTTCGGACATGCGGTCGGGGCCCCAGGGCGGGTCGAAAACGATTTCGACGTAAACTTCTTTCACATCGGGCAGGCGCGCAAGTTTGCTTTCGACGTCGGCTTTGAGGACGTTGCCCATGCCGCAGCCCGGCGCCGTCATCGACATTTTTATGTCGATGCGATGGCCGCCGCCCTGCACGGGCAGGGCGGTGCAAACGTAGATCAATCCGAGGTCGGCGATGTTCACTGGAATTTCTGGATCGTAGACCGTTTTCAGCTGCTCCCAGACGAGCTCTTCGCTGAACGGCCGCGTGTCATGCGCCGCGGCTTGCGAACCGTTCGGCGGGGTGAGCCCGAGTGCCTCCGCGTCTTTCACGTCGATGCGGAACATCCCGTGTTCGCTGGTGATCGTGTAGCTGCTCCCGGCAAACTGCATCACGCGCACGCCGATTCCCGCAGGGAGCTTGATGGGCTCGCCGCTCGGAATTTCAAGCGCGTTGCATTCGCGGCTCAGGGTGATGGATTGACCGTAGTTCATGGATCGCGTCGCTACTCCGTCGTAATTGGTTCCTGCTTGCCTTCGAGCGCGGCATTCAGCGTGTGCCATGCGAGCGTGGCGCACTTCACGCGGACGGGGAACTCCGACACGCCGGAAAAAACTTCAAGCTTGCCCAATTCGCCTCCGGCATTCGCGCTGTTTTCGGCGTGGCCGGTAACGAGGGCGTGGAAACGGGCAAAGAGCTGTTCGGCTTCCGCTTTCGTTTTGCCCTTCAGCGTTTGCGTCATCATCGAGGCCGAAGCTTTCGAGATCGCGCAGCCGGAGCCCTGGAAGCTGATGTCCTGAATCTTGTCTCCATCGAGCGTGATGAAAATCGTGAAGTGATCGCCGCAGAGCGGATTGAATCCTTCGGCTTTATGATTCGCGGCAGGCTGCTCGCGATAGTTGCGCGGCGCCTTGCTATGCTCGAGAATCACGTCCTGATAGAGATCGCGCAGGTCGGACATCAGGCGAATACCTCCCTCACCTTTTCGATGCCGCGGACGAGCGCGTCGACTTCCTGTTTGGTGTTGTACATGGCAAACGATGCGCGCGCGGTGGAATCGACGCCAAACCGCTTCATCACGGGCTGCGAACAGTGGTGCCCCGTGCGAATCGCGATTCCTTCCCGGTCGAGGATCGTGCCGATATCGTGCGGGTGGATATTTTCGAGCGTGAATGAAAGCACGCCGGCCTTCTCCCTGGCGGTGCCGATGATTTTCAGCCCCGGGATTTTCGAAACCGCCGCCGTGGCGTAGTCGAGCAGATCGTGCTCGTATGCGCCGATATTTTCGATGCCGAGTCCGCCGACGTATTCGAGCGCCGCGCCGAGCCCGATCACGCCTGCAATATCGGGCGTGCCCGCTTCGAACTTGTAGGGCAGGCGATTGTAAGTTGTCTTCTCGAAAGTGACGGAAAGGATCATGTCGCCGCCGCCCTGATACGGCGGCATGGCTTCGAGCAGCGCCTTCTTGCCATACAGCACGCCGATGCCGGTCGGGCCGTAGACCTTGTGGCCGGAAAAGGAATAGAAATCGCAATCGAGCGCCTGGACGTCAACTTTCAGATGCGGCACAGCCTGCGCGCCATCGACGAGAACCGGAATGCCATGGCTGTGGGCCATCTCGACGATCTGGCGGACCGGGTTGATCGTGCCAAGAGCATTGGAAACGTGAGTGACGCAGACCAGCTTCGTTTTTGGGCCGAGCAACTTGGCGTATTCCTCGAGGATCAGCTCGCCGCGATCGTTGATCGGAACGACGCGCAGCTTCGCGCCGCGGTCTTCGCAGAGAAGCTGCCAGGGCACGATATCGGAATGGTGCTCCATGTCGGTGACGACAACTTCATCGCCCGCATGAATCTGCGCGCGTCCGTACGTTTGCGCCACGAGGTTGATGCCCTCCGTGGTGCCGCGCACGAAGATGATTTCGCTCAAGCTCGGGGCGTTGATGAAATTCTGCGCGGTCTCGCGCGCGGCTTCGTATACCTCGGTCGCCCGTTCGGATAGATGGTGGACGGCGCGGTGAATATTGGCGTTGGTGCCCTCGTAATACCCGGAAATCGCGTCGATCACGGCGCGCGGCTTTTGCGACGTGGCAGCGTTGTCGAGATAGACCAGCGGCTTGCCGTGAACCTTCTGCGCCAGGATCGGGAAATCGGCACGGACGCGCTCGACATCGAAAACACCGGATGCGGGCTTGGCGGCGATGCTCATGCAACTCGCTCCTCGGGCCGGGAAGAATACGCGATCCGCCGCAAATCCTCGCGAACGAGATTTTCGACGTGCTTCCGCGCGGGGCCTTCCTTCATGCGATCGAAACACTCGCCCGCGAATGCCGTGAGCAGAAGGCGGCGCGCGGAGGTTTCGTCGATCCCGCGAGAGCGCAGATAAAAGAGCGCGTTTTCCTCGATTTGGCCTATGGTGGCGCCGTGCGTGCACTTCACGTCGTCGGCGTAGATTTCCAGCTGCGGCTTCGTATCGATCTGTGCGGTGTCGGAAAGCAGCAAGTTGCGGTTGGTCTGCTTGGCGTCGGTTTTCTGCGCATCCTTGTGAACGATGATGCGGCCGTGAAACACGCCGTGCGCGTGGCCGTCGAGAATCCCGTTGTAGAACTGGCGGCTGCCGCAGTGCGGGCTGGCGTGCTCGACAAGCATGTAATTGTCGAGATGCTGCCGTCCGCTGCCGATGAAGAGCCCGTTGATCAGGCACTCGCTGCCTTCGCCCGCCAGCACCGGATGAACGTTGTTGCGGACGAGTGCGCCGCCGATCAGCACCGAGTGCGACGAAACGTCTGCCGCCCGCCCTTGCTGGATACGCAGGGTCGAAACATTGAATGCGTGGCGGTGCTCGCGCTCGATCATATAGTGCGAAATCACGCTGTGATCGCCCGCTACGAGCTCGGTGACCGTGTTACACAGAGCTTTTTCGGTGCTGCTGCCTAGCGAAATATAGTCCTCGACGATGGTGGCCTGGCTGTTTTCCTCGGCTACGATCAGATTGCGCGGATGGCTAACTGTCGGCGCACCGTGCGCCAGCGAGATGAAGAGCAGATGGATGGGGCCTTCCAGCACGATGCTCTTGGGAATGTGAACGAAAGCGCCATCTTCGATGAAAGCGGTGTTGAGCGCCGAGAAGGCATCGCGCTGGATATTGAGGTAACGACCCAAATGCTGTTCAACCACGGCAGGGCGACGCTCGATTTCAGCCGCGAGATTCGTGATTGTGACGCGATCGGGCAACCGGCCAAATGACGAGAGTTCGGGCGCGAAACGGCCGTCGACGAAAACGAGCTGACAGGCGGCGCCTGCGACGTGATAGGGAGCGATGTCGCTCTGCGACGGCAGGCTGCGAACTTCGCAAACTAGGCGGAACGGCGTCTGCGCGATCGCGGAGAGATTCGTGAAGCGCCAGTCTTCGTCGCGGGTGGTCGGAAAGCCGGTTTCGGCGAAGCGTGCGAAGGCGTCCTGCCGAAGCTTGCGCAGCCAGGGATGCTGATGGCTCGACGCCGACTTTTCGAGGCTGGTGAAGCCTTCGAGGTAGTGTTGAAGAGCCTGCGTCGCCGTCGCCACGTTCAATTTCCATCCTTCTTAGGACAGACTGAAGTCTGTCCCACTGGCATCGTCATGCGGCACCCGCCGCTGATTCGATTGTGGCGTAGCCCTGGTCTTCGAGCTGGAGAGCGAGTTCGGGGCCGCCAGAGCGGACGATGCGGCCATCCACGAGGACATGGACTTTGTCCGGAACGATGTAATCGAGCAGCCGCTGATAGTGCGTAACGACGAGCATGGCCCGTTCGGGGCTGCGCATCGAATTCACGCCCTTTGCCACGATTTTCAGGGCATCGATGTCGAGCCCCGAGTCGGTTTCGTCAAGGATCGCGATAGAAGGCTCGAGAATCTCCATTTGCAAAATCTCGTTGCGCTTCTTTTCGCCGCCCGAGAAGGATTCGTTCACCGAGCGATTCAGGAATTTCTCGTCCATTTCGAGCAGCTTCATCTTTTCGCGAAGCTTGGGGAGAAAATCCATCGCGTCCATTTCTTCCAAACCGCGGTATTTGCGGATCGCGTTCAGTGCGGAGCGGAGGAAGTAGGCGTTGCTGACGCCCGGAATCTCGACGGGATATTGAAACGCGAGAAAGAGGCCTTCGCACGCAGCTTCCTCGGGCTTCATCGCGAGCAGGTCCTTGCCATTGAGCAGCACTTCGCCGCCGGTGATCTCGTAGGTTTCGCGGCGAGCCAGCACTTGAGCGAGCGTGCTCTTGCCGGAGCCGTTCGGCCCCATGATCGAGTGCACTTCGCCGGCGTTCAGCGTGAGGTTGATGCCCTTCAGGATTTCATTGCCGTCAACCTTGGCCCGCAGGTTCTTGATTTCGAGCAAGCTCATCTTACTTGTCGTCCTCTCCGCTCAATGTCTGCCGCAAATTGCCCGATTTCGGTGCGTTTCCCGAGCCGCTGTTACTGTGTCGATTAGAACAAGCACCCGTTCTTTGTTTTCAATCACTTACGCCGATTTCTAATCGCCGCAGTGTCGATTAGAAATCGGCATTTCGCCTTCTAGCCGACGCTGCCTTCGAGGCTGACGCTCAAGAGTTTCTGCGCCTCGACTGCAAATTCCATGGGCAGCTCGCGGAAGACGCGCTTGCAGAAACCGTTGACGACCATCGAGACGGCGTCTTCAGCCTTCAGCCCGCGCTGGCGGATGTAAAACAGTTGATCCTCGCCGATTTTCGACGTCGAAGCCTCATGCTCCATATGCGCCGTGGAATTCTTTACTTCGATGTAGGGGAACGTGTGCGCGCCGCACTTATCTCCGATCAGCAGGGAATCGCATTGCGTGTAGTTTCGCGCGCCGGTAGCGTCCTTCATGATTTTCACCTGGCCGCGATAGGTGTTCTGGCCGTGGCCGGCGGAGATGCCCTTCGAGACGATCGTGCTGCGCGTGTTCTTGCCGATGTGGATCATCTTCGTGCCGGTGTCGGCTTGCTGGTAATTGTTGGTGAGCGCCACGGAGTAGAATTCGCCGATGGAATTTTCGCCTTGCAGGATGCAGCTGGGATATTTCCAGGTGATGGCGGAGCCGGTTTCAACCTGCGTCCACGAGATCTTCGAATTTTTGCCGCGACACGCGCCGCGCTTGGTGACGAAATTGTAGATGCCGCCCTTGCCGTTCTTGTCGCCGGGATACCAGTTCTGGACGGTCGAATACTTGATCTGCGCGTCGTCGAGAGCGATCAACTCGACCACCGCCGCGTGCAGTTGATTCTCATCGCGAATCGGGGCGGTGCAGCCTTCGAGATAGCTGACCGAAGCGCGCTCGTCGGCGACGATCAAAGTGCGCTCGAACTGGCCCGTCTCGGCGGCGTTGATGCGGAAGTAGGTGGAAAGCTCCATGGGGCACTTCACGCCCTTGGGGACATAGACGAACGACCCGTCGCTGAAGACGGCCGCGTTGAGCGCGGCGAAGAAATTGTCGGTGTAGGGAACCACCGTGCCGAGATATTTTTTTACGAGGTCGGGGTGCTCTTTCACCGCCTCGGAAAACGAACAGAAGATCACGCCGGCTTCGGCTAGCTTGGCTTTGAATGTGGTGCCAACCGAGACGCTATCGAACACGGCGTCAACGGCGACGTTCGCGAGCATTTTCTGTTCGGCCAGCGGAATGCCCAACTTTTCGTAGGTGCGCAGGATTTCGGGATCGAGCTCGTCGAGACTCTTCAGGTTCGGCTTCTGCTTGGGAGCCGAGTAGTAGGAGATGTCCTGATAATTGATCGCCGGATAGTGGATGTTGGCCCACTTTGGCTCGGCATCGGCCTTTTCGAGCGATTCCCAGTGGCGATAGGCCTTCAGGCGCCACTCGAGCATGAACTCGGGCTCATCCTTCTTGGCGGAGATGAAGCGAATGATGTCTTCATTCAGGCCCTTGGGCGCGCGGTCTTCGCCGATGTCGGTGACGAAGCCCCACTTGTATTCCTGCTGTGCCAGTT
>JBAPOM010000279.1:0-26038 GCA_049279635.1 Candidatus Acidiferrales bacterium
GACAGATTACAGGCGAGCCGTGGTCATCGACGCTGGGCCAAAGAACAAGACGAACGAAGGCATTCTTCGAAGTGAATGGAGAAGTGCGCTCAAAAAACGTTTGACAGAGCCGACATTGTTAGAGATGCCCGGTAGGCGCGTTTATCGGGAGTTTGCGTGCCAAGACTCAGCATGTGAAGGGGCTTGGTACAAAGATGTAAATTTGTGCACCTACGGGCCCATAAGGTTCGGAGTCATGCTTTTGTTTTCAGTAAGATACGATCCTCGGAAGTATGGCAAACGAACTGCTAGACCCACAGGGGTGATGCCGTGAAAAAACTTGCGTTCGCACTCGCTTTGATTGTCGCACCACTGGCCCATGCCGCGCCCTGCACTGCTACTAGCGCTGGTTGTCCTCCGACAGCGCTCCCGGAACCGAGCAGCTTTATGCTGCTTGGATTAGGGCTATCCGTTCTAGGTGGTTTGCTTGTTTTCGGGCGCAAGCGTTTTCTTAGTAAGAACTAGGACCTAGAGAACATCCTAGTCTGGAATGGCCGAACGCCCAAGGCGCCGTCGACCTGAGGTTGCTTTCGTCATTGTCCCCGGGTAATTGCCCACCTGATTAATCTACGGTTTTCGTGAAGATACGACCGTTATAAACCTGCCGTCGGACGTTACGATGGAGAGAGCGGGCATCACGCTGCTCTCGGGCGACCTGCGCGGCATCGTCCGCGCGCGAGCCCTGAGCCGCGCGATATCCGTTCTTCGGCCTGCTGCTCAGCCCCATCATCGCCAGCGCCGCGATGACGTTCAGCTCGGTCTCCGTGATCACGAACGCCCTGCGCCTCCGCCACGTGAAGTTGTAATAGTTCCCGATACCGTGGTGGATAAACGTGATAGTTTCACGACAGGTCTCGTCCATTCTGGGAAAGAACACAAGATGAAGGTCCGTGATCTACAAGAAATCATCTGGGATCACATCGGTGACCAGTGGCTCCTCGGCAAGGGCGCTGCAATGCTTCTCGCCGCTTCGGCGGTGGCCTCGGTTGGCGGCATCGTGACAATGCTCTGGCGGTGGCCGGTTGGGGGCGTTGGCGGAGAGCTCTTGGTCGTAGCTGTGGTCCTTAGCGCCCTCTTTCTTTTGTCGGCGATGAAGCGCTACTGGACCATATGTGACGAGGGCTCAAAACCAGCGCGTAAAATATGGTTCTTTGTGTTGACTTTCGTGATGTTCTTAGGCGCGGCACTCTACTACCTGTTTGTCTACCTGCCCCAGGTGCGGCGCAACTGGCGGGTACAGTGAAAGTGTTTCGGCGAGTCCTCGCCGTGTATTGGATTGTCTTCGTCGCTCTATTTTTGTTGCTCTTCTTGCCTCCTTATCCCACTCCAGGGCATGCCGGGATCAAGCATTTCTTGGCACGCTCGTTGTGGATACTAGCGATGCCTCTGTTTCTCGGGACAGTCACATATCAAATCGTCCACGAGTACCGAACTGGTATGGCGCGGTCCAGCAAGAAATGAAGGCCGGATTGAATCGCAAATGGACTCACCCCGCTGCGCGCTCTGATGTGGGAAGGCGGCGCCGATGCTATAATGCGCGCATGACATTCATGACGGTGACTTACGAGCTGCAAAACGCGCTCAAGCCGGAACAGTATCGCGCGCTCGGCCGATTCGCGAATACCTACGGTCTGCAAAAGTTTCGCTTCGACGAGAACACCAATCACCTGCACTTCGATTACGACGCTTCGCGCCTGCGGGAGACGGTGGTCGAGCATGTGTTGCGCGAGGCCAAGATTCCGGTTCTAAGGCGCGTATCGTAAGCCTGTAGTGAGCTCTTTCGTCGTGTAAAGCTGCAAAGGAGCGTTTTTTCCTTGCCACTGTACGAATACAAGTGCGTGAAGTGCGGTCATCGTTTCGAGAGGATCGAAAAACTCTCGGCGCCGACGACTCAGAAGTGCCCCAAATGCGGCAAAAAGGCGGAGCGCCAGCTATCGTCGCCCGCGATCCAATTCAAGGGTTCGGGCTGGTATGTGACGGACTACGGCGGGAAGAAGGGCGCGCCATCGAGCGAGAGTTCGGGCGACGGTTCGTCCGCGAAAACCGCGACAGCCTCGGATTCGAAATCGTCCGATTCAAAGTCGTCCGAATCGAAAGAGTCGAAGGAATCGAAACCGGCCGCTTCGGACAACTCCAACAAGGGCGCTTCGAAAAGAAAAAAGTAGCCGCGCGAGCTTACAGGAGCAGCGCAAAAACTCCCCACACTGTCATCCCGAGCGAAGCGAGAGATCTGCTCTTTGCAACATTCGAAGAAAAAGCAGATTCCTCGGCAAACCCCGCCCTCGGAATGACAGTCCACAGTTTTTGCAGCTTCCTACAGCTTCAATCCGCGCAGGTATTCGCGGAAAGCCGTTCCCAGCTTCGGATGCTTGAGCCCGAATTCGACGTTCGCCTGCAGGAAACCCAGCTTGTCGCCCGCGTCGTAGGTCTTCCCTTCGTAGATGTAAGCCATCATTTTGCCGGCGTGCGCGAGCTGGCGCAGGGCGTCGGTGAGCTGAATTTCACCTCCCGCGCCGGGCTTGGTTTTCAGAAGATACTCGAACGTCTCGGCCGGAAGGACATAGCGGCCGCTCACGGCGAGATTGGACGGCGCCTTCTCGGCGGTCGGCTTTTCGACGAGATCCGTCACGCGCAGCAGGCGGTCTCCCCAGCGCGAATCCTTCGCAGGCTTAGCGTCAACGATGCCGTACATGTGAACTTTCTCGCGCGGCACTTCCTCGACGTCGATCACGCCCGCGCCCGTCGCCTCGTAGACGTCGATCAGCGAGCGCGTGGCGGCCACCGGGCCGCCAGCCATAATCACGTCCGGCAGCAGGACCGCAAACGGCTCGTCGCCCACAATGCTTGCCGCGCACAGGACGGCGTGGCCCAGCCCTAGCGCCTCGCGCTGCCGCGTGTAGCTGAAGTGCGCTTCGCCGTGCAGTTCGCGGACCAGCTTGGCCTGATCGGACTTGCCGCGTTCCTCAAGAAGAGCATCGAGTTCGGGCGCCAGATCGAAATGATCCTCGATTGCGATTTTATTGCGGCCGGTCACGAAAATAATGTGGTCGATTCCCGACGCGAGGCACTCCTCGACCGCATACTGAATCAGCGGCTTATCGACAATCGGCAGCATTTCCTTGGGAATCGCCTTCGTCGCAGGGAGAAACCGCGTCCCAAGCCCGGCCACGGGCATCACGGCCTTGCGCACTTTCTTGATTTTTTCGGTCATTGTGATGGCGAGCGCGGATTGCCTGGGAGTTGCAACGATTGGGCTGAGGCCCAGCCGCGCGAAAGGTCCCTCCGTGCCTATGCTACCATAGCGATTTTGAGGCACCCTGGAGATTGACGCTGTGAGCGAGCGCGAATATCTGATCCTCGGCATCGAGTCGTCCTGCGACGAGACGGCGGCAGCCATCGTCGCAGGCGGGCGCCGGATTCTTTCGAGCGTGGTCGCGTCGCAAGTCGATATCCATCGGAAATATGGCGGCGTGGTGCCGGAACTCGCGTCGCGGGAGCACCTGCGCCAGATCGTCCCGGTGGTGCGCGAGGCGGCCGCGCAGGCGGGCGTTGAGCTGCGCGATGTGGACGCGATTGCCGTGACGCGCGGCCCGGGGCTGATCGGCGCGCTGCTCGTCGGCATCACGTACGGCAAAGTGCTCGCGATGGCGCTCGGCAAGCCACTCGTCGGAGTGAACCACCTCGAAGGCCACGTGCACGCGGTGCTGCTCGAAGCGCGCGGCGCGGACCGCGAAATCGAGTTGCCCGCCGTCTGCCTGATCGTCTCGGGCGGCCACACGATTCTCTATCACGTGAAATCCGAGCCCGTGAATGGCGGCGGGAAGTTTTCGTATGCGAAGATCGGCGGCACGCGCGACGACGCAGCGGGCGAGGCCTACGACAAGGTCGCGCGCATGCTTGCGCTGGGCTACCCCGGCGGTCCCGTGATCGACAAGCTGGCCAGGCACGGGAATCCGCGCGCGATCCGCTTCGCCGATCCGAAAATCAAAGGCAATCCTTTCGATTTCAGCTTCAGCGGGATCAAGACGGCCGTGCTCTATCACCTGCGGCGCAATCCACAGCTGCAGCCGGAAATCGAAGTCCGGCAGCAGTCGCTCGCGCGCGGCGAACGCAGCGCGGACGCCCTGCGCGCGCTTTCGTCCCCCGCGACGCTTGACCTGATCGCGAGCTTCCAGCACGCGGTCGTCGCGAATCTCGTCGACCGGGCGCTCGCGGCCGCCGAGCAACACGGCGTGCGCACGGTGCTCGTCTCCGGCGGCGTCGCGGCCAACAGCGAGTTGCGGCGTAGCTTCGAAACGGAATCGACGCGCCGCGGAATCGCCGCGTACTTCCCCAGCCGCGCGCTCTCGACCGACAACGCCGCCATGATCGCCGCCGCCGGCCACGCGCGATTCCTCGCGGGCGATCGCGCGGACGTGACGCTCGAAGCAGAAGCCAGCCTTCCCCTCGCCTAAGCCCGCCCATCACGATCGCAGCTTGAGCACCGTCCAGCGCCTAATGTATTGTGTCCGCGCGAACCAGAGGCCGCCACAATGACCGAAACTCAAACTATGAGCGGGAAGACGTGCATCATCACCGGCGCAAATAGCGGCATCGGCAAGGAGACGGCGCTCGGCTTGGCCCGCATGGGCGCGCACGTCGTGCTCGTCTGCCGCAACGCCGAGAAGGGCCGCGCCGCGCTGGCCGATATCCAGCGCGAATCGGGGTCTTCGAGGCTCGATCTCCTGATCGCGGACATGTCGTCGATGGCTTCCGTGCGGGCGCTCGCAACGCAAATCCTCGAAAAATATCCGCGCGTGGACGTGCTGATCAACAATGCGGGCACCGCCATCAGCAAGCGCAGGCTTTCCGCCGATGGCATCGAAATGACCATCGCCGGGAACCATCTCGGAGCGTTTCTTTTGACGCTGCTCTTGCTCGACCGCCTGAAGGCCAGCGCGCCTTCGCGGATCGTCAACGTTTCATCGGAGGCGCAGCGCCGCGCGCGTCTCGATATGGACGACATTCAATTCGAGCGCCGCAAGTACTCCAGCCTTGGGGCCTACGGCCAGTCGAAAGTGCTGATGAACGCCTCCACGTTCGAATTGGCGCGCAGGCTGAAGGGGACGGGCGTGACCGCGAATTGCCTCCATCCAGGCGTCGTCGCGACGAATATCTGGCACTCGGGAGAGGCCGATCAGCCGCTGTTTTTCAAGGTTCTTGTCGGGATCTTCAAGCCGTTCATGATCGATTCGAAGAAAGGCGCCGAGGTGTCGCTCTATCTCGCCGCTTCCCCGGACGTCGCCGAAGTCACGGGAACGTATTTTGTAAAATCGAAGCCCGCTGAGTACAATCCCATCGAGCGCGATCCGAAAACATCCGCGGAAATCTGGCAATGGAGCGAGAAAATGACCGGCGAGCGGCTGGCGTAACGCCGAGATAATAGGCGTACGTGCTGGCTGGGCGCAAAGGCCCCACCCTCACAAAACGAGGATGGGGCACCCGGAAGTTCAAAGGCGAAGATCTATGCCAGCGGCGGCTCGTAGATGTAGGCGAGGCCGTCGGCGGTGACGGCGTAGGCTTTCGAGCCATCAATCGACCAGCGCAGATCGACGACCCCCTCGGCCGGGCATTCATCGAATACCGTAAGCCGATCCAGATCGATCAGAAATAGCCGCCCCTTCGCCGAATTCTTGAGCAACGAGCTGAAGCAGAGGCACAGCGGACGGTGCGGATGGCACGCGCACAGTTCCGCGCCGAGCGGCAAGGGCTCGGGCTCCATGATGTCGGCCAGCAGGCGATACGCCTGCCCTGCCGAACAGAAAATCACCTGCTTGCCGTCATAAGCCCACGCCACGTCGGTGGCACGTCCTTGCGCCTGAAACACGTGCTGGCGGCGCAGCGTCGGCACCTCGAGAAGCGCGATCGAGTCGTCCGCCCACTCGCCTTCAACGCGCAGGATCGTCGCGAGCGTTCCTTCGTCGGGGCTGAAAGCGCAGCGGGCAAAGCCGGCGAACGTCCCTATGTCACCCGATTCCGCGTCGGCTGTTTTTGTTCCCAAGAGCTCGTCGAGCTTCGCCAGTCCCGCCAGCTCCTTGGCCGGCTTTCCTGCAAAAGGCAAACCGAAACGCGGTTCGGCAGCCTCCTCCCACAAACGCAAGCTCGATTCCCTGCCGCCAAGCGTCCCCGCCACCAGATATTTCCCGCTGGCGGACCATGCGAGCGATTCCGGAAGATTCGAGAATTTGCCGAAGGAGCCGAGAAACGCCTTCGCCTGCAAATCGAAGACTTGCAGCTCCGCAGGCCACGCGCCCCAGGCCGCCACGAGATGCCGCGCCGTGGGAGAGTACGCGAACGCAGCGGCCAAGCCCGCCTCGCCGGCCGGATGATCCGGCGGAACGGCCAGGGTTGAAATCGGGACGCTCAGCTCGATATCGAAGATGCAAACGCATTCCGCGCCATGTGGCGCAACCGGCGCTACGCCGCACACCTGTCCCGACGCCGAAATCGCAAGGCTGGCGCTGCGTGCGCTGAAAATTTTCTTGATCAGCCAGTTGGAATCGCGCGCGAGGTCGCGCAAGCCGCGCGCCACAATGGCGGACGACCGCAGCGCCAGCCCTTGCGCCGGCGTGGCGATGATCTGGTGCGTCCCGGCTTTTTCTCGGATTTCCATCAGCGGCGTACGCGCGAGGGTGGCGCCTCGAGACGCTCTTTTGCCAGCGCGATCTGTTCTTCGACCTTTTCCGTCATTTCCACGAAAACGTCGCGGCCGCTCTTTTCGGCCTCTTCCACGCGCGATTTCAATTGGTAGAGATCGGAGCGGACGAGCTCGTGCATCTCGGCCTCGATTTCGGCCAGCCGGCCGCGCGCCTGGCTGACGCGGCGGATCACGCGAACCAGCTCCGCACCGGTGCCGTCTCCCTCCACCATCTCGGGGCTGCAATCATATTCGGCGAGAATCTTGGCGAGGCGCGCCTCGTCGCCTTTTTCGTAAGCCTGATTCGCTTCCGCCATCAATTGCTGGCGCTTGGCGCGATCCTTGCGATCGGATGTGAGGTCGGGATGGATGCGCTTGGCCACGTCGCGATAGAGGCGCTTCATTTCGGGCGATGGTTTGAACGCGCGCGGCTCCTTGGCCGCTTCATCGCCGACGGCGCCCTTGGTCTCGCTGGCGATCGCGCGGGCCATCTTCGCCGCTTGCTGCGCGCGCTCGTTGTCCGGCTGCTCGCGCGCCACGCGCTCGGCGAGTTTGGCCTTCCACTCATCGAGCTCGGCGTAGCGCGAGCCAACGAAATGCAGGTAGCGCCGCTCGAACGCCCCGAGTTCGGCGCGCAGGCTCGCGGCGCGCAGCTCGCGGTCGGCGAGCTCGGCTTCGATGGCCTCTTGCTCGGCGCGCTTGCGCGCGAGTTCTCGCTCTTCGGGCTTTATGGGAGGCCTGTGGGCAGTCTTCGCAGACGAATCCGCATGCGGCTTTTCCGGGGGAACATCCACCGATTTCGCCATAGTATTCGCCTCTAAAAGCAGCCTGCAGAAAGGCCAACGGCCGATGGCTTCCAAGCCCGCCGCCGCACCTTACATCTCTCTCAAATTGTAGCCGCGGACGCCGGGCTGCCTGAGGCTTTGGAAAGCCGAGTTTCCAGAATCCGAAATACGTCCCCATCTGTGCGTGGCATTCAGGCTAAGACGCTTGCAATGAGCCAATTTGGCCTCGCCGAGCGCCGATGATAATGTGTTTTTCGCTGATTGCGGGGTGCTGAAACCCTAGAATCAGTACCGCCCGAGACTCAGAGAGGAGCACGCCATGCAGGAAACCGCACAGCAGTACATCCAGCGCATGTTGGGCCACGTTGGCAGCCAGAAGCCAGTCAAGCTGCAAGCGGCAGCGCCGAAGAAGATCGAGCGCCTGCTGAAAGGCACGGCGAGTTCGAAATTGCGAAAGCGCCCCGCGCCCGGCAAGTGGTCCGTCGCGGAAATCCTGGCGCACCTCGCGGATACCGAACTTGTCGTCGGCTATCGCATCCGCACGATCCTCGGCGCTCCGGGAACGCCGATTCCGGCGTTCGATCAGGACGCCTGGGCCGCAGCGATGCGCTACGAGAAGCGCGACCCGCGCAAGTCGTTCGCGCGTTTTTGCGCGCTGCGCGAGAACAATCTGGCGCTGCTCAAGACGCTCACGCCCGAGCAATGGGAACATCACGGGATGCACGCCGAGCGGGGCAAGGAGACCGTCGCGCACATCGCCCGCATGATGGCGGGCCACGACATCAATCACCTAAGCCAGATCGAGCGAATTCTCGCGCCGAAGAAAAAGTAGCTGCGCAGAGGGCGCTACCAGATGCGGCAGCGCATCGCCGGTGGCCGGACCATGGCCGACTTCTCGGTGCAGCCCCAAGCCTTCGCGAATGCGGGCACATTCGGGACCGCGCCATCCACTCGAAAGAAATTCAGCGGATGCGGATCAGTTTTCGCGCGCAGGCGCTCCGCTTCCGGCCGGTAGTTCACGGACCAATCCTGCGCGAAGCCGAGAAAGAAGCGCTGTTCGGCGGTGAAGCCGTCGATCTTAGGCGGCGCGGGCTGTCCCTCCAGCGTCTTTTCAAACGCGGCATGCGCGATCACTAGACCGCCCAGATCGGCGATCGCTTCGCCCTCTTCGAGCTTTCCGTTTTCGTGCAGCCCCGGCTCGACTTCGAAAGCATCGAATTCCTTGACGATGCAATCGCCGCGCTCGTGGAAATTCTTCAGGTCATCCGACGTCCACCAGTTTTTCAAATTGCCGTCGGCGTCGAATTGCGCGCCCTGGTCGTCGAAGCCGTGCGTCATCTCGTGGCCCATCACCGAACCGATGGCGCCGTAATTGATCGCGTCATCCGCCTGTGCATCGAAATATGGCGGCTGGAGGATGCCCGCCGGAAATACGATTTCATTGTGAAGCGGGCTGTAATAGGCGTTTACGGTCGGCGGAGACATGCGCCATTCCGTACGATCCACCGGCCTGCCGATTTTCGCAAGATCGCGCGCGAATTGGAATTCGTCGCCCCCCATCGCATTTTCAACATAGGGCACGCGCCCGACGTGATACGCCGAGTAATCGCGCCACTTGTCCGGATAACCGATCTTCAGCGTCATCGCGTCGAGCTTATGCAAAGCCTGCTGGCGCGTGGGCGCGCTCATCCAGTCGAGCGTCGAAAGATCGTCGCGCAGCGCCGCGATAAGGTTGTGGACGAGGTCGAGCGCCCGCGCCTTCGCCTCCGGCGGGAAGTAGCGTTGCACGTAGAATTGGCCGAGCGCCTCGCCTAGCTCACCGTCGGTCTGCTCCACGCAACGTTGCCAGCGCGGCAGAAGCTGCTTGGCTCCGGTCAGCTGCCGGCCGTAGAAATCGAAATTCTCGTCGACGAATTTCTTCGGCAGGGCCGGTGCCACGTCGTGAATCAACCGCCACCGTAGATAGATCTTCCATTGATCGAGCGGCACGGAAACCAGCGACGCATCGACCGCCTTGAAAAAGTCGGTCTGCTCGATGTCGGCGGACGAAACATCCCGTGCGCCCACTTCCTTGAAATAATCAGCCCAGGAAAAGTGCGGCGTCAGGTCTGCGAGCTGCACCAGCGTCAGCTTGTGATAATTCGCCTCGGGATTGCGCAGGTCCTCGCGCTTCGTCGACGCCTTGGCCAGCGTGGTTTCGATGTCCATCACAGCCTTGGCCTCGCTCGCGGCGGTCGCATCGTCGTCTCCCATCAGCTTGAACATGTTGGTGACGTGCTGGATATACCCCGCGCGAAGCTGCTTCGAATGATCGTCGTCATCGAGATAATACTGGCGGTCCGGAAGGCCGAGGCCGCCCTGGCCCGCGTCGGCGATCACCTGGGTGCTGTCTTTGAAGTCCTGTGTGGAGCCGAACCCGAAAACGGCATCCACGCCCACGCGCTGCAAGCGCGCGATTTCCGCCTGCAGCCCCGGCACGTCTTCCACCTGCGCGATCTCTTGAAATATCGGATCGAGCGGCTTGAGTCCTGCTGTTTCGATCGCGCTTTCGTCCGTGCAAGTCGCGTAGTAATCGCCGATTTTCTGCCAGTTCGATCCGGGCGTTGCGGATTTATCCTTGGCTGCTTCCTCGAGGATTTCGTGCAGCTCTTCTTCGTTCCGATCCATCAGCTTGCTGTACGTCGCCCACGTGGAGCGATCCGCCGGGACAGGATTATTCTTCATCCAGCCGCCGTTGGCGAACTTGTAAAAGTCGTCGCAGGGCGAAACGGAGCGATCGAGATTCGCCAGATCGAACCCATGGCCCGCCTGGTCAATGGCAGCCGCGCCCAAGCCACCCCGTGCGTCCGCGGGTTCGAACGCCGAGCAGCCACTGGCTGGCATCAATGGCGAAGTCGCCGTAGCTTTGGTCCCCTGCGAATGAGAGGACTGCGCGCCGAGAGTAAGCGGGAACGCGAAAACCGACAGGGCTAGAACCGCGAGAACACATCGTCGGATCATGGGAGAAGTCCTCGCCGGAGATTCGGAGACACGCGTCCCCACCGGCAGAATTGGATTGCGATTGGAAAGCCGCCCCAGGGCGGGAATCGCCGCCCGCCACCCATCGCGCAAGCATTCTGCTTGCGACCCATGCGAGGTGTCAACCGTCGCGCGGACACGCGCGGGAATTGGCGGCGTGCCGCAACATTCCGCCTAGAGTAGACTACGCTGGCTGTTCGGGGGCACACGTTGCTTGATCCACGCGAGGAATACGCAAAACGCCTCGAAATCCATGAAGCGACGATAGCGCGAAGGGAACGCCAGCACATCCGGCTCGGCAACGCGAAGCTGGTGGTGGTGGCCGCCGCAATTATTCTTTTGGGGCTCATCTTCGCAAAGCACGCATCCGCCTACTGGCTGATCCTGCCGGCGGGAATCTATGCGGCCCTCGCCATTCTGCACGAACAGGTGATCCGCGCCCGCGATCACGCGGAAACCGCAGCCGCCTTTTACCGGCTGGGCTTCGCGCGAATGGAAGATCGCTGGAGCGGCAAAGGCGCTTCCGGCGAACGCTTTCGCGATCCGAAGCACGTCTACGCGGACGATCTCGATCTTTTCGGGCGCGGCTGCCTCTTCGAGCTGCTTTCGATAGCCAGAATGCCCATGGGCGAAAATCGCCTAGCCGAATGGCTGATGTCGCCTTCGCCAGTTCAAGCGATCGTCGAGCGCCAGGGTCTGGTCGCCGAGCTGCGCCCGAAGCTGGATTTGCGCGAGGATTTGGCGGTCACGGGTAAGGACGTGGCCGCGCGCCTGAATCCGGAGTCGCTGATCAAGTGGGCGGAAGAAAAATCAACGCTCGGCGGGCCGGCCATGCGCATCGTCGCTGCAGCCATGGCGAGCGCCGGCGCGGCGAGCCTCCTCTACTATCTCTACACGGCGAATTACTGGCCCATTCTCGGTGTCGTAATCGTCGAAGCAATCCTGTTTGGCAGGCTGCGCAAGCGCGCCACGGCACTCATCTCGGAAGTGAACTGCAACGCGGAGGGCGTCGAGTTTTTTTCGAGGATTCTACAGCGTGTCGAGCTGGAATCGTTTGCATCACATCGTTTGCAGCACCTTCTGGGTGAGCTGAAGCAGGGTCCCGAGCCAGCGTCGCGCGCCATCAGGCGATTCGCACGCATCGTCTACTGGATCGATGGGCACGGAAGTCTCATCGCCAAGATCCTCGATATTTTCATGCTCTATACGATTCAGACGGCGCTGGCAGCCGAGGCGTGGAGGAAACGGCATGGTCCCCGGATGCGGATCTGGATTGATGCCATCGCCGAAATCGAAGCGCTGCTCTCGCTGGCGACGTATTCGTTCGAGCATCCCGCCGAGCCTTTTCCGGAGTTTGCGGACGCGGCAGGGTCCCTGCCCTGCTTTCTCGGTGAAGATCTTGGGCATCCGCTGATTCCCGCGGCTCAGTGCGTCAGGAATAGCGTGCGGCTGGACGCGAACACGCGCGTGCTGCTGGTGAGCGGCTCGAATATGTCCGGGAAAAGCACGCTGCTGCGGACGGTTGGGATCAACGCGGTGCTGGCGATGGCCGGTGCGCCTATCCGGGGGAAATCGCTGCGTCTTGCGCCGCTCTCGCTAGGGACGCGCCTGCGCAGCGCCGATTCGCTGCAGGAAGGCCGCTCAACGTTCTACACGGAGGTGCTCCGAATCCGGCAGGTCCTCGACCTGACACACGGGGGAGAAACGCCGGTATTATTCCTCTTCGACGAATTGCTTGACGGAACGAATTCGCACGACCGCCAAATCGGGGCCGACGGCCTGGTCCGCGCGTTTCTCGAACGCGGCGCCATCGGAATCGTCACCACGCACGACCTGGCGCTGACCGAGATGGCCGAATCGGTCGGGGCGAGCGTCCGGAACGTGCACTTCGAGGATCGCGTGGAGAACGGGCAGATGCGATTCGACTACAAGCTGCGCGACGGCGTGGTCACCAAGAGCAACGCGCTCGAACTAATGCGCCTGGCCGGACTCGACGTGTGAATTTCGCGGCGCGCGGCTTTCGCCGATCGAATTAGTTATCGATCTGGGCGCGCTGCAATCGATCCGAATAGTCGATGTAAAGCGTCTTCCACTCGGAGTAGAAGTCGAGCGCCGTCAGCCCTGCCTCGCGATGGCCGTTGCCGGTGTTTTTGGTGCCGCCGAAAGGCAGGTGCGTTTCCGCGCCAATCGTTGGCGCATTCACGTAAACGATGCCGGTCTCGAGATCGCGCTGGGCGCGGAACGCCTGATTCACGTTGCGCGTGTAGATCGCGGCCGAAAGGCCGTAATTCACGCCGTTCGCAATCGCCAGCCCTTCGTCGAACGTCTCGAACGGAATCACACACACGACCGGCCCGAAAATTTCCTCCTGGCAAACGCGCATCTGCGGATCGCAATCCACGAATACCGTGGGCTCGTGGAACCAGCCTTTCGCAAGCGCCCCGCTTTCGAGGCGATGGCCGCCGGCCGCGAGCTTCGCTCCTTCGTTCTTGCCGATCTCGACGTATTTCATCACCGTATTGAGTTGCTGCTCGTTGACGCACGGGCCCATCTGCGTCGAAGGATCGAGGCCGTCGCCAACTTTCAGCGCTTTCGCGCGCGCCACGAATCGCTCGACGAACTCGCGATAAACCTTCTTTTGCACGGCGACCCGGCTAGCCGCGGTGCAACGCTGGCCCGTGGTTCCGAAGCCGCCCCAGATCGCGCCTTCGACCGCGAGATCGAGGTTTGCGTCGTCCATCACGATGATGATGTTCTTGCCGCCCATTTCGAGATGGCACTTCTTGAAGGTCGGCGCGCATGCCTCGCTCACGATGCGCCCCACTTCGGTCGAGCCCGTGAAGCTGACGAGATTGACCTTCGGATGATTCACGACTGGCGCGCCCGCATCGGGCCCATCACCAAATACGACGTTCAGCACGCCCGCCGGCAGTCCGGCCTCCTCGAGCACCTGCGTGAGGTTGTAGGTCGAAAGCGGCGTATCTTCCGCAGGCTTCAGAACGATCGTGTTGCCGCAAACGAGCGCGGGCATAGACTTCCACGATGGAATCGCCATCGGGAAATTCCACGGCGTGACGAGTCCGGCCACGCCGATTGGCGCGCGCACGGACATCGCGAATTTATTCGGCAGCTCCGACGGCGTTGTCTGGCCAAACTGACGTCGGCCCTCGCCCGCCATCAGGTAGGTCATGTCGATGGCTTCCTGCACGTCGCCGCGTGTTTCGTCGAGGACTTTGCCCATTTCGCGCGTCATATCGCGCGCGAAGTCTTCCTTGCGCTTGACCAAAATCTCGGCCGCGCGAAAGAGAATCTCGGCGCGGTGCGGGGCAGGCGTAAGGCGCCACTTGTCGTAGGCGGATCGAGCAGCGGTGACGGCCAGCGCGACGTCTTCCGCATTCGAAGCTGGAAACATCCCGACCAGTTCGTCGCGATTTGCCGGGTTGCGGTCCTCCATCGCCTTGCCGCTGCGGGATTCCACCCATTCGCCGTTGATGAAGTTCTTGAACACGCGTGGGGCAAATGCTGTCGCCATGGAGTTGCTCCTGTGAATCTCTAGCTTAGCGCCGAACGACGACGACGCCAAGCCGCGCGGAGGATTCAGTTTAGAGTTCAGAGTTTAGAGTTTAAGGCTGGGCGGCGCCTGTGTTCTGGCTCCCCTGCGCACTTTCGCCGCGGAACGGCAGCTTGAATTTGTGGGCGATCTCGGGCCAAAACTCGCGGAGCACGTCATAACCAATTCCTTCCGCGACGCTGTAGCCAACGTTTTCCGCGGTCGGTGCAAAACCCCTGCGGTTGTCGGGGTGGTAGACGTTGCTCAGCGAGATTGAGCTCGTCGTCGCAAACCACAGGGAGTAATTCGGCATCTCCGATCCGTCTACGTTGTAGGCGACGACCGAATGTTTCAGAGCATGGAAGAGCCGCCGGTGGAGCGGGCCGGCGCCCAACCGGTAGTAGCGCGGGTCTTCCGAAAATATTACCGGGTACGCAAAATCGCCGAAGAAGTAAGACTGCGCCTGGCCAATTAGGTTAAAGCCAACGCGCTTGCCATAGCCCGCTGCGCCTTGCCCGTAGGAAGGATCGTCGTCTTCCGCCTGGCTTATCCCCGAATCGAATGCGGCGCTCAAGAATGTGATCGGGTCGATCGTATCGTTGACAAACAGCAGGAATTTGCCTTTCACATCGAGCGTACAAATTGTCGTGCCCGGCTTGTATCGCGCCGGACCCGTGCTGACCTCTTTGCGCTCGAGTTTTCGGTCGAACGCTACGACGATCTTCGCGAGAGGGCCCTCATAATCCTGCCACCCCACCATTGGGGGCGGCTGAAGGCACGTGGTAAGGCCTTGCGGGGTTTGCTTCTCCACCGGTACGGCGCCCGGCACGAGTGGCGGCGACTGTGGCTGAGGAACCGTCTGCTGTTGCGCAAGCGCCCCGCCGCAACACAACAGTGCGCTCAACGCGAGGATTCCCGCCCAAGTACGATGGACTGCACGAGCGATCTCTTCCCTGCACGCGCTGGTCTCTCGCAAAGCCTCAGAGATGCTCTTTGTCTGTGGGTTGGTGTGTTTGCTCACTAGAAATGGTCAACGGAGGGCACGTTTGTCGGCATTGTAGCAGCCCAACAGGCATAACCGTCAATGTGCGCCTAAGGCCGTGCCGCAAAAGCCGGGTTAATGTTGCTGGGGGGCGGGATCGGAGCCGGAGGCGGTGTCTGAGGCAGAAGCGGCAGTGCCGGACGGACGTGTTGGCGATTGCACCGGGAGTCCGGCCGAAACGGCTGCGGGCTTGCTGGCCGTGCCAGCCGGCTGCGGGGATGTCGAGGTTGATGGCGCCGCGCAGCACTTTGGCAACTCGGGCTTGGGCGCCGAAACGCCGGCGATACTGGAGCCGAGGCCCAGCTTTTGCAGCGTCGGGGCGTCGAGGTTGCCGGTGGAATCGAGCCCGCTGGCCGTCTGGAACTTTCGCATTGCCGCAACCGTGTTCGAATCCCACTTGCCGGAGGGATCGCCCTGATAGTAGCCGCCGCGGGCGAGTGCGGACTGAATCTGGTTGATGCGGTCGGGGGTGGGTGCCTTCGGCAAGTGCATTCGTCTCGAGTAATGTCTCCGATGATGGCTTGTGTGCTTCGATGGCGAGGCAGAGGAAGGCGACGAACTGTTCTGCTGTCCGTGCGTGGGCACGGCCGCCAGAGCCAGAGCAAACGCCACTGACGCCGCGAGTGACCATCGCTTGATGAAAGTCATCATCAGAAATTGGACGCTGGTTCCGAGAAAATTGCCGCCCCGGCTGCCGGTCACGCCCCCAACTTCATTATCGCCCATTCAAGGCTCGACTCAAGTCGAGCGGGCAAACGGCGAACCTATCAGGTAATGCACCCAATGCGCGGGGCAAGAAAGAAGAAAGGGGCGCTCCAGGCGCCCCTCCGAGGAACCAGAAACCGCGTTTCGCCTATTGCTGAGAAGGCACGGCACCGGCCAGGAACAGCGTCAGCACGGTATCCTGGCGCCGGGCGATCTTGAAGAGCACGTCGTCGCCGGGCTTGAGCTTGGCCATCTGCGCCTTGTAATCCGCGAGCGAAGTGATGGCCACGTGGTTGACCTCGACGATCACGTCGCCCCGCGTGAAGCCGATATCCTCGGCAAAGCTGGCCGGCTCGACTTCGGTCACCACAGCTCCGACGAGCTTGCCCATGCCAATCTTGTGCGCGAGGTCCGCCGTGAGATCTTCGACATGCAGCCCAAACTTATCTGCTTGGTCGCCCTGATCGGGTGTCTGATCGGCATCCTGAGCCGTTTGCGGGAAGAGCTGTGAACGGTCGGCGACAGTGAGCGTGACGTCGCTCGCCTGCTTGTTGCGGACGTAACTGAGTTTCACGGAATGGCCGATGGGCGTCTGCGCGATTGGATTCACGAGATCGGCGCCCGTGCGGACCGGCTGGCCGTTGACGTTGGTAATTACGTCGCCCGCCTTCAGGCCGACTTTGTCCGCGGGACTCCCTGGCTCGACCGCTTCGATCACGATTCCGTAGGGTGCGCCGAGTTCCTTCATCAGGATCGGATTGTCGCTGTTCTCTTCCTGGAAGGTTACGCCGATCGAGCCACGAATCACTTTCCCGCTCGTGATGAGCTGGTTGTAAACGTTGATCGCCGTATTCGATGGCAGCGCGAAGCCGACACCTTCAAATCCGCGGCCGCCCGTGTAGATCGCCGTATTGATGCCAATCACTTCCCCGGCCATGTTGACCAGCGGGCCGCCGGAATTGCCCGGGTTGATCGCCGCATCCGTCTGAATGAACCGCTGAAACTGTTTGCCGATGCTGGTGCGGTCCTTGGCGCTGATGATGCCCGCGGTGACCGTCGAATTCAGTCCGAACGGGCTGCCGAATGCGAGTACCCAGTCACCCACCTGCACGCCATCCGAATTGCCAAGCTTGGCGACCGGCAGCTCATGGCCCGCGTCGATCTTGATTACCGCGAGATCGGTGTCCTTATCGACGCCGACCACACGCGCGTTATAGTGGCTCGGATCGCCGTCGAGGCTCACCTGAATCTTCGTGGCGTCGTCGATCACGTGGTCGTTCGTGAGGATGAAACCCTTCTTGTCGACGATCACACCCGAACCGAGGCTGCGCTCGGCGTCCGGAGCGTTATCCGGCGAATCGAAGAAACGGTCGAAGAAATCCTGGAATGGGTCACTGCCATCGTCGCCACCGCCGCCGTGCGGGCCCTTGCCGCTGGCCTTCGGCTTTACAATCACCTGGGTGGTCGAGATGTTGACGACCGCAGGTCCCAGATTTTTCGAGATGCTGGCGAACGCGCCTGACAGGCTGATCGGGTCGGGCACGGCGAGCATGGCCGCGCCGCTCGGAGCCTGCGCCCGGTTGGCTAGCGTGTGGCCCGGAACCACGGTCCCAATCAAAATGCCGATGCCCAGGGTGACGCCTACGAGGATGGTCGCAAATAGTTTGCGGCGCCGCGCCCAACTCCACAGCTCTTGAAATTGAATCCCCATCCTCGTACTCCTTTTTCCTGACCCTGAAGCGATGTGCGATTATAGCACTGCTCTGTGGCCCGCGAACTCCGCCACCCGGCCTGCTTGACGTTGCGAGTTAGGCACACCCCTTCGATGCGCAGGCCCGCAGATGGGCTTCCCAATGAGGCCCGAAAAGTTCCTGGCACGCCAGGATTTGCCAAAGGATGGGCTCGCAGGTAGAGTGTTGCGAGTTTTGGGTGGCTTACAGGCAAGGCGGGCTTCAAATTCACCGGGGGGTGGGCGCGCAAATGGAATTTGGCGTGATCGACCATGTCGACCGGCAAGACCGGCCGATTCACGAGACTTACGACAGCCGGCTGAAGCTGCTCGAACTCTACGACAAAGCCGGCTTCAGCACCTATCACATCACCGAACATCACTTCACGCCGCTCGGCCTGGCGCCTTCCCCGCTGATTTTCCTGGCGGCGGGATCGCGCATCACGCAACGGATCCGGTTCGCGCCGCTCGTCTTGATCGCCACTCTCTACAATCCGCTGCGGCTGGCCGCCGAAATCTGCATGCTCGATCATCTCACCCACGGGCGATTCGAGATCGGGACGGGCCGCGGGGTCTCTCCAATCGAGCTGGGCTTTTACAACGTGACCGAAGCCGAGGCGCCCGCGGTTTATGGCGAGGCGGTCGCCGTGATGATGGCGGCGCTCACGCAGGATGTGGTCGATTATCACGGCAAGTATTTCAACTTCACGAACGTCCCGATCGAAATGAAGCCGCTGCAGCAACCTCATCCTCCGCTGTGGTATGCGACGAACAGCCCCGAAAGCGCGGCGCGCGCGGCCAAGCAGAATATGAGCATCGTTACTCTGCTCGCCGCGGCAGGCGCGCGCCAGGTAGTCGACGCATACATGCAGGTGTGGAGCGCTGCGTATGGCACCGGATGCAGCCACCCTCGCGCGAAACTGCCGAAAGTGGGCATCACCCGCTTGCTCTACGTGGGAGAAAACGATCAACAGGCCAAAGAGCGCGGCATGTTCGGCTATCGCGGCTTTTACGACAAGCTTGGCTACCTCTGGCGGAAGTTCGACGTCCACCATCCCGCACTGGATGAGGTGGCGCACGCGAGCGCGGACACGATCATTACCGGGACGCCCGCAACGGTGCGCGCGGCAATCGAGGAACAGCTCGAAGTATCCGGCGCCAACTATTTCGTCCCGCGCTTCGCCTACGGCGATCTCACGCACGACGAAAGCGTCCGCTCCCTCGAACTTTTCACGAGCGAAGTGATGCCGCACTTCCGCAAATAGTTCGCGTCGCGCGCGCCAAGTTCTTAAATCTCAAATTTCCAATTTCTGTTTCCTCACGGCTTCGCGTCGCCGTCGTGAAACTCGATCAAGTGCAGCTCCGTGTCGGCGGTCGTTCCATGATGATGGTATTCGTAGGTCACCATGCCGATGCCCGGAACGAAGTCGAATTCGTCTTCCTCCGGACTCGTGAAATATTCAACGGGATACGCTATATGCTTCCCCGATGGAACCCCCTTCACATTGGCAAGCAATGCCGCGTGCGGCGGGCCCGTCACCCAACAATATTCGTCGTCCGTCCTCCGCATGCCATTTGCACCGCAAAATTTCTTGCCTTCTGTCAGCGGCAGTTGCAGGAACCAGTCCTCATCGATGGGCACTTGCTGCCACGAATATTGCGGATGGTCTAGTTCGGCGAGAAGCGACTTGGCTTCGTCGCCTTCAATTAAGTAGAACTTCGCGTCGAGGGTGCGAATCACGACTGATAGTGACGGAGTCGCATCGCCTTCGGACCAATCGAGATCACCGGGCATGCCCTTAATTACCGCAAGGGTCAGCCCACCCACATGGATGGCCCGCGTGACCGACGTTTTCCATGTCACATGGGTTGTCTTTGTCTCCCCCGTCTCGGAACCTACCACTGACGAGCGCACGAATCCCTGGTAGACCCAATACGTTCCCGGAGTCAGCGGAAAGTCCTTCGTCTTGTTCTGGCCTTGCGCGGATGCAGCGAAGAGCGCCAAAACAAGCGCAACAAGCAAAATGGTGCGTCTCGGCGACATCCTACCCTTTCCGCGCGGCCATCCAGAGCGAATCGCTCGTCGGCAAGCAATCCGCCAGTGGGCGCGGCAACGGCTCAAAGCCGGTCGCACGCAAGATTTTCGCGAGCGTCTGTGGCGTAAAGTAATTGCAATGCGCGGGAACGTGATAGCCGCACCAATTCATGCCGCGGATGTGGCGATTCCAGCTCGCGTAATTCGGCGTTTTCAGGATGGTCAAGCCGCCCGGTTTCAGGACGCGGTGCGCGGCGCGCAATCCGGCCAGCGGATGCCATTCATGCTCGATGTAGCCGAACTGCGTCACAATATCGAACGCTCCCGCAGGCAAATCGCGCTCGGCCACCTCGGTCACCGGCCCTTCGAAAATCTTTTCGCGCGAAGTTCGCCGCCGCGACATCTCGGCGCCCTGCGGACTCAGCTCGATTCCCGTCACGTCGAAGTGCGCCGACGCCTGCGCGAGGAATCGCCCGTCGCCGCATCCGAAATCAACCAACCTACCCGAGTGCGCCCATCGCAGCGTCTGCGCCACGAGGCGTGCGGTCGGTTCGGGACGCAGCCAACGCGTGCAGCGCGAGAGGAAGAGCATCAGTGGTTGCTTTTGCTTCCGCTGCGCCAATTCCTTCGTGTGCTCCTCGACCCAATCGTGATTCTTCGCCTGCTCGTCGTACGCCAGCTCGCTGCCGAGAAACACCATCTCGCAGCGCGCACACTGCACGATCTCCCACCCGTCGCGGCGCGCCTGCACCTCGCGCTCGAGACCGCCGCACAGCGGGCATGGCCGCACGCGCGTGGCGTTCGCCGTCGCATTCGTCGCATGGATCGTGGCGTTCACGTTTGCAAACTCGCGAAAATTCTAACACGCGGCAGCGCGGTTCGCGGTCCAAGCGCACTCGCAAACCTGCAGACAGCGCTTGCGCGGCTCCCCATCTCTTGGCATAACTCTAGTTGGGGGCGGAGTATCTGGCGCGGTTGTTCGCCGCCGCACGAAAAACCTCACACTCACATTCGAGAAGAGAACATCGGTGGCTGACATCGCACTGTTTGGCGCAACGGGAATGATCGGGCAGCGAATCCTCAACGAAGCGCTTTCGCGCGGCCATCACGTAACGGCCATCGTGCGCGACGTCACCAAGGCGCCGCAAAAGCGCGCCAACCTCGAGATCAAGCCCGGCGACATCCTCAAGCCCGAGGCCGTCGCTCTCGCCGTGGCCGGAAATTCCGTCGTGGTCTCCGCCTACGGGCCGCGCGGCGGCGATCCCCATGAAGCCTGGACCGCTGTGCGCTCGTTGATGGAAGGGGTTTCAGCGGCGAAGGAAACGACGGGCAAGCCGATCCGGTTCATCATCGTGGGCGGCGCCGCGAGCCTCGAAGTCGCGCCCGGCGTGGCGCTGCTCGACACGCCGAATTTTCCCGCGGCGTGGAAACCGGTCGCGTCCGCGTACCGCGAAGTGCTCGGCATTCTCCGCAACGAAGCCACTGCCGCCGGGCTCGATTGGACCTACTTCAGCCCCGCCGCTTTCATCCAGCCCGGCGAACGCACCGGAAAATTCCGCCTCGGCGGGGACCAGCTTGTGGTCGACGCAAAGGGCGAAAGCCGCATTTCCGCCGAGGACTACGCCGTGGCCATGGTCGACGAAATCGAAAAGCCGCAGTTCATCGGCAAACGCTTCACCGCCGCGTATTAAAACAATTGGCTCAGCGTGACCGGCATGAGCGAGCGAAACCCTGAAATCCAATACCGGCCGGTCACCCGCGAGACAGCATCCGGCCTGACGGCATTCTCTGGTTGTCACGGTAAATTTGGATACTGTTCCTGCATGCGCTGGCGGATGGCGAGCGCCGAATATCAGAAATCCACAAAAGAGGCGCGATCAAAGAAGCTCCGGCGGATGGTAAGCGCGGGCGTGCCGGTCGGCGTTCTTGCTTACGCTGGGAGTGAAGCCATTGGATGGTGTTCGATAGCGCCCCGAGAAACTTACGAGGGTCTGGAGCGCTACAAGGCGCTCCCGCGGATTGACGACGCGGCCGTCTGGTCGGTCGTTTGCTTCTTTATCGATCGTCGTTTTCGCCGAAGGCGCCTTACGCTTGGGCTGCTCAATGCAGGCCTCGATTACGCCCGCGCTCAAGGCGCGAAAATTGTCGAGGGCTATCCGGTCGAACCCGCAGCTCGCCTCTATACCTACATGGGGTCGCCGGCGACATTTCGAACAGGTGGTTTCGACGACGTCACTCCGAGGACAGCAAAGGAAAGTTGTAAGGCGTGTCTTCTCGTGACACGCCCCGCTATTGCGAGCCTCACTTGCCCTTCTCGATCGGATAGCCTTTGGCCGCCCAGTCGGTGGCGAAATTCGTCGGCAGCAGCAGCACCCGCAGGCGCGCGAAGCCCGCGCCATGCAGCGCGGTGAATGCCGGCCGCAGATTCGGGCAGCGCTCGAGCGGGCAGCATCCGCAGTAAAGAACGACATTCGAGGATTTCGGCAAGCTCTGCGCCCACGCCTTCAAATCCGCCAAGCCTTCCGGCTTCGACCCCGGCCCGTGGTACGAAGCACCGGGCACATGCCCTCCGTCGTACAGGAATTTGAATCCGACGCACGCCACGATGGGCCGCTTCGCAGGATCGGGATTGTTGGATTCTTTCTCAAGGTCCGCCGGCGTCACCGTCTCAGAGACCGTCCACGGATCGGTTTGCCCCTGCGGCTTTGATGACGCGTTCTGAGCACGTGTCGAGGCTGCCTGAACGGTGGCGTGCTGCTGCGCCGTACTCACGTGCAGAGCGAACAACCCGGCGGCGAAAATCACCCCTGCCAATCCGCACACCTGCAAAACCCTTCGTCGCTGCCTATCTTCAATGCGCATGAATTTCATCTCTCCTTCGCTGGATCGGGGCCGCGTCTCCACAGCGGAATTTTGTGCCCGGTCCGCGCCTCGTGGGCGAACTTCGTCATAACCGCCTTCCGCAATCTCTCGGCGCGCTCGTGTTCGATGTTGGCCCTGGGGAAAAGTTCCTCGGCCCGTGCCGCATCTTTCTCGGTTCCGCCAGGCAGCGCAAGCCACGCCGCGCGAAATTCTTCATCCGCCGAGAGCCACGCATTCATCCACGCCTCGCGCAGCTCGAGCTTGATTTTCCGGCACTCCTCACAATCGGCTGGACTGACCACCCGGACAGCATCCGCCCGACAGGCCCCAACGTCAATCGACGGTCCGCGACATTTCGTATTCAACCAACGATGGATCGTTGGGATAAGGTTCGGTTCGCCCGGTTCTGCTGAATCCCAGGCGCTCGTAGAACGAGATGGCGGCGTTGCTGGATGTCACCATGAGCCAAAGGACTCGAACGTTGCGCGAGCGAGCCCAGCTGAAAACCCCTTCCACCAGCAACCGGCCTATGCCGCGCCGGCGGTGCGTCGGGGCCGTCCACATGGAAACAAGTTGCGCTCGCGTCTCATCTTCCTTGTCGAGAACCGAGCCGGCGATGCCGCACGCCACGCCTCTGTCCGAAGCGAGGAACATCATCGATCGTTCACCGTCGCTCCATTGCGTCCCACGCTCGATCCAATCCGCATCGGTGAACTGAGACTCCTTTGCATACGTCGAGCCGAACGCCTGCGGATCGTCTCGCAGCGCGCGAAGGCGAAGAGTCTTGAACGTTAATGCGTTCAGCGCCGTGACTGGCTCAATAGCGACCATAGTCTGTGGGGGCACGCGTGGCACAGACAGTCCTGTCTGTGCGAGGCAGTGCCCCTATTTCAGAGTAAATCAAATTAGGACACCGGCGGGCGTGCTTGCAATTTTTCTCCGTCGTGCTACGTTGTTTATAGGTTTGGGCGCGGCCGGACTTGCGACGTTTGTGGCCTGAGAGGCTGTGACCGCCAAACCACGCCGCATGGAATTTATGCCGAATGCAATAATTATAAATTGGACTTTCAGGCGCTCGAGGACAAGACTCGAACTATGAACCGAGCGCATGGCACGCATTCAAGGAGGCCGAATTAGCTTATGGCCCCGCGCACACTCTACGAAAAGATCTGGGATGCGCACGTCGTCTACGAAGAGCCGGGAAAACCCTCGCTGATTTACATCGACCGCCATCTGATCCACGAAGGCACTTCTCCGCAAGCATTTTCCGGGCTGAAAGCCGCCGGCCGCAAAGTGCGCCAGCCCGAGCTGACCTTCGCGGTGATGGACCACTCGGTCTCGACGAAAAATCGCGCGCTTGCGGTGCTTGATGCCGACGCCGTCGCGCAATTCGAAGCGCTCGCGCGTAACTGCCAGGAGCACGGCATCAATCTTTTCGACATGCAGAGCCGCAATCAGGGCATCGTGCATGTGATCGGACCCGAGCTTGGAATCACGCAACCGGGCAACACCATCGTCTGCGGCGATAGCCACACTTCGACGCACGGCGCGATGGGCGCGCTCGCATTCGGCATTGGCACGAGCGAAGTCGAGCATGTGCTCGCCACGCAGTGCCTCTCGCAGTACAAATCGAAAACGATGAAGATCGACGTGCAGGGGAAACGCCCTCGCGGCGTCACCGCGAAGGACATCATCCTCGCGATCATCGGAAAAATCGGAATCGCCGGCGGCACGGGGCACGTCGCCGAATACACCGGCGAAGCGGTGCGCGGCCTCTCGATGGAAGGCCGCATGACGATGTGCAATATGACCATCGAGGGCGGCGCGCGCGCCGGCATGGTCGCTCCGGATGACAAAACCTTCGCCTACCTCGAAGGCAAGCCATTCGTTCCGCGCGGCAGGGATTTTCAGGAGGCGGTCGCCTACTGGAAATCGCTGGCGACCGATCCCGGCGCGAAATACGACCAGACCGTCACGCTGAAAGCCGAAGAGCTCGCGCCGATGGTCACCTGGGGCACGAATCCCGGCATGGTGACGCAGGTGACGAGCCGCGTCCCCGATCCTTCATCATTTGCCGATCCCGTCGATCGCAAGGCCGCCGAAAGCGCGCTCACTTACATGGATCTCAAGCCCGGCACGCCAATCGAAAATATTCCGGTCGATCGCGTGTTCATCGGCTCGTGCACGAATTCGCGCATCGAGGATTTGCGCGCGGCCGCAAAGGTGGTCGCCGGAAAGCACGTGGCGAAATCGCTCAAGCAGGCGCTGGCGGTTCCCGGCTCGCGCGTGGTGAAGCTGCAAGCCGAAAAAGAAGGCCTCGACAAGATTTTCCGCGACGCCGGTTTCGAATGGCGCGACGCGGGCTGCAGCATGTGCATCGCGATGAACGACGATGTTTTGCTGCCCGGCGAGCGCTCCGCCAGCACTTCGAATCGCAATTTCGAAGGGCGCCAGGGCAAGGGCAGCCGCACGCATTTGGTCAGCCCGATGATGGCTGCCGCCGCCGCAATCGAAGGCCATTTCGTCGACATCCGCAAATGGAATGCCGTGGACGGAGCCGAATGAGAAGCCTGCACCGAATTTCGCTGGTCCTCTTAGCCGTTCCACTCCTTGCGATCTTGTGGTCTTCGCTTTGGATGATAACGTTCGTTCAGCTGGAAAGGCTCCAACTCGTAGATCATCCAGGAGTGTTATTCAGCGACGCCCAGATCGTTCATGACGGTGGATTTGCGACGCTCACGGCCGCCTTGATGGGTTTGCTCATCCTTTTCATCCCGTACCGGAAGGGCGAGCGTTGGGCCTTCGGAGCCCTGGCCGTTCTGATGGTTTGTTACCTGCTGCCCGTGTTCGTCTTCGTGAACTTTCCGCGCCACCTGGCGTGGCTCTTTCCGCTTCTGCCTCAGTCCCACAGGCTCAGTGGTGTTGCAACGATTGAGCTCTACAATTATTTGACCGCGACTTTAGCCCTCGCAGGACTTGCATTGGCTCTGCCGCAATTCCTGGCCAATCGTAAGAAAACCCAATTGAGGTCGCCATGAAGCCTTTCACAAAACTGACCGGACTCGTCGCGCCGATCGATCGGGTGAATGTCGATACGGACCAGATGGTCCCCAAGCAATTCCTGAAACTGCTCACGCGCGAAGGCTACGGCCGGGTTCTTTTTTACGATTGGCGCTACCTGCCGGGCGAGAAGCCGAATCCAGATTTCGTGTTGAATAAGCCGCGCTACAAGGGTGCGAGCGTTTTCATCGCACGCGCGAATTTCGGTTGCGGCTCGAGCCGCGAACACGCCCCCTGGGCAATCCTAGATTACGGCGTGCGCGCAATCCTCGCGCCGAGCTACGCGGACATTTTCTATAACAATTGCTTCAAGAACGGGATTCTGCCCGTTACGCTCAGCGACGAGCAGATGGACGAGCTTTTCAAGCGCACCGAGCAGAACGAAGGCTACAGCGTCACAGTCGACCTCGAACAGCAGGTCGTAACCGACAACAAGGGCCTGCGATATTCCTTCACCGTCGATCCATTCCGCCGCGAGTGCCTGCTCAAAGGCCTCGACGACATCGGCCTCACGCTCGTCCACGAGCCCGCAATTTC
>JBAPOM010000280.1:0-4345 GCA_049279635.1 Candidatus Acidiferrales bacterium
ATATTTGATCGCGAGACCGGCAACAAGGTGATGTACTACATGATTCACGCTTCCGACCATGAAGAGGCTCCCGCCCTTATGGTGAGAGCCCACCATAAAGCTGTCAGGGCCCTTCCAAAGGAATCTCAGCAGCCGTTATTCGAACACCGCCGTGAGGCGTAGAGTTCTACGGAGGAATCTAAGGCTCTGCCGGGCACACGGCCCCCTTCCCTATGTTGACCAAGGCACAGATCTTGGAGAAATTTGCTCTTTTCGTCGTCCCTACCGGCGGCATTGGCTCGTGGCTGACTGAGTCGACGCACGATGACGTCTTCGAGCGTCTGGGGAAGATTGACGGCGAGCCTCTTTCGGCCGTCCAGCTGAACCAGCTTCTCGTGCTCGGCCACGGGGCGCCAGTCGGCGACGCATTCTTCCGGTACTACTGGTTGTCCGCCCCAGATTTGCACCCCTACCCTGTTCGAGAGGTCCCTGGATTCGATGGCGACTGGCTCCGCTCCAAGGATGTGATCGTTTCCATCGCTCACCTAAAGTGGGGACTCTATCGTTTGTACGTCGACGCGCTGCTGTTTTTCGGCAACGTCCGCACCGCCTTCCGTACTCTGCGGAACTTTAGGCCCGACGAGTTAGAGGAATTCTTTCGTGGGCGGCGGCTCGATACGGAGGCTATCAAGCGGCGGGGCCCGTCGTTACCTCTCAAGTCGATTGCCAAGGACAATCGTTACTTAATTTCTGAAATGGCCTGCAAATCATATGGTGACTCGCCCAACCTGGAGAGTGATTTGCGCAAGGCCTTGCTGGAGGCCTACCGCAAGAATGTGGGGAGCCCGACAGTCACGATCCGACAGCTGCTAGAGGGACACGCCTCGGCGAGCTTCCAGGACCGACAGCAGGAGTTCATTTTTTCGGCAGACGATTTTCTGAACGAACAGGTCACGTCGGAGAGCGATCTTGCGGCAAAGTACCAGCGTGTGGCGGATCGATTCTTCCAATCCCGCCAAGCCGCGCTTGATAACACCCGCTATTATCTCTCGATGGTCAACGATTTGGACGTTTACGTAGCGACGAGCATGCGAAGCAGGAGCGACTTTCGAAATATGGCCGATACCTGCGACAAAATTTTTGGGGCTCCCCAGTTGAACGAATTGAACCTTCGCTACTTCGATCCGACTCTGAGCGCGGCCGGGGGACACGAAGACAAAGGGCTCATCGAGTGCCTTATGGTCAAATGTGCCAAGGTTCTAGTTTACTGTGCTGGCGAGAGAGAGAGCTACGGCAAGGATGCTGAGGCTGCGATGGCGTTGAGCTTGGGCAAGCCGGTTATATTCTATTGCGATCAGGCACAGCGTCACCGGTTCTATCGGGATGTGCACCCCCTGAGCCGATTGATCGAGTTTGAGACGGGCATTGCGGTCGGTGCCGCTGTCACAGATCGCATCGAGGACGTTTCCGAGCTACTGCGACGCGTTTTTGAAAATAGGATGGTCTACTATCTCGAACAATCCAAGCCTGGGTTTCTTCGCCTTAAGGAAAAATTGACGGGCTCGGTAATTCGGCTTCAGACAAACGATCGCTTGCTGACGGAGACGTTTTGGAATCACTATCATCAGGACATGCGTCGCCGACGCCGCAGCCGACTATCGTAGCTTAAAGCGCACGGTTAGTCTTCGCGCCGACGCTAGCCACTCGCCACTATTCAGCCGCCACTGAGTTCCGCTATTCTTGTGTCCCTATGCTTGATCTTGGATACGTGCGGGAACACTTCGAAGTGATCGAGAAGATGGCGCGGGACCGCGGCGTGGCGGTCGATCTTGAGGCGTTTCGCGCGATCGACGGCGAGCGGCGCAAAATCATTCACGCGACCGAGACGAAGAAGGCGGAGCGCAACAAGGCCAGCGAAGAAATCGCGCGGCTGAAGAAAGAGGAAAAGAGCCGGCGGGACGCCCTTCGAACTGACTCAGGGCAGGCCGGCGCTACGACGGCTGCGGCTGCGCTTGACGCGATTCTCGCACAGATGAAGGCACTCGCGGAGGAATTGAAGCGCAACGACGAGCGGATTGCGGAGCTGGACGAGCAGCTGAAGCAATTCATGCTGACGGTGCCGAACATTCCGCACGCGAGCGTTCCGGTGGGGCACGGGGCGGCGGAGAACGTCGAGGTGCGGCGGTGGGGCGCGCCGCCGAAATTCGATTTTGCGCCGCGGCCGCACTGGGAGGTGGGCGAGGGCGCGGGGATACTCGATTTCGAGGCGGCGATCAAGATCGCGGGCTCGCGGTTCGTCGTTTATAAGGCGCTGGGAGCGCGGCTGGAGCGCGCGATCGCGAATTTCTTTCTGGACGTCCACACGCGCGAAAGCGGATTCACGGAAATTCTGCCGCCGTTTTTGGTGAACACGCAATCGCTGACGGGCGTGGGGCAGCTGCCGAAATTCGCGGCGGATATGTTTCACCTGGAAGGCACGGACCTGTGGCTCACGCCGACCGCGGAAGTGGAGTTGATGAGCTATCACCGCGAAGAAACGCTCGACGCGGACACGCTGCCGCAGAAAATGTGCGCGTGGACGGCGTGCTTCCGCAGCGAAGCGGGCGCGGCGGGAAAAGACACACGCGGAATCAAGCGGCAGCACCAGTTCCAGAAGGTGGAGCTTTTCAAATTCACGCGGCCGGAGCAGAGCTACGACGAGCTGGAGTCGCTGGTGCGCAGCGCCGAGCTGGTGCTGCAGAAGCTGGGGCTGCACTACCGGGTGGTCCTGCTGTGCACGGGCGACATGGGATTCGCGTCGTCGAAGACGTACGACATCGAGGTGTGGCTGCCGTCGTCGGGCGAATTCATGGAAATTTCGTCGTGCTCGAATACGGAGGCGTTTCAGGCGCGGCGGTCGGGGATTCGATTCAAGGCGAAGGGCGGCGGCGGGAAGTCGGAATTCGTCCACACGCTGAACGGGTCGGGGCTGGCGGTCGGGCGGACGTGGATCGCGATTGTCGAAAATTATCAGCAAGCGGATGGCTCGATTGTGATTCCCGAGGCGCTGCGGGCGTATATGGGCGTGGAGAAGATTACAGGCGGAAAATAGAAAATGGAAATTTGAAATTGGAAAAGCGAAATTCGAAAAGCGAACAGCGTGCAGCTAAGAAAATGGTGGCGGGTTACGGGGCGAGGAGAAGAAAGGGCCCCACCCTCACAAAACGAGGATGGGGCACCCGAAACGTCAAAGGCAAAGTGGCGCGAGTTAGCTTGCGGCTTCTAGCTTGTCGATTGTTAGCACGCCCTTCGAGATGTGGCCGGTGACCTTCACGGGGTGGCCGAGCGCATCGTCGGGAACGATCGAGTCCTGATTGGCGATGGGGATGACGTGCTTGGTCTTGTCGTTGACGAAGACCCACTTGGCGTTCTTGGTCTTGACGCAGGTTTCGGCGCAGGCTTTGTGGTCCGCGCTCATGCCTTTGGCGCCGCAATGGCTATCGCTGATCCAACCGGTCCACGTCATGGCTTTGTCGCTGGCGCGTGTGGTGACGCCGGCTACGCTGATCGCCGCGCCCAAGAGCGCGAGCAGACCGAACATGCTGATGGCCTTCCTCATGATTTCCTCCCTCAGATGTGTCCTGACTCGTCCATCTGGCCTTTTCCGCGGACCGCTTTCATTCCAGGCTGTGTGGTTGTTGTCGTGGAGATGGGTGAATCGGTCGCGAAAAAAGCCGCCAAGCTCCCTCAGCCAGGCACCCTTGGTTATACCGCAGGCACGGGCTGGAGGCTACAACAAACATTTCGAGGCGCCCGTGCCGCCGGGGCCGCTTGTGGAAATCAGGAGACCATGCCCATCAGGACCATCGGTCCGGTGGGGTGCGGCATGCCGCCGGCGGGCTCGAGCGTCACCTGGAACCATTTCGGCGGCATTCCCTCGGGCACCTTCATCATCCAGTGATCCGGCTGCCCGCCGAAGACGCCCAAGCTGATCGGATCGCCCTTCACGGGAACAAGCCAGAGCTGGTAGGTTTTCGCGGCGGGCGCGGGCGCGATTTCGCCGTCGTACATCACCATGCCCATTTTTGCGTTGTACATCACGTGCGCGGAGCCCTTCGGCATGCCGGATTGCTGCGCGAGCGGGACGGTGATCGTGGTCTGCGAAGTCATGAACTCGGCGACCTCGCGCGCCTCGTCGAGTTGCTGCTGTTGCTGGCTCATCGAGGCGCGCAACGCCGCGAGCCGGCGATCGAGGGCGCGATTTTCGCGCCAGAGGAAAATCGTGAGCGCCGCGAGCGCCACCGCCGCTGGGACGAGGACCGCGTTCCACCAGCGGCCGAGGGCGGCCGGCGCGGGAGCGGAATCGAGCTCGCGTGCGGCTCGCGGC
>JBAPOM010000281.1:0-10533 GCA_049279635.1 Candidatus Acidiferrales bacterium
CCCTTCAGCTTGCCCAAGAACCTTTCGGACGCGTCGACGCCGATCACGTTCAGACCCAGCCGCTCGCGCAGCATTTCGAGCGTATCGCGAAATTCATCGCGTCGCAGCAGCCCGGTATCGACGAACACGTTCGTCAACCGGTCGTCCATCGCGCGGTGCACGAGCACCGCCGCGACGGTTGAGTCCACTCCGCCGCTCAGCCCGCAAATCGCGCGCGCGCCCTCCGTCTGCTTCCGGATTGCCTCAACCGTTTCGGCGATGAATCCCGCGCGGTTCCAGTTCTGCTTTGCGCCGCAGATCGCGAAGACGAAATTCTGCAGCACCTCGGTGCCGCGCTCCGTGTGATTCACTTCAGGGTGAAATTCGACTCCGTAGAATTTCTTTTCGGGATCCTCGACCGCCGCCACTGCGTTTTCGGTGCGTCCGGTGACGTGAAATCCCGCAGGCAGCCCGACCACGTGATCGCCGTGGCTCTCCCACACTTTGAGCCGCCCGGACAGCCCCTTGAAAAGCGGCGAATCCGCCTGCATGGCCAGCTCGGCCGGGCCGTACTCGCGCCGGTCCGCGCGCTCTACTTTTCCGCCGAGCGTGCGCGTCAGCCATTGCATCCCGTAGCAGATGCCGAGCACCGGCACGCCGAGCTGCAGCACTTTGGGATCGCACACGGGTGCGTCTGCATCGTAGACCGAGCTCGGCCCGCCCGAAAGCACGATGCCGACTGGTTCCTGCGCGCGAATCTCGTCGAGCGAAGCCGTGCACGGCAGGATCGCGGAAAACACCTGCTGTTGGCGGATGCGCCGCGCGATCAGTTGCGTGTACTGCCCGCCGAAATCCAGGACCACGATTCCGTGTCGCGTGCTCACCGCGCCTCCGATTTCTTTTTGCGCCGCCGCCCCGCTTTCAGCCATCGTTCCTCCGTGCGCATTTCCTTACCGTAAAACGATGTTCACCAGCTTCTTCGGCACCACGATGATCTTCGCAGCCTGCTTGCCGGCAATCAATGGAGCGATGCGCGGATCGATCAGCGCCCGCTCGCGCGTCTCGTCTTCACCCAGCTCGGCGTCTACGAGCATCTTCCCGCGCACGCGCCCGTTGATCTGGATGATGATCTCGATCTGCTCCTCGCGCGTCAGGTCTTCGCGATAGCGCGGCCACTTCTGCCCCGCAGCGCCGGAACCGGGCCCGCTCCCGCCGCTCGGGCCCGATACGGAAATTCCGTCGGAGTTTCCGAGCTTCTGCCACAGCTCCTCCGCGATGTGCGGAGTCATCGGCGAAAGCATTAGGATCAGCGCCGATAGCACGCGCTTCAGGATCAGCGGCGAAATATCCTGATCGAGCGGCTCCTGCGCGGTCAGCTCGTTCACCAACTCCATGATCAGCGCCACAGATGTGTTGAAATGCCAGCGCGATTCGAAATCATTGGTCACGCGCTTGAGCGTTTGGTGCGTCTTGCGGATCAGAATCTTTTCCTTCGGCGTGGCCTTCGCCATGTCGGTCGGATGCTCCAGGTCGACCGGCTCTGCGGGCAGCCGCCCCGCGTGCTTTTCGACCAGGCGGTAGACACGGTTCAGGAATCGCGCCGAGCCTTCGATTCCCTTCTCGCTCCATTCGAGATCTTTTTCCGGCGGCGCCGCGAAAAGCGTGTACATCCGCCCCGTATCGCAGCCGTACTTGTCCGCCATCTCGATCGCGCCGACAATGTTGCCCTTCGACTTCGACATCTTCATGCCGTCTTTCAGCACCATGCCCTGCGAGAAGAGGCGCTTCACCGGCTCGCGATGATCGACCAGGCCGAGTTCATTCATCACCTTGCAGAAGAATCGCGAGTAGATCAGATGCAGGATCGCGTGCTCCACGCCGCCGATGTACTGATCAATCTGAAACCAGTACGCAGCCTTTGCCTTATCGAACGGCGCGCGATCGTTGTGCGGGTCCGTGTAGCGGTAGAAATACCACGACGAGTCGATGAACGTATCCATCGTGTCCGTCTCGCGCTCCGCCGGTCCGCCGCACTTCGGGCACGTCGTGTGCAAAAATTCCGGCACGCTCGCAAGTGGCGATTGCCCTTGTCCCGTCAGCGTCACATTTTCTGGCAGCCGCACCGGGAGCTGATCGTCCGGCACGCCCACGATTCCGTCCTTCTTGCAATAGACGCCCGGGATCGGAGTGCCCCAGTAACGCTGGCGTGAGGTGCCCCAATCCTTGAGCCGGTAGGTTGTCTCGCCTTTGCCGAATCCTCCGGCCTCGGCGTCCGCGCCCATCTTTTCGATGGCCTGCTCGGACGTCAGCCCGGTATATGGCCCCGAATCGACCAGCCGCCCGTATTCCGTGTAGGCCTCGTTCATCCGGTCTGGACGCAGCGGTGGCCCGGCGACCGGCTGGATCACGATCTTCACAGGCAGATGATATTTTTCCGCAAACTCGAAATCGCGCTGATCGTGCGCCGGCACGGCCATCACGGCGCCCGTCCCGTATTCCGCAAGAACGAAATTCGCCACCCAGATCGGCACGCGCTCGCCTGAAAACGGATTCATTGCGAATCGCCCAGTAAAGAATCCCTCCTTCTCGGCCGTCGCGATGTCCGCCGCCTTCACGCTCTTGCCCTGCATCGCCTTGAGCTGCGTTTCCATCGCAGCGCGCCCGCGCACGCCGTCGAGCAGCTTTTCGACATCCGGATGCCTCGCCGCGATGACCACCGCCGAGGCTCCGTAAATCGTGTCGACGCGCGTGGTGAAAACTTCGAGGTTCAGCCCGTCGACCTCGATCACGTCAAACCGCACGCGCGTGCCGCGCGATTTCCCGATCCAGTTCTGCTGCATCACGAGCACGCGCTCGGGCCACCCGTCGGCTAGCTCCCCCATGCTGTCGAGCAGCGCATCCGCGTACTTCGTGATCCGCAGGAACCACTGCTCGATCTCTTTCGATTCGACCGGCGTCGTGTCGTGCTGCCAGCAGAATCCATCGACCACTTGCTCGTTCGCGAGGACAGTCTGGCACTGAGGACACCAGTTCACTCGGCTGCGCTTGCGGTACGCCAGCCCACGCTCGAGCATCCGCAGGAAAAACCACTGATTCCACTGGTAATACTCCGGCTCGCAGGTCGAGATTTCGCGCCGCCAGTCGTAGCTGAAGCCGAATCGCTTGCATACCGCTTTCATCTGCGCGATGTTCGCGTTCGTCCACTCACGCGGCGCCACGCCGCGCTTGATCGCGGCGTTTTCAGCGGGCAGGCCGAACGCGTCCCACCCGATCGGGTGCAGCACGTTGAACCCGCACATCCGCTTGTAGCGCGCCACCGCGTCGCCGATCGTGTAGTTGCGCATGTGGCCCATATGCAGCGTGCCGGAGGGGTACGGAAGCATTTCGAGCAGGTAGTATTTTTCGCGCGACGCGTCGTTATCGACCGCGCGAAACGCCTCCTGCTCCTCCCACACCTTCTGCCACTTGGCCTCGATACGCTGTGGATCGTAATCGCTCACTCTGCGGTCTCCCTGAGTCTCCGAAACTGTCGTTTGCGCCATCTGCCTTGCTGTCCGGCCCGTTCCCAGGTTTTTTCTTCTCTGCGACCTCTGCGCCTTCTCTGCGTCCTCTGCGTTAAGCTTTTGACTTGGCTTTTGTCTTTGTCTTGGCCTTGGTTCCGATTCGAGTCTTCACCCCGATTCGAACGCTCCGTCGAGGCTTCATACCTTCTCCGGTGGCCCGCACCGCGCGCCCGGTAAGCCGCCACAGCGCGGCCACATTTCGCTTATCGTCCCCCGGCTTATCGATCGGCGTCTCCAAAATGAACGCGCGCCCCGCCAGCAGAGGATGCTTCAGTATTTCGCGAAAGGCCTCGAGCCCGATCTTGCCGCGCCCGATATGCTCGTGCCGGTCGACGCGCGACCCGAGCGCAACCTTCGAATCGTTCATATGAACCACGCGCACGCAATCAAGCCCCACGGTACTTTCGATATGCCGCAGCGTTGCTTCGAGGCCCGCCGCCTTGCGGATATCCCACCCAGCCGCAAACAGGTGCGCCGTGTCGACACAAATTCCGAGCGGCAGCTCCGGGCATGCATCGAGCACCGCCTTCAGCTCTTCGAATCGCGAGCCGAGCGCGCTTCCCTGTCCCGCGGTGTTTTCGAGCAGAATGCGCAGCTCGCCGAGCTTCAGCCCGCGCGCCGCCTGCTTCAATGATTCGGCAATCGCCGCCACGCCCGTCTCGACCGAACTCTCGAGCCGGCTCCCCGGATGCACCACCAGAAAATCGGCGCCAAGCGCCATACCTCGCACGAGTTCCTGGTGAAATCCCTGCACCGACTGCGTGCGCAGCACCGGATTCGGCGACGCCAGATTGATCAGGTAGTTGGCGTGAATCACCAGCGGTCCGAGCCCGAGTTCCTTGCGGCGCGCGCGAAATCGCGCCGCCTCGGTCTCAGCAATGCGGGAATTGCCGCGCGCCCACATGCGCGGGCTCGACGAAAAGATCTGCAGCGCGTTCGCACCCAGCCCGTGCGCCATTTCGAGGGCACCGGTCACGTCCCCTGCAATCGACGTGTGGATGCCGATGCGCAGGCCGCCGTCTTTCCATGCTGGAATTTCGGGTTCAGGGGGCGGTTCGGGACGATACTCGTCGGCCGCGTCGAAGGCTAGGGTGATTCGGTGTTGTGTCTCTGCCATTCCCTCAGGGATCGTACAGCAAATCCGTAACATCAAATTTTATCGGAAACCTCGCGTCTGCGCAAACGGCACAAGCCTCAGTGAGACGCGGTGAAATTGAACGAAATCGACTTGGATTCCTTGGGGGAGATGGTGACGGTCTGGTCGAGTGTGCCGAGGTATTCGTGCCAAGCCTCGATGGCGTAGGTGCCGGGCGGGAGATTTTTCAGCTCGAATGTGCCGGCCTTGGTGGTCATGTCGTAGTAGGGATTATCGAAGACGAAAAGAAACGCGCGCATCCACGGATGGATGTTGCACGCGACTGGAATGCCCAGCTCCTGACGCAGGAATTTCGTCATGAACGGCGGCGCGTTCTCGGGCAGCGAGCGGTTCCAGGATTTATTCTCGCGAGGCATCGGATGGACGTTGTGCGTCACCGGGTCGGTGTTCTTGATCTCGAGCGGCTGATTGGTGCGAAAAGCGAGGACACGCGGGACGTACATGCAGCCCTTCTGGTCGAGGACAGCCGGATCGGTCGGCGTGTCGTAGCGATAAGCGCCGAGGCCCGATTTGACGTAGACAATCGTATCGGCAAGCGCGTCGTGAGACCCGAGCACGACGATCGATGGGACCACAGGCTTCGGATTCGCCTGCACGCAGGCTGGTTCGGCGCTCATATCGATTGCGTGAAACGTGGGCGGCGTGCCTTCGAACGTGACCGTACCTGTAATCGTGCCCGCCGTCGCGGGATCAACCACGGCCGTGGGCTCGGGAGGAGCCGAAGAATCTTCGTTGTCGTTCTTGCTACATCCGGTGATTGCGAAGCCAAGACTAATTGCCAACGCCAAAACAGCGGGCCGAATCGTCAAGAGTAAGAAATCCTTTCCGCGGAACTCAATATCCTAACAAGACGGTACGGGGTCCGCCACAGAGACAGGAGACACAGAGAACCGCATGACATAACCAAGAACTAAGCGTTGTAATCCGGAGGAGCCGTGAGCGTTGCGGGCCGTCGAAAGAGTTTTCTCGGTGCCTCCGTGTCTCTGTGGCTAACTGCCATAGCCCGCCGGAGGCACGAATCCACCGATCTCCCGCGCGAGCAAATCCGCGAACGTAATTGTCGTCGCGTCTTCCCAATACGGCCCCATGATTTGAATTCCTACCGGCAATCCCGCTTCTGTGCGGCCTGCTGGTGCGACGGTTGCCGGGCATCCGGTCAGCGTGGCAGGGCTGATCCAGTTCAGGCCGTCCATGTAACTTCGCGGACTGCCAGCCGCAGCTATCGAGCGCGCGCTCTGAGGTTCGCTGTGATCGTGCGGAAACGCCGCCGTGAATGTCACGGGAGAAAGGAACACATCCACCTCGTCGAAATAAGCCTGCCACCGCGCCCGAAATCTCACGCGTTCCAAATTCTGCGCTTGCCATTGCGTGAACGACGTGAGTGCCGCAGCGGCCGCCGGGCCTGCCATCTGCTCGAATTTTTGCCGCTGCTCTTCCTGCGCCTCCGGCGGAGACATGCTGATTTCGAATGCGAACAGCAAGTAGCGGTAAGTGTCCAGTAGCGCTGACGGCTGAAACTCCACCGGCCATCCCGGCCTGATTTTCGCGCCGGCGCGGCCGACGCTTTCGATCACTTTTTCGAGCGCCGCAAGCACGCCCGATGCGACCGGAGCGATCGGATCGTCGAGCACGTAGCCGACGCGAAACTCCTTCAGACTCTGGCCGCGTGCGGGCGGCAGCTCCCACTTCCATGCTTTGGCGTCCCAGCGTTCGGGTCCCCCCAACACTCGCAGCGCCGCAAGCAGATCGGGCGCGCTTCGTGCCATCGGCCCGGCAACGGCCAACAGAGTCGAGAATCCCGGCGCGGTCGGCACACCGCCTGGCTGATGGCCGCTCTGGCTGACTAAATCGAGTGTCGGTTTGTGCCCGTAGATCCCGCAAAAATTCGACGGCACGCGTATCGAGCCGCCGATATCGCTCCCGACGCTCAGATACCCGAGCCCCGCTGCCAGCGCCGCCGCCGATCCTCCCGAAGACCCGCCCGGCGAGCGCTTCACGTCCCACGGATTATTCGTCGTCCCGTAAATAGGATTGTAGGATTGCCAATCGGCGAGATTGACCGGAACATTCGTGGCACCGGTCAACACCGCTCCCGCGCCCAGCAATCGGTCCACGACCACGGAATTCCGTGGCGCCTTCGAGTCCTTGAACGGCGGCAATCCCCACGTGCACGGGTGGCCCGCCACCGCAAAGCTTTCCTTCACGTTGACAGGAACGCCATGGAACACGCCGAGCGAATGCCCGCGCGCAAGCGCCTCGTCCGCTTGCTTCGCGCGAGCCAGCGCATCATCTTTCAGCAGATACGCGAAGGCATTGAGTGCGGGATTGAATCGTTCAATTCGCTCGAAAACGTGGCGCGTCAGCTCCACCGACGAAATCTTTTTTTTGCGAATGGCTTCAGCCGCCTGCAACGCCGTGAGAAGGCCAAGGCCCCGATCAGTCGAGCCTGAATGAGATACCGCTGTCGATGAGTCCATGTGAGACCTCTTCGGATGATTGCCCGCGCCGGAACTGTACCCGCTCTTCCCGGCCATCGCAACCAGTCTATCGGGAGGCAGCCGAGGACATAAGTTGCCCTCTTTGATTTATCATCCTTGCCTCGGAGGATACTCTATGGACTCATCACCTCACACATCGTCGAAGATCGCCATCATCACCGGCGCAGGCAGCGGGATCGGCAAATACGTCGCGGTTGCTCTTGCCCGCGAAGGCTATTCGGTCGTTCTTTCGGGCAGGCGCCAGGATGCGCTGGAGGCCACCGCGCTCGAGGTAAAGCAGGCGAATTCGCAAGGCCTCGTTGTGCCCGCAGACGTCACCGATCCCGCCTCCGTGCGCAATCTCTTCGCGAAAACGAAAGACGCATTCGGCCGTCTCGACCTGCTGTTCAACAACGCCGGCATTTCGGCCGGCGGCCCGCTCGAGGACTTAACCTATGAGCGATGGAAGGCCGTGGTCGAAACGAACCTCACCGGCCCGTTTCTCTGCACGCAGGAAGCATTCAAGATCATGAAGAGCCAGGACCCGCGCGGCGGCCGCATCATCAACAACGGTTCGATCTCGGCGCATGCCCCTCGGCCGAATTCCGCGCCCTATACTGCTTCAAAACACGGAATCACCGGCCTCACCAAAGTGACGTCGCTCGATGGCCGAAAGTACGACATCGCCTGCGGCCAAATCGACATCGGAAACGCGGCCACGCACATGGCGGAAAGGATGAAGAGAGGTGTGCCCCAGGCCAATGGCACGATTGAAGTCGAGCCTACGATGGATCCCTCAGACGTGGCGCGCGCGGTTGTTTATATGGCGTCGCTCCCACTCGACGCGAACGTCCAGTTCATGACCGTGATGGCGACCAAGATGCCCTTCATCGGCCGCGGCTAGCACGGCGGCAACAACACGAGGTGACAGTCATGGCGAAACTCATCCTGGGTATTTGCCATGGAATGAATGTAATAAGTGCCCCAATTGACACGCATAGGCCGGTTGCTAGCATGGAACTAGTACTACTAGACTATTGTTGCCAAGTGCTTCTAGGAGCACCATATAAGGAGCGCAAACTCTGTTTGCGTGCCAGGCACTGAAACCGCGCCTGCGCCCGGGGGATGTGTCTACGTCGGGGGAACAATAACGCCCATGCTGGGACCTCGGTCGAACGGACGATGAAGAATGGCTGACTCCACTCCAACACCTCAAGTGATCGCCCGTGAGATCCCCGTCACGATCCAAGGATCGCAGATCGTCGCTGGAACGGATCGACGCGAACTATTCACCGAAACCCTGAAGACCACGCTGATCTTTGACAACGGCGCTGCGATCAATCTCAAAGCAAGAGTCGCCACCGGACAATCCCTCTTTCTGCGCAACGAACTATCCGGAAGAGAAATCCTGTGCCGCGTGATCGAGGCGCCGGCTCCGGGCCAAGAAGGCGCCACGGATCTCGAATTCACCATTCACGATCCGGACTTTTGGAACGCCCCGAGTGACCGCCCTGCGAATGTCGGCGAGGAAACTGCCGCGCAAGAATCGGCGCCACCGGCACCGAAAGGCGCGAGAGCTACCCCGATCATCCAATCCGGCGCGGAATCCAGCGCGCCGGCCGACACAGCAGTTCCTGCGGCTACGGCTGTGGCTATTGCCGAAACCCCGCCGGGACCAGCTTTTTCTCCTGCGCCCGCAGAGTTGGAACCATCTTCCGGGCCTGCCCCCGTCGCGGAAGTCGACGACGCGAAAGACGCCGAGCAGTTGGCCGGAATCCTGGCAAGATATGCCAAAGCGATCGCCAAACGAACGTCTGCCAAGCACGCCGAAAATGAGGCACAGCAACAAGCCGCGGCGGACGCTACGTTGCATGGCGATGCCGCCCCCGGCGTGACGCCCAGCGCGAGGGCATTTTCGACGCTCGCATTTCGCCTGCACGGAATCCGCGAGCTCACGGTGCGCAAAAACCCGATCGCCCTCGGAATCATCGCGTTCATCGTGATCGGAGCGGCTCTGGGAGTTTCTTGGGACGTAACCCGCATGCTGTACCCCGAAAGCACTCGGTCGTTGGCTGCCATCGCACGGGCGAAGGTCCCAGCGCTGCACGCTAAGGCGTCGCAATCGATGATGGGGCCGGCGAAAACAGCATCGGCAAAGGAAAGCAAGACCGAAGCCGGGCCTGCTCGGCCAGTGGCAAAGATTCAGCCGCCCGCTGTCGCACAAGTGACTGCCGCGCGAATTGCGAAAAGTCCTGCAGCGATGGCGGTAAAGGCTGTATCCGCGCGGAGTGCTAAAGAAGTTGAGAACTCCGCCCCACCCGTCGCGTTCCGCATGGAACCGGGCCCCGGCGCGCTCAGCTCCGATCAGACGCCCGTGGGAGAAGCGAAACCTCGAAGGGGTGAACTAAGTCCCGAGACGATTCCCGCAAGAGTCCTCTCTCAATACCAGCCGCCGCTTCCCAAGTGGGCCAAAGACCTCGACCTGGATGGGGTTGTGACGCTCGACGCCGTGATCGATGAAAAGGGAAACTTGACACAGATGAAGCTGGTCTCGGGTCCACGTGTGCTTGAGAGCTCGGCCGAAGCAGCCGTTGGGCTATGGATATTCCAGCCCGCGCTCAAAGGCGGGAAACCCACCGCGGGGCACATGATCCTGACGGTGGAATTCCAGAGATAGGATAGCTTCAGCAAGCCGCCACAGACACAAAGGCTCAGACAAACCCACTATGGCCATCACGGATCAACGATCAATTTGCCCTTCATTTTGTCGTGGCCGAAGCCGCAGAATTTCGCGCACTTGAAGTCGTAGGTCCCGGGTTCCTCAGCGACGAAATCGACCACCTGATCGACGCCCTTTTTCACTTTGCCGTTTTCGTCCGGCTGATCGAACATGAGGCCGGGCATGCTCTTGTCGGTGGCTCCCTCGGGGTAGACGTCCAGCTTCACGCCGTGCGTGGCGTCCTCGGAATGTACGCGCAGCTCGACGTGCTCCCCTTTGCGCACGTGGATTTCGTTTGCAGTGAACTCGTACTTCTTCGCCGATATCTCGATCACGCGCGGCGGCACGGCCTGGCTGCCGGGGCCTTGCGCGAAAACTACCCAATAGGCCGCCATCGAGAGCCCGACGATCGCCGCCACCAGAACGACTGCCTTTCGCACGGTTCCTCCCTTCCAGTACATTCCTATCGAAGAGCTTAGGATGCGCGCGGCTCGCAGGCGTTGCCCGTCATGGATTCGAGCAGCGCGACACTTCCGGCCAGGCGCACAAGAAAAACGCGCGGCCACCGGTGGCGGATGGGAACCGCGCGTTCACACCTGCGGGAAAGCTTCAGCAGATGTTGGCGGAGCTGTGCGATTC